>JBEKED010000300.1:0-4701 GCA_050014035.1 Terriglobales bacterium
CTGCAACACAAGCTGTCGCTGGTGCTCGAAGTGCCGATGGCGCAGATTCGCGTCATCAAGCCGCTGGTCGGTGGTGGCTTCGGCGGAAAAAGTGAAGTGATCCCCATCGAAATTATTGCCGCCATCGCCGCGCGCGCGGCGCAGAAGCCGGTGAAGATCACCTACACTCGCGAAGAAGTGTTTTGGGCGCATCGCGGCCGCCCGCGCACCATTGTTGACCTGAAGACCGCGGTGAAAAACGACGGCCGCATCACCGCCGTGAAGGCGCGCGTGGTGCAAGATGGCGGCGCTTACTGTTCCTACGGCGTGGTCACTATTCTTTATTCGGGCGCTTTGCTGGGCGCGCTTTACGATATTCCCAACATTCAGTACGACGGCTATCGCGTGCTCACCAACAAGCCGGCCTGCGGCGCCATGCGCGGACACGGAACGGTCAACGTTCGCTTCGCCTTCGAATCGCAGCTCGACGAAATTGCGGACAAAATTAAAATGGATCCTGCCGAGATTCGCCGCCGCAATCTGCTTAAGCCTCCCTGCATTACGGTCAACGGCCTGCGCGTGCAGAGCTACGGTCTGCCCGAGTGCATTGACCAGGTGGTGACGCGCTCGCGCTGGGATGAACGCAAGGGCAAACTGCCGCGCGGCCGCGGCCTGGGCGTGGCTTGCAGCCATTACGTATCCGGAGCGGCGAACTCGATTATCCGCTCCGACATGCCGCACTCCACAGTGAACATCAAAATTGACCGCGACGGCGGCGTGGTTGTGTACACGGGCGCGTCGGATATTGGCCAGGGTTCCGATACGATGGTCGCGCAAGTGGCTGCGGAAACGCTGGGCTGCTCGCTCGGACGCGTGAGAGTGATCGCCGCCGACACCGACCTCACGCCGATCGACATCGGCTCCTACTCCAGCCGTGTCACCTTCATGAATGGCAATGCGACGTTGCGCGCTGCGCAAGAAGTTAAGAAGCAGATCGCCGCTGCGGCGGCCAAGAAGATGAACTGCGCGGTTGAGGACCTCGTTTTCCGCGACGACCGCGTGGAGCGGCGCAGCGGAGCTCCGCTCCGTTCGGACGGGTCCGAGACCCGTCCCCACGCAACCCCCACCGTTTCCGGCCACGTCGAAGGCCAGATCCTCCGTGGCTCGCTCCAGCAAAAGCGCAAGGACGAAGGGCCGAAGGATTCGCTGACCTTCGAAGAAGCGGTAGTCGCCGCCATTGACTTTCACGGCGCGCTTAGTGGCACTGGCTCGTATGCACCTCCGCAGGAAGCCCGGGGCGGCAAGCACAAAGGCGCGGGCGTTGGACCTTCGCCGGCCTACTCCTACTCCGCACAAGTTGCCGAGGTCAGTGTGGACGAAGACACGGGCGAGGTCACGGTCCACAAAGTCTGGGCGGCGCACGATTGCGGGCGCGCGCTCAATCCCGTCTCCGTTGAAGGCCAGGTGATCGGCTCGGTGTGGATGGGCATGGGGCAGGCGCTCACCGAAGAAATGATCTGGAAAGATGGGCTGCTCATGAACCCTGGTCTGCTCGAATACCGTAGCCCGTCGTCGATCGAGTCGCCGGAGGTGGAAGCGATCATCGTTGAGAGCATCGACCCAGAAGGTCCGTTCGGCGCGAAGGAGGCGAGCGAAGGATCGCTCGCGGCCACCATCCCCGCCATTGCCAATGCGATCTACGATGCGGTGGGCATTCGTCTGCACGAATCGCCGTTCACTCCAGAGCGTGTACTGGCCGCGCTGCGCGCGAAGAGGAATGCCAAGCCGCTGAACCTGACCGAAGGTGTGGACCCCACTGCCCCAACAAAATTTCGCGAACACGGCGGCGAGTTGTGTTTCAAGGGCAAAGGCCCCAAGCGGCATGAATTCGGGCGCGAACTTGAACCGGCGCAGCCGCAGCTACGAGGTGCGGATTGAGCCTCCCCGAGTTCAAAGTTCTGCGTCCGCGCACCACTGCGGACGCGATTGCGCTGTTGGCCGAGCACGCCGGAAACATCCGCATCCTCGCCGGCGGCACCGACCTGCTGCCTTCGATGCAGCAAAAGCTTTTCGAGCCGCAGTATGTGCTCGACATCCGCCGCATCGCGGAACTGAAAGGCATTCGCCCGCAACCCGACCGCGCTGTCGAGATCGGCGCTCTTACTCCACTCACCGACATCGAGCGCTCCGACGTATTGCATTCGCGCTACCCCGTGCTCCCAGAAGCCGCGAAAACCGTGGCCTCGCCCGTGCTGCGCAACATGGGAACCATCGGAGGGAACATCTGTCTCGACACACGTTGCCTTTGGTACAACCAGTCATTGCAGTGGCGGAAATCGTGTGGCTTCTGTATCAAAAAAGATGGCGACCTCTGCCACGTCGCGCCGGGTGGCAGCAAGTGCTGGGCAGTTTTTTCCGGCGACACTCCGGCGGCGCTTCTCTGCCTTGACGCGGAAATCGAAATTGCGAACTCCTCCGGCGTGCGCCGCGCAAAGCTTGCGGACTTCTACACGGGCATTGGCGATGATTACCGCAAGCTGCAATCCGACGAACTGGTGACGCGCGTCTTGCTGCCGGCATCTTCATCTGGCTATCGCGGCGTTTACCGCAAGCTGCGCGTCCGCGGCTCGATTGACTACCCGCTTGCCGGTGTCGCCGTCGTTCTCAAGCGCTCCAACGGACACATCGAAGACGCACGCGTCGCGCTGACCGCCGTGAATCCTGCACCCGTGCTGGTGAAAGGAGCCACCGAACTCCTGGCAGGGAAGCGGTTGACGGAAGAGTCTGCCGAAGCCGCTGGTGTTCTTGCAGCACGGACCGCGAAACCGTTGACGACCTCGGCGCTGACTCCGGAATATCGTCGCGAGATGATTCGTGTGTTCACGAAACGCGCGGTGCTGGCGCTCGCTGCGGAATCCTGACATGATCCTGAAATGACCGCGCCTCAAACCCGGCACAAGAGGCTCTCTACTTTGCCTTGAAGGTGAAACTGACCGTGCTGGGCTTTCCGGGAGCGACCGTTACAGTCTGAGACTGGGTTCCGTAGGTTTCGTGCCAGGCCGTCAGCGTGTAGTTTCCCGGCGGCAGATTGTCGAGTTTGAAAGCGCCGCTTTCGTCGCTCACCGCATAGGGACCCTTTACCACCACAATGTAGGCGCGCATCCAGGGATGCACGTTGCACTTAATGGGGATGGCGACTTCCTCGTTATTCCAAGTCACGTCCAAAGGCGCGCCTCCCGCAGTCTGCGACTTGTTCCAACTCGGATTCTTGGTGGCTTGCGCGTAAATGTTGTGCGACGTCTGGTCACTGTTGACGATCTTCATGTGCTGACCCGCATCGACGGCCACGATATGCGGAACGTATTGACAACCTTTTTGATTAATCTCGATCGTCTGCGACGAAACCGGCTCATTACCCGTCAGTCCCTGGGTGATGTAGATAGCGACGTTGGCCAGCGCTCCGTTGGCGCTGACAACTACATTTTCCGCGGTCACCGGTTTATCTTTATGCACCGCGGCGCAGCTCGGCTCCTTGGCCATGTCAATCGGCTTCTGGTGTGGAGCGGCGCCATCGAGCTTGACGCTGCCTGTGATCTGGCCTCCCGAGGCCGCACCTACACTTGCTCCTGAAACCAACAACCCGAATGCGACGACTAGTAAGGCTGAACCTGACACTACGATTTTGTATGCCGCTTTTGTCATATTTTTCCCCTGATAGTGAACCTCTAGTGATTGAACCTCGGCAATACGACCTTTGACCTGTAGTCTCAGCCCAAGCGTGCATAGAGCTGAAAGGGCGCCCAGTAAAAAGCATTATGAAATTGCTTGCCGTGAAGCAATGACAATTTCGCCGTGCGTAAAGCCGCATCCGCGCTCGCTCCTTTGTTGAGCTCATCGTAAAACTTGTCCATGAGTTGCGGCGTGGAAGCGTCGGAGACGTCCCACAAGGCGGCGACCACGTTGTGGGCGCCGGCTGCGAGAAAGGCCCACGAAAGGCCGACCAGGCCCTCGCCGGAGTACGCGCGTTCGCCGGCACTGTAACAAGCCGAGATCGTGACCAGGTCGGCGCGCAATTTTTGGCCTTTGATGACGCGGGCGTAGAGCTTGAAGGAGTTGTCTTGTGCGCTCTCCTTCGAGAGCACAATCGCGGAGTCGAGCGGACTTAGCCGGCTGGCTGTTCCGTGCGCCACAAAATGGATGTAGGAAAACTTTTCGGGACTGCTGGCCAGATACGCGGACGGGGTCGCCTGCGCTCGCGTAAGTATCTTTTGGTCGGCCGCCGAAAAATGGCTGGCCACACTTTTCATTTGCGCCGCCGCTTGGGGCAGCTCGCGATAGTCATCGTTCGGAGCCACGCTGTCGCCCACCAAAAGCAGGCTGCGATTGCGTTTTTCTTTTTCAGCGGGCGCCGACGCCAGTACCCGCAACGAGCTGGCATTCGCAATGGTTACATCTTCGATCCAATAGTGCACCTTTGGTTCCGGCGCGTCCGCGTCGGAAACCAGGAGCGTTTCGAAATTCAAATTGTTCAGGCGGCCGTCGGGGATGATAAAAACCTTGGCGTCTTTCTTCACGAAGTCTCGTGCCGGCCCGATCAGCGTTTGAAAAAGCGCTTGCCCGCTCTTGTCGGCCGATGCGAGAACGTCTTGCATCTTGAGAGTCTCGCTGTACCGTTCGACCGCGTCGTCGATCTCCTTGCCCGGTGGCAATGGAAACAAGCAG
>JBEKED010000301.1:0-4701 GCA_050014035.1 Terriglobales bacterium
CGCTTCGTGCCGGCCGCACATATTCTTGGTTCGTGCATGGCAGAAGTCACTCTCCAAACGAACGGCCGCAGCCGCCGACTGCTCTTCACCGGCGACGTTGGTCGCGTGCGCGACAGCCTGATTGCGCCCGGCAAGGTCGTGCACTCCGGCCCGCAGGAAGGTGAGACGGCCGACGTTCTGGTCATGGAATCGACCTACGGCAATCGGCAGCATCCCGACACCGATCCCCGCCCCGAACTTGCCCGTCTGATTCGCGAGACGGCCGAGCGCGGGGGCAGCGTAATCGTTCCGGCATTCGCCGTGGAGCGCACGCAGAAGTTTCTCTTCATCCTGAAAACGCTGATGGAGACGGGACAGGCTCCGCGGCTGCCGGTTTATTGCGACAGCCCGATGGCGATCAAGGCGGTCGAAGTTTTCCTGAAGCACTCGGAGGAATACACGCCGCGCGCCGCCGATTTGATCAAGAAATACGGCTCGCCTCTCGAGTGGCCGGGATTCACGTTTGCGCTGACCGCCGAGCAGTCGAAAAAGATTAACGAAAGTCATTATCCGTCGATTATCGTTTCGTCGAGCGGGATGGTTACCGGCGGCCGGATCCTGCATCACATGGCGCAGCGTCTGCCTGATCCGAAGAACCTGGTAATTTTTATCGGCTTCCAAGCGCCCGGCACCCGCGGCGCGATCATCAAGAGCGGAGCGCCTGAAGTGAAGATCTTTGGCGAATTTGTGCCGATCCGTGCGCAGATTGCGGCGCTCGAACAGTTCAGCGATCATGCCGATCCGCCGGAAATGTTGGAGTGGCTGCGAACCTTCAAGAACCAACCGTCCACAACTTATCTGGTTCACGGCGAGCCCGCAGCATCGTCGCAACTTCGCGACCGGATGAAGAAAGAGCTCGGATGGAACGTGCGCGTGGCGGAGTATATGGAGCGGGTTGAGGTGAAGTAGGGCAGCGATTCGTCACCATACCAATGTTTGCTCGTCACTGCGCTTTGTGGCGCCTTCGTTCATTATCAAGCTCTGTCATCCTGAGCGAAGCGAAGGACCTATGCATTCCGGCGACCACCGCTGCTTCTACGTTTATATCCTGACTAACCGCTCCCAGAGTCTTTATGTTGGGATCACAAATAACCTTCGCCGGCGCATGTGGGAACACAAGTTTGGAAACGGATCGGCATTCTGTAAGCGCTACAAGATTGATCGACTCGCTTATTACGAGAGCTTTGACGATGTGCGCAACGCGATTGACCGCGAGAAACGGATCAAAGGCTGGCTTCGGATTAAGAAGATGCAGTTGGTAGTTACCGTGAACCCTACGTGGAGCGATCTGAGTGAGGGATGGTACGGGCGGCATCTCTACCGCCGGACAAATGCATAGGTCCTTCGCTTCGCTCAGGATGACAACGTTGGGGTGATTAGCGGGTTTCGGTGAAAGCCATAAGCGCTTGCAACTTTGCCAGCGCCGCCCCTGAATCAATTGCCGCCGCCGCCAGCGGAACTGCCTCGCGTAAATGATCGGCCGGTCCGGCGGCGACCAGGGCGGCGGCGGCGTTGAGCAGCACCACGTCGCGACGCGCGGATTTCTTTCCGGAAAGTACCTCGCGGATCAGCGCGGCGTTGCCAGCGGCGTCTCCGCCGGAAATGTCTTCGAGCGTGGCACGCTGCAGGCCGAATTCCTCGGGCGTGACTTCGTAGCTGTGAACTTGTCCCTCGCGCACTTCCGCGATGCGGGTGGGACCAGTGATGGTGATTTCGTCCAGCCCGTCGCTGCCGTGCACCACCAGCGCCCGCCGCAAACCCAACATGCTGAGCGCCTCCGCAAGCTTTTCGACAAGGTCCGCGGAGTAGACTCCCACCACCTGGCAAGTGGCGCGCGCGGGATTCGTCAGCGGACCGAGCAGGTTGAAAACCGTGCGCAGCCGCAGTTCGCGGCGGGCAGTCTGCACGTGCTTCATCGCCGAATGCAGCGCGGGAGCGAAGAGAAATGCGATCCCAACTTGTTCCAGGCAGGCCGCAATCTGTGCGACTGGCAAGTTGATGTTCACGCCCAGCGCTTCCATCACATCGGCGGAGCCGCACTTCGAGGTGACGCTGCGATTGCCGTGCTTGGCCACGCGTACACCGGCTCCCGCGACGACGAAAGCCGTTGCCGTCGAAATGTTGAAGGTGCCGCTGGCATCGCCGCCGGTGCCGCATGTATCAATGAGTGAATTGCGGAGCGCGTCGCGGCCAGTGCCGCTGGCGTCGAGAACAGAGTTGGCGTGGAGTTCGAGCGGAACCGCGGCGGCGCGAATGGCTTCTGCAAATCCGACAATCTCTTCCACCGTCTCGCCCTTCATATGCAATGCCACCAGCAGCGCCGCAATCTGCGCGTCAGAGCATTGCCCGGTGAGCACTTCGGTCATGACCCTGTGCGCCTCTTCGCGAGAGAGCGACTGACGGTGATTGGCGATGCGATGGAGAGCGTCGAGGATCACAGCATCCAAACTACAGCAGACATGAGACACCTTTCAAACCGGTCGCAAAAAACAACCCCCGAATGAGCGAAAGCCCAAGCCGGGGGTCGAGGTTGAAGTTGCTCGAATAGAACTATTTGTGTGCCACGTGGTGCGGAGAAGCCCTTCTCAGGACAAGGAGCAATCCCTGCGCGGAGGCCGGCGGCGGCACTTTTCCCAGCCGCACGATTTGCTTGGCGCTCAGATCTTCTCCGTACAGCACCTTGTTGGCCCCGTCGTCGGAGCGCAAGGTTGAGCCCTCCAGCGACACGCCGCCAAATATTCCTTTGGATCTGGAATACGACAGAATTTCCGCCTTCAGAACGATATCGGTGGCGGCAGCAGCATCGCGCCCCACGGGACCGGCAGCGATGGCGGCATCCGCTCCCAGCTTAACCTTGCTTGACATCACCGAATTTGCGCCCGCGTCATTCATGATCAGCAGCACAAAGTCGGTTGCCTCCCCGCCAATTTGGAAACCGACGCTTCCCGCTTCCAGCGCAAACATGGCTGGCGCGCTCCAGGAGCCGGAAAAATCGCGTCCCTTGCGGCACGTGATCAGTCCTCGTCCGTAGCTTGCGCCTACAATAAACGCGGCCTTTTTGACTGACGGGAAAATCACCAGGCAATACGACTTGTTGAGCAGATCTTTCGGAATTCCATCCGGCATGCCGAGAATTTCCTTCATCACGGTTTCCGATTGCTTGATGCGGACATCTACCTTTTCTTCCTTGTCTTCGGCGACCAGCGGCAAAACGCAGGCCAACATGAGGACTACCAGCAGAACCTTGCTCTTCATAAAACGCTCCTTTCAACCATGGTTTAAGAGAGATCTCGTTCGACAATTCGATGCTTCAGCAACTCGATTGACAGTCTACTTCTTTCCCGGCTGCGGTGGCGGCGTCAAATCCTGTGGGAAACTTTTTAGCATAACCTCGCGGGCGTGAGAAGAATTTTTCTTTGCTTCGTCGATAGTATTCTCAACGAGTGTCCCCTTGAGCACATAATACGCTTCGTCGCTCCTGCTTTTGCCTTCGCCGCGCTCCACCGTCCCCCGAAATTCGAACCACACACCACGCACGGTCTCGCTCGTAAACTCAAGTTGGTTGCCATCCAGCTTTCCCGACTTCAAATAATGATCCACGAACCCGTCATCGCTTTCCGCGCCGGCGTAGCGCGAAACAAACCCGATCACGTGTCCCTGGTCCTCGACGGTGAGCTGCAAAAACTCGCCATCGCGCAAGAAGCTGTACATGCCTGAGTAATCCGCGGCAGCGGCGGGCGCATTTTGGCGCTTACGCGTTGGCTCCTGATTCTGCGCATGCTGATTTTGGGGATTGGGATTGGTCTGTGCGGGAACCGGCATCCCAGCCAGCAGAAAGAGAACAAAACACGCAAATTGCGGCGCATAGAAGCGCCTGCCACCAATCGCCATGCCGACCTCGGAACAGCCAGTATAGCGGTTATGGGTTCCAAGCGGGTCAAAACGCTTGGTCTGGTAGTGGCTCATTTTGCCAAAACGTCCACCACAAAGGTCACGAAGGTCCACGAAGGAAAG
The DNA here is from genome assembly GCA_050014035.1 of Terriglobales bacterium. GTDB lineage: Bacteria > Acidobacteriota > Terriglobia > Terriglobales > Acidobacteriaceae > Acidiflorens. The sequence goes on from JBEKED010000301.1 coordinate 4,054, forward strand.
CCGGAGAACAAAGAGCTTCGTGGCACTTTGTGTCCTTCGTGGTTCAGGTTTTGAGGGCGCGTTGTCAAATTCAGCCACTACCGCTTTGTCTCCCCAGTAAGCTCCTGCGGTCGGCTATAATCGTCCAACGGAGTAGCCGTCCGTGGCGAACCAGCCAGAACGCCGCGGATCCCGCCTTCCTCGGGGAGCCATCGTGGGAGTTGGCTAGAAGTAAGAGGGAGCGAGATGGAATCCCTGGAGAAAAAACTGTTGCGACGATTAGTGGAACGGGCTCCCGAGGGCGTGGAATTCGGTACCGAGGTTCGGGCCGCGCTTGGCCCCGTGCTCGTCCCATCGATCTCGCCCGAGTTCGATCTCTGGCGCGACGTCTTTGTCCAGCAGAAACTCCCGTGGTCCAGGTTCGCGCAATCTGTTTTATTGCACACGGCCGCGGTGGTTCTAATATGGATGACTTCCCTGGCATGGATGCGCCAGCAAAAAATTCTGGATCGCACTGCATTTGACCGGTCGTCGCTGGTAACCTACACGCCGGAAGAATATCTTCCGCCGCTCGACACGGGCGCGGCGCAGCCAGTCAAGCCGCAAAAGGGCGATCCCGTCTACGCCAAGCAGCCGATTCTCTCCGTTCCCCGGGAAGCGGACAACCGC
>JBEKED010000302.1:0-4695 GCA_050014035.1 Terriglobales bacterium
CGCCTGATCTCGGCGTAGCTGCGTCCGTTGAACAGAACCAGAAAACCGAAACCCGCCGCCTGGAGGGTCTTGCGCTTTCCCGTCCAGGAATTGGTCTTAGCTCCCGGAGGATTGTTCAGCCAGTAACCCGAGTAGGAGAAGGTCTGGCGGAGGATCTTCAAGTTGGCGTCGCCGGGATAATCGTTGCGGTCAAAGCCGATATATCCGGCAGGCGCGGCGGGCTGCGCTTGGGCGAGTTGGACACCGGTCGCAAGGAATACTCCCGCCACCGCAATTAGCAGCCATGCCTTCATTTTGGAGTTCCTGCGGCGCTCGGCCTTCGGGCAAAAATGTACGCTCTCCGGCTTTGGTGCTCAACTTCCGGGGCGTACGGCTCGCGCTCAATGATTTCTTCTATCGCCAAGCCGGCCTTCTCTAACTCAAGGTGCATTGCCGATGTCTGAAAAAAGAAAAAATCCATTGCAATGGGTTGACCCCACAATTCATTTTCATGAATGGTTTGGTCGCCCACGTGAAACGCGAGCAATAGCAGTCCATCCGGTTGCAGCACTCGCGCCATTTCTTGAAACACAATGGGCAGAGCTTCGTGGGGAATATTCACGATGGCATAGAAGGCGGCGATTCCCGCAAGGCTTCCATCGGGGAGATCCAATGCCAGCATGTTTCCTTCGCGGAAGGAAATGTCCGGGTTCAATTTTCGAGCCTGTTCCAACATTTGCGGAGAAAGATCCAGGCCGAAAATCTTGGCACCCGCATCGCGCAGATAACGGGCGACATGACCCGGTCCGCAGCCCATATCACAGATGTCGCCATGCCCTGCGACCGCAGCGGCGAAACGATCGAGGAGTTCCCGGTCGAGCACCTTGCGCTGCAACTCATTGAAAATTCGGCGCGCGTACTCCTCCGCGAGCCGATCGTAGCTTTCGCGAATTGACTGGGTGAGGTCGTCGTCCATGGTGTAGGGCTAGCGCATGCCGCCGCTACCAGTGGATCAGATTCTGGGGGTCTTCCACCAGTACCACTTCATACTTCTCCAGCATCGGCATCAGGACGTTCTCCAGTTCACGCTTCCACAATTCGCCTTCATAAAACTTTGCCTTCATGGGCTCGCGTGAGGGAAGATCTGGAAAACCGCGCATAAAGAAGAAAGTGTCGGGATCTTCAATGGAGAGAAATGGGCCGAGGACCTTCATTCCGATTTCGGTGTGTGCCGGGATAGACTTGGAGCGGAATATCTCAAGGAACTCGGCACGCTTGCCGGGCTTGGTTTTATAGGTGCGCATTTCGATAATCATTGGCCAGATTCCTCTTCTACTCGTGTCGCCGCCAACTTACGCCGTCATTTCCTGGTCCGGTTGACGCTCGGGTCTCGCGACCGCCGTGGGCAAACGCAGGCGAAAAGTGGTGCCGGCTCCTACGATGGAATCGAATTCCACCGAGCCGTAGTGCCACTGCATGATCTGATAGGTCTGCGCCAAGCCGATTCCGCTGCCACCCTGGTCGCTTTTGGTGGTGTAGTAAAGTTCGAAGATCTTCTCCTGCGCTTCGGGCGGAATGCCGCAACCCTGGTCGAGCACTTCGGCGAGAATCATGTCGTCATCGCGCCGCGCTTTCATCGTGAGCGCGCCTCCGGCCGCCATGGATTGCACGCCGTTCAGCACCAGATTGAGGATCGCCTGCTTCATCAGATCGGAATCGACCCGCACCAGGAGCGGCGTGTTGCCCTCCGCGAGCGACGGGGCAAGCCCCGTCTCTACAGCTTCGTTGGGAAGTTCCAGCACTATGTGCACGCCGTGGCGCGCAGCATCGGGCGCGGCCAGCACCGACACGCTCTCTAGAATCTTGCAGAGATCGACGTCTTCGAGCCGCAAGTCGCGGGGACGGGTGAAGTCCACCAGGATTTGCACGACGCGGTCGAGGCGGTGGATTTCGTTGCCGATGATGTCCATGTGGCGGCGCGTTTCGGGATCGTCCTGCTGCAATTTGTTTTGCAGCAACTGCAGGTGCAGGACGATGGCGTTGATAGGGTTCTTGACCTCGTGGGCCACGCCTCGAGTCAGGCGTCCGCTGGCGGAAAGACGGCGCGAGATTTCAATCTCGTCCTCGATGCGGCGCACCGATTCGGCGTCGCGCATGGTGAGCAGCGCGCCGATGGGCGTGCCTTTTTCCTGAATAAAATCGAGCGATACCTGCACCCGGCGGCCATCGACGGCGTCGAACTCGTATTGCACCAGCGGTCGCTGCTTCTGGAATGCGGGCAGCACTACAGCGCCGAGAACGGTGCCATCGGAAAAAATTTCTTCGGCGCTGCGCCCCAGAATTTCGCGGCGCGGACGTCCCAGAAATTTTTCCGCCGAGGCGCTCACCAGCACCACTCGCGAATCGCGGGTGAAGAGCATGAGGCCGTCCTGCAGCTTGGTCATGACCTGCTCGACGTTGTCTTTCAGCGCGGAAAAAATCTGATTGGTATCGCGAATCTGCCGGCCGAGGTGCGCGATCTTCAGCGACACCAGGCCAACTTCATCTTCCGAAGAGGATTCCTCGGCAGGCAACAGATCTCCCGCGCTCGCGCTGTCGAGATTGCGGCTGATGGCCTTCAAGGGGCCGAGGGCGACATTCGAAACCACCGCTGCCAGCACCAATGAACAGAAAATCGCAACCACGGAAAAGAAACCCGCCTGCTGCAGTTTCGGCGTCAGTTCGTTGCGCAGGAAAACCGTCGCGACGCCGACGCGAACGCTGCCGAAGACCTGACCATCCAATTCGAGGCCGATGCTCACGTCATAAACGGCGCCGGGGGCGTAAAGCATCCGCAACTGGTGGCGGAAGCCCGCGTCGCGCAACAGGCTCAGCGGGGCACGCGCTGCAATCGGCTTACCGTTCAGTGCCGGATTGGTATCGAGAATGGCGATGCCATTGGCATCAATGATGGCGGCGTCGTAGATGATGCGGGAATTTCCTACCACCGATTCCAGCATGTCATTGAGGTTGGTATCGGTCTGCAGATAGCTGGTGATGGCGGCCCGCATCGCTTTGGGATTTTCGGTATTGACTCGCGTACTGGTGAGATCGGGCACCGCTTTGTTGGCGGCGTACTCCAATTGGTTGGTGAGCTGGGAAGCGGTTTCATCGGCCCAGAGCAGGCGCTGGCGCAGCAATTGCGACAGGTAGATCCAGGAAAAAGCGACGACGAGCGCCGTGAACAGCGTGGTGATCACGAACACGATGATGAATTTACGAGTCATCGAAAAAGGGCCTCAGGAATCGACCTTGCTTTTCCTGACACCTGACACCTTATCCATCACCCTCGGCGGTCACGAGCACATCCTGCGGGCGGCCGTATTCTTTCAGCTTGTTGTGCAGCGTCTTCAAGCTGATGCCGAGCATCTCCGCGGCTCGGGTTTTGTTGTTCCCAGTCGCTTGCAGGGTTTTCAGGATGAGGAGCTTCTCCGCTTCGGAAACCGTCGTGCCCACGCTGAGATGCACGGCGTCGGGATCGTTCAAGACAGGGCGCACGCTCTGGCCAAAGCCGGGCGGCAAATGCCTGGTTTCGACCAGTCCGGCTTCGCAAACAATGACGGCGCGTTCCAGCGTGTTGCGCAGTTCGCGCACATTGCCAGGCCAGCTATAACTCTGGAACAGGTTCAGCACGGCCTCACTTACATCCGCTACTTTGCGATCGTGCTTCTGGTTCATGTCCGCGAGCAGGCTCTTGACTAACTCGCGGATATCTTCTTTATGTTCGCGTAGCGCCGGTAAATGAATATTGAAAACGTTGAGGCGGTAATAAAGGTCCTCACGCAGTTCCCCGTTGGCCACGGCCTCGTCGGGAACTTTATTGGTTGCCGCCAGCACGCGCACGTCGACCGAGGTTTCGACCTTACTGCCCAGCCGCCGCAGCTTATGGTCTTCCAGCACGCGCAAGAGCTTGGCCTGGGTGCCCACCGGCATCTCGCCAATTTCGTCGAGTAGCAGGGTTCCGCCTTCGGCCAGTTCGAAGCAGCCGGTGCGGCGCTCGGCCGCGCCGGTGAAAGCGCCTTTTTCGTGGCCAAAAATTTCGCTCTCGATGAGCGTCTCGGGAATGGCTGCACAATTGATGGGAACGAACGGTTTGTAGCGCCGCGGACTGAGATCATGGATGGTGCGCGCCACCAGCTCTTTCCCGGTGCCGCTGGCCCCGGTGATCAGCACCGAGGCCGTGCTCGGCGCCACCAGTTCGATCAGGCGGAAGATCTCCTGCATTGGCGGGGATGCGCCCACCAGCAATCCGAGCGCGCCTTTGTCGCGCAAGCGGCGGCGCAACGATTCGTTTTCGGTGCGGGTGTTGATGATCTCGCCGATGTTGGTGAGGATGGAGCGCAGCCGGCGGAAGTCGATGGGCTTTTCGATGTAGTCTTGCACGCCCAACCGTCCCGCGTGAAAGGCGGTGTCGGTCGCTTTCTGGGCGGTGACCATGATTACCGCGATCGATTGCGCCAGCTCGGCCAGCTTCTCTACCAGTTCCATGCCACCCATGCGGGGCATCTTCACGTCGGTGATCACGATGGAGGGAGCGAAGACAGGAATTTTTTCCAGGGCCTCCACCCCGTCTGCCGCCGTGTCGGTGCGATAGCCCCATCCTGAAACCAGCTCCGCCAGCCCGGTTCGTTCGTTCGCCTCGTCTTCGACAATCAGTACGCGTTCTTGGGTCATGAG
>JBEKED010000303.1:0-4668 GCA_050014035.1 Terriglobales bacterium
TGCCGAATACCCTAACCGATTCAGGTTCTGCTGTTTACAAGGGGCGTCTCTACTGTATCGGCGGTGGAAACTGGGCCGTCCCGCCGAACAACACCGTTTACGACTACGTGCAGATTTATGAGCCGTAAGCCAGGGAACCGTCGCAGCCCCATCCGGGCGCGTTTTTTGCGCTAGGGTGGGATTCCACGAAACCGTACCCCATCGGGGGTTTCGCCAGGTGCGCCTTATCAACCATTTAGGGGCCATCGTACCCGCTAATGTACATCTACTAATATACATGTATATATGTACATACAGAGGCGAATGAAATGCAAAATTGTTCCACGTGAAACATATCTCCATTTTGCAAAACAGAAAGGGGCCTACTTGATCGTAACCAGCTTCTCCACCAGCCCCGAGTAGTCCTTCTTCTCCAGTCCATGCACCTGCTTGTTGTATTCGTCCACCTTGCTGGAGTAGTTCATGGAGCAGAACTTCGGCCCGCACATGGAGCAGAACGCTGCGGTTTTGTATCCGTCTTCGGGCAAAGTTTCGTCATGCATGGACCGTGCCGTCTCCGGATCGAGGGAAAGTTCAAACTGCTTCTCCCAATCGAACTTGTAGCGGGCGTAGCTGAGCGCGTCGTCGCGGTCACGCGCCCCCGGACGCTCGCGCGCTAGGTCAGCGGCGTGCGCAGCGATCTTGTAAGCAATGATTCCATCCTTAACATCTTTTTCGTTGGGCAGCCCAAGATGTTCCTTCGGTGTCACGTAGCAGAGCATTGACGCGCCATACCAGCCAATCATCGCCGCTCCAATCGCCGACGTGATGTGGTCGTAGCCCGGAGCGATGTCGGTGACCAGCGGCCCCAACGTGTAGAACGGAGCCTCGTCGCACCACTCGTTTTCTTTCTCCACCTGCTCCTTGATCTTGTGAATTGGAATGTGTCCCGGCCCCTCGATCATCACCTGTACATCGTGCTTCCACGCGATGCGCGTCAACTCGCCCAAAGTCTTAAGTTCGGCAAATTGCGCTTCATCGCTAGCGTCGGCCAGGCAGCCCGGACGCAAGCCGTCGCCAAGGGAGAAACTCACATCGTACTTCGCGAAAATCTTGCAGATATCCTCAAAGCATTCGTAGAGAAAATTCTGCTTGTGATGATGCGTCATCCACTGCGCCAGAATCGCGCCGCCGCGGCTCACGATGCCGGTGATCCGCTTCGAAACCATGGGCACGTATTGAATGAGTACGCCCGCGTGAATCGTCATGTAATCCACGCCCTGCTGCGCCTGCTCTTCGATCACCTCCAGCATCACGCTCGCCGTAAGGTCTTCGACGCGCTTGACGCGCGAGATCGCTTCATAAATCGGCACTGTCCCAATCGGTACGGGCGAATGCCGGATGATGGCTTCGCGAATGGTAGGAATGTCGCCACCGGTCGAAAGGTCCATCACTGTATCCGCGCCGTAGTGCACAGCCGTGTGCAATTTCTTGAGCTCTTCATCAACGTTCGAGGTAACCGCCGAATTTCCAATGTTGGCGTTGATCTTGCACAGCGAAGCGACGCCGATCGCCATCGGCTCCAGTTCGGGATGGTTGACGTTCGCGGGAATAATCATGCGCCCGCGAGCGACTTCATCGCGCACCAGTTCCGGCGCAATCTTCTCGCGGTGCGCGACGTATTGCATCTCGTCGGTAATCACGCCGCAGCGCGCGTAATGCATTTGCGAGAAATTCCCGTCCGCGTTTTCGGCCTTCCGCTTTGCCAGCCACTCTGCCCGCGGTTTCAGAACCTCATTCAAACCGTCGCCGTTTGCGCCCTTCGTCGAATCGCCATTGCCAGCGGACATTTTCGTCGTACCATCCTTCGCGAAATCTCAGTGTTGAAATTATACGCCGCATCCGGAACCAGGCGATTTTAGAAGCCCATGCAGGGCAGGTGCCCACCTGCCCTGCCGAGCGCAGTTCGGCTTTTGCCGGTGGCCGTGCGACAGGCTGTGACGCCATCTTTCCAGTTAATTTCTCAGCGTTTTACCCGTCTTCAGCGTGAACTGAATTCTCTCCTGCGTTTTCTTCTCACCGCACAGGGATTTGAACGCCTCCCGCTCCAGGTCAAGCAAGTACTGTTCGCTAACCGGAGTGCCTGGCGTGATGTTCCCACCGCAGAGCACTTCCGCGATCTTCGTGCCCAGCTTCAGCTCGTGATCGCTGATGAACTCGCCCTGCCGCATCAGGTAAACGCCCATCTTGAGCGCGGCCAAAATGTTCTCGCCCGGAGCGGGAATGTTAGTGCGCATCACCGGCGGCTCATAGCCCGCGCGCACCAACTCCAGCGCACGCGCTTTGGCGTCGGTGAGCACGCGCTCGCGGTTCATGGTGATCCGGTCCGAACTAGACAGGAACCCGAGCCCGCGGGCTTCCTCCGCCGAAGTTGCAACCTTCCCGGTGGCGATGGCTTCGAAGATTTTCTTCATCGCCTCCATCACTTCCACCGACTCACCTCGACCATCTGGACGAATCGACGCGGCGCTGTCGACGGCCCGCAGCAGCATTTCTTTGCACCCACCACCTCCGGGAAGCAAGCCGACTCCGACTTCGACCAATCCCATGTAGAGTTCGGCGTGTGGCTCGCGAGCGGCCGCATGCAGCGAGATTTCGCACCCGCCGCCCAGCGTCAGTCCGAAAGGCGCGCTCACCACCGGCTTCGGTGAAAACTTAATGGCCTGCGTCATGCCCTGAAACTGGCGAATCGCCATATCCACGTCGTCCCACTCTTCCTCTTGAATCGACATGAGCAGCAGCATCAGGTTCGCGCCAACGGAAAAATTCGTCGCATCGTTGGTGATGACAAAAGCGTCGAACGCATCCCCCGGCCCGCCCGGTTTCAGCGTCTGCAGGATCAGCGAAATAATATCGGCGCCAAGCGCGTTCATCTTGGAGTGGAACTGGATGCAGGCCACGCCATCGCCCAAGTCAACCAGCGAAGCGCCCGAATTTTTCTTCACCACGTAGTTGGATTTCTTCGCCACTTCCACCGACCAGACGCCCGCCGGAATTTCAACCGGTTTGAAGCTGCCATGATCTAGGTCGAAGTAGGCTCGGCCGGATGCGGTCTTCGGATCGTCCTCATACCAGGACTTCGCATCGGAAGCGAGCAGCTTTTCCACATTGGCCGCGACCGGACGCCCCTCCTTCTTCATGCGAGCGACAGTCGCCTCCACCCCCGCCGCGTCCCAGAGTTCAAACGGCCCCATTTCCCAGGCAAAGCCCAGCCGCATCGCCTGATCGATCTCCACCACAGAATCGGAAATCTCCGGAATTCGATTGGCGGCATAGGTCCACAAATCCGCGAGTGCCGTCCAAAGAAAAGCGCTGGCCTTGTCGCCTTTCTGCGGCGCGCCGCCGTCCAATCCGAGCAGCATGCGAATTCGCGTTCGCGTGTCGTCGACGTTTTTCGCCATCTCCAGCGCCGCGAATTTTGCCTTCTGCCGCGGATGATATTCCAGCGTCTTCCAGTCGAGCGCCATGCGCTCATCTTCTTTGTGTTTAGCGTCTCCGTCTTTACTGTGGCTTTTCACCTTCTTGTAGAAGCCGCCCTTGGTCTTGTCGCCCAGCCACTTGCGCTCCACCATCTGGCGAAAGAAAGCGGGAACCTGCAATTCACTGCGCTCGTCGTGCACGTTTGCCGTCATGTTCGAAACCACGTGTCCGAGAACGTCGAGCCCCACCAGATCAATCGTTCGAAATGTGGCCGAGCGCGGCCAGCCCACGGATTGTCCGGTCAGCGCGTCGACCTCTTCCACGGTCAGGTCCATTTCCTGCATCAGCCGCATCACGTTGAGCACGGAAAATGTGCCAATACGATTGCCGATAAAGTTAGGAGTATCTTTCGCCAGCACCACGCCTTTGCCCAGTTGCGCGTCACAGAAATGGCTGACGGAGTCGATCAAAGCGCGATCCGCATCGGGCGTTGGAATCAGCTCCAGCAGCCGCATATAGCGCGGCGGATTAAAAAAATGCGTGCCGAACCATGACCGCCGGAAGTCCTCCGAAAATCCCTCGGCGATCTTCGCCACCGGAAGTCCGCTGGTGTTGGTCGTAACGATCGTGCCCGGCTTACGAATCGCTTCCACTTTCTTCAGCAGCGACCGTTTGATGTCGAGGTTCTCGACGATGGCCTCGATAATCCAATCGACATCGGCCAGGCGTTTCAGGTCGTCATCGAAATTTCCCACCGTAACCAACCGCGAAAGCGATGGTTCGAAAAACGCCGCGGGCTTTGATTTCCTGGCGCCGTCAAGTCCGGCCGCCGCGATTTGGTTACGTGCTGCGCCGTCCGCATTCGGAGGCGCGTTTGGAGGAACTATGTCGAGCAGCAACGAAGGCACACCCGCGTTAGCGAAATGTGCCGCGATGCGGGCGCCCATCGTGCCCGCGCCCAGAACAGCAACTTTGTGAATCCGTTTCATGAAGGCGACTCCTGCAATTATGTAACTCCATACTCTACTGCAAAGCGGCGGCACTGTCCTCGACCGGCAGAGCCCAGGGAGTGTCTCAGCTTGGATGATTCCCAACCGATGGGCAATTCCAATTTCGCAGCGCAGCGATTTGAGCAGCCCATGCTCAAATTCGGGCTCCCTCGAAAAGTGGCGATGGTAGCCCTTTCTGCATATTCTGTGCAAATGTTTG
>JBEKED010000304.1:0-4652 GCA_050014035.1 Terriglobales bacterium
CACCACCATCATGAACATCGGCCCGGGATTCGAGGCGCTCATGAAGCTCGGCCAAATCGTTCCCACCAAATAGCCGGAGATCACTCCAATCACGCCCACCATCACGCCCGGGTAGATCCAGTAATAAAGATGGGAGCCCCAGCCCACGATGAATTTCGCCAGCCGCGCGTACGGCCAGGCCTTGTCGTTATTTAGAAATGATTGCTCGGCAAAGTAATACGAACTGCCGCTACTGGGATACAGCTTCGCCATTTCCGCATAACAGATAGCGGTGGCAAGGCACAACAAAGTGGCAAACACGATGCCCATCCACATCGACGGTGCAGTTGCGCCCGCTGCCGCCTGCCCGGCAAACGTCAGCCACAGAAACGCTCCCGGGGCGATCAGCGCCATGGCATTCATCGTCAAGCCGGTCAGGCCCAGGGTCTTTTTCATCTTTACCGCGTCTTCTGCCATTCTTTGCTCGCTTTCTTCATCCTCATCGGGTGTGCGCCGGGCACAGAAAGACTCTCCGATCCTAGAAGCTCACCTTAGCGAGCGCGGCGGCTCAAGTCCAATCGGTATTTCTTCTGCTGCGCATAAGTCTTTTCGCTAAGAACAAGAATTTATGGGAGGGATAAAGCAGGGGCAATGCCGAGGTCTTGCGCTGAGAGCGGCCGCTGGCAACCGACCGGCACGGTATGATCTGGTAATGGAGATTTATAAATGAAGAGAGCATTTCTGCTGACTGCAGCATTCGTTCTGCTCGCGATGCTGGCGCAGTCGCTCGCTGCGGCTGCAGACGGCAAGGGTTCAAACGATCAGAAGTCCAACGATCAAGGCTCCAACGATCAAGCCGCGTGGCAGCGCGATCTGCTTGCCTGGCGCGCCAAGCGGGCTGCCAACCTCCAGGCTCCGGAGGGCTGGCTTTCGCTAATTGCCCTGGGATGGTTGAAAGAAGGGGACAACAGTTTCGGTTCGGCGGAAGACTGCCGCGTGCAAATCATGGCCAAGGTACCTGCACACATCGCAACCGTGCGTCTGGAAAAAGGCGGGTTGCGCCTGCTGCCGCCAGCCGGCGGTTTTCCAAAGGACCTTCTCGTGGATGGCCAGCCCGCGAAAGAGCACGCTTTGCTCTCCGATGACGCCGATAAGCCCACCAAGCTGACGATCGGCACGCTCACCATCATCGCCATCCATCGCGACGACCAGTTCGCGCTGCGCATCAAGGATCTGGAAGCTCCCACCCGCACCGGTTTCCACGGCCTGAAGTGGTATGCGCCAAATGCGGCCTACCGCATCCACGCGCGCTGGATTCCCTACGATCCTCCCAAGACGCTCGACATTCCAACCGTGCTCGGCACTACTACCCACTTGCCCGCACCGGGCGTGGCCGAATTCACCCTCGATGGACAAGTCGTCCGCCTGGAGCCGGTGCTGGAAGATCCGAAATCGACCGAGTTGTTTTTTATTCTCCGGGACGCCACCGGCAAAACCACGACCGACGGCGCCGGACGCTTTCTCTACACTGAATTTCCCGACCATGGCGTAAGCCAGCCCGGCGAGCTTTGGATCGATTTCAATCGCCTGTTCAACCCTCCGTGCGCGTTTACCGCCTATGCGACGTGCCCGTTGCCTCCGCCGCAGAATCGCCTGAGCGTAGCGATCCCGGCCGGAGAGCAGCGTTACTGATTGGTTCGCTCCACCGATTCATTGGGCGGAAATCGTGGATAATACCTAAATCAAGTTGTCATCCCGAGCGGAGCGAGGGATCTGCATCTTGCGGCGAACTGCAGATCCCTCGCTTCGCTCGGGATGACAACGTCGGAGTTTTACAAACGTCGGAGCTTTGCAAACGTCGGAGTCTTTACAAAGGTCGGAGTCTTGCATGAGATGGGTACTGATTATCCTTGCCGTAGCCGGTATCGTCGTATCTTCGCTCGCATTGCGCGAGCATTACCGCACCGAGGCTTCGCCCTGCAGTATTAATGCGCGCTGGGACTGCGGCGTAGTGAATCACAGTCCGTTCGCCATGCTTTTCGGGATTCCAGTAGCTGTGATCGGTATCGCCGGATATCTGCTGCTCGCGGCACTGGCCTTAGGGAGAGCTTATCCTTGGATGCTGCCGTTCACTACGGGAGCCTTTACCTTTGCCGTCCATCTGGCCGATGTCGAATCGATGGTACTGGGCGCATGGTGCATCTACTGCGTCATATCGCTGGGCATAATTACTTTAATGACGCTGCTGGTGATTGGCAAAGTCATCTTTGCTTCGATGCAGCCGTCGCGATAGCCCTTATTCACCCACGCCCAGTTTCCACGCGATCTGCCGGAGCATTCCCAGCCAGACCTCGGCGTCGGTGGCGCTCAACTCCATGCGTCGGAGCAGCCGGCGCGATCTTTCTTCCGCGGCAATGGTCCGCGGCTTCACATATCCGCTTGCCCGCAGGACCTCCAGCAGCGCCTGCGTCAGCCGTTCCAAGTCTCCCGACGTGGGACGAGTTTTTTCTTTCTTCCCCGCCAAAATCCTTGCCGATGTCTTCTTCCGTCCTCGAACCAGTTCGTATAAGCACACAGCCACTGCCTGCCCCAGGTTCATCGAACCATGTTGCTCTCGCGTCGGGATCCGTGTAACCCAATGGCAATGGCTCATTTCCTGATTCGATAGTCCCACTCTTTCCGAGCCGAATAACAAAGCCACCGGTGCCGCTTGCAACTGCCGCTTGATCAGCCGCGCGCCGTCCTCCAGCCGAAGCAGTCGATGCTGCAACTCGCGCCGTGGCCCCGCCGCGGTTGTGCCCACCACCAGTTTGCAGTCCGCTACGGCTTCGCCTACGCTCGCGTACTCCTCCGCCTTTGCCAGCAAATCCGCCGCACCCACCGCCGAACGCGCTTCCCGAAATGCACGTTCGTAAGGATTCACCACCCGCAATCGCTTCACTCCGAAATTGCTCATCGCCCGCGCGGCCGCGCCAATATTCAGCGGATTCCGCGCTGCCACCAGTACGACTCGCAGATTGTCGAAATCCGTCATGGGCGTAAAACTCTCATTCTACGGCGTTCTGCCTCTCAGCCCGCGGGCCGGGCAACGGTTGCGTCTTCCCAGCTTCGAACGCATCCAATCAACAGTGCTAGGATAGTAGGTTCGCCCGGACGAGACCAAACGTTTCGCATGGGGGAGCTGGAAGTTACCGAGACCTCTGGAGGATGAATGGCAAGCAACACCACCGTCGAAGTCACCGACGCTAATTTTGATTCCGATGTATTGAAGTCCGATAAGCCCGTGCTGCTGGATTTTTGGGCCGCATGGTGTGGTCCCTGCCGCGCGATTGCTCCCATCGTTGAAGAGCTGGCCGGCGAATATCAGGGCAAGATCAAGGTCGGCAAAATGGATGTAGACCGCAACGGCGCCACCCCCATGCGCTATAAAGTGACCGGCATTCCGACCCTGCTAGTCTTCAAAAATGGACAGGTAGTAGAGCAGTTAGTAGGCTACCGCTCCAAAGACGACATTCAGAAAGCCCTGGACCGCCACATCGGCTAAAAGGTTTAGTGGAGGGACGGGCGTCCTCGCCCGTCCGTCTCTGTGTTGTCAATATTTCCGCAGCACCCCAATTACGCGCCCCTGAATCTCAAGGGAAGCCGCAGGCACAATGATCGGCTTCATCGCCGCGTTCGAAGGCTGCAGGCGGATATTCTCTCCCTCGCGAAAGAAGCGCTTCAGCGTAGCGTCCGACGAATCGATCAGCGCCACCACAATATCCCCGTTGTGCGCGGTTTTCGTTTTTTCGACCAGCACGTAGTCGCCGTCAAGAATAGCTTCGTCCTGCATCGACTCGCCGCGCACTTCGAGCACGAACACTTCCTTCGAGCGCACAAAATCGGCCAAAGAGATGGTCTCGTTGTGCTCCACCGCCTCAATCGGACGCCCCGCCGCAATCCGTCCCACCAGCGGCAGCACCACCGCCGTGTTCACTCCCATCGACTGTTTGAGCTTTCCCTTGGGAGGCACCAGATCGATGGAGCGGCTGCGGTTATAATCCCGCGTCAACAGGCTTTTCTTCTCCAGATTAGTGACGTGCTTGTGCACCGTAGCCAGAGAGTTCAGCCCCATGCCTACTCTGATCTCTTCATACGAAGGAGAGTAACCGTGCTCCGCCACGAAGCGCGAAATGAAGTCATACAGCTCGCGTTGCCGCCGAGTAATTGCCATGCGCGCAGCATAGGCGAATGCTTGGCGAATGTCAATATCCTGCTGGGAGCTGCCGTAGGGACCCTCAATGCTCGACCCCTCGACCTTCCAGCCGAGCCAGTAACTTTCGGCTCCGCGCCTTCATCGCCGGCGTACCGTTTCGCGTAGCCTCGCGCAGAATCTCGATCACTCCAGGTCGAAGACTCGGATCATCCTGCGCCAGCTCAGCCAGTCCTTGTAAAGCAAAAGTCTTAACAATGGAGCTGCGGTTTTCCAGATACCCAATCAACAGGGAAGTCGCAAGACTTCGTTCCTTGGTGTTGAGCTGTAGCCTCGGAACCATCGCGGCGAGATGCCATCGCAATTCCTGCTGTTCGGTTTCAACCATCAAGCCGAGCAATTCTCCTTTATACGGCTGGAGTAACTCGCGCCTAGTCCGCGTGACCTTCTCGGCCGCGTCCGCCGCCCGCATTCGTATTAG
>JBEKED010000305.1:0-4646 GCA_050014035.1 Terriglobales bacterium
TTGAAGAGCATGGCTTTGAAGAGCATGGCTTGCTCTCCTCAGGGCTGAACCGGTTTGGAGTGGCAGCGCTGACAATCGGTCAAAGGAAAAGCTACGGTGGTATGGCAGGCGCCACAGGATTTGCCTTCGGATATATCCACCATGGTGTACTTGGCGGCGCCTCGTTTCACGCCCATGAAGATATCGGGGTGGCAGAGTTCGCATCCGTTCCAGACGGTATGTTTCTTATGCGAGAAAATGATGTCGGGCATGCCCTCAACTTTCGGGTTGAGCGCGAAGTCTTTCTGGAGGGCGAGAGAATTCTTAGGGGCGGAGATGCCGGGAAGAAAACTGGCGGGCCTGATCAGACCCAACTCCTCCGATTTTTCCCAATCCAAGCCGTTCCCGAAGCGTTCTTTGGGAAGCGGTTGACTGAATTGGAAGAAGTCGAAATCGGATGCGACTTTGAGACCATAGGAGTGGCAGCGCTGGCATCTCTTCTCGTCGTCCAAGTTGAACTTTCTGGAGCAGGCGGCGAAGACGGGTTTTCCGTCAGCCACCATCTTGCCGTTATGGCAGGTGCCGCAGTAATAACCGCGCGCGTTGTCAGCCGCCTTGATGTCGGTGGCTCCGGCTTTCATGGCAAAGCCGATGTCGACGTGACAGACGCGGCAGGTGAACATGGAGCGGTGGATCCAATGTTCAAAGACGACGGGCGCAAGGTCCGCTTTCTGGGAGTAGTTATCGATGACGACCCGGCCGTATTCATAGGGAAGTGGTCTCTTCTTTTTCGTACCTGTTTGGGATAGGGCCAGACCGCAAAAAAGGCAGGAAACCAGAATCAGAATGGCAAAGATTTTGTTGTTCATCGAGATCCTCCTCTCGATTGAACTGCGCTTATGGCACCTGGCTGGCGCCGCGCTCGCGGCTCATTTTGGAGTGCGCCGCTCGAGTGCGTCACTGCCAGGAAAGATTCCTGATGACGCACAACACGTATCCAGTTTTATTTTCTACGCGGGTCCGAAAGGGCGCAGTGACTGCTATCACGACGCGCCGTGATAACCGGGCAGAGACGGGGCAGTCGGCAGCCGGGTGGGAGCGAAGAATAGCCCAGAGTCGGATTCGAAAGCTTGTTCTCCGGGCACCAAACTAACCAACAATCGAGCTACGATGGCGATGCTACGCTGATAAGGCTCTGGTTTCTCGCATGTTCCTCCGCAAGAGGCATTGCAGGGAACCAATTTCAAGAAGATTTTTAGAACAGTCGAAGCGCTGGCGGAATTGGGGCCCGAACTAACGGCGGACCGCGACTTCCGCCAAACCGCCCGTACCATGCTGTCGGCCGTCATGGAAGCAGCGGGGGCGCGCGAGGGAGTTCTGTTTTCATTCGGCGACCGGCCTTCGTTGCTGACCTCGGTCGACGCCCAGGGATTTGCGCTGCTACCCGAGCCTTCGCTCATTCCTCTGCTGCCGCGCCACGTGCACACGCTGACGGCCGCCACCGGTCCGGTGCTGCTCAACAGCTCCACCTGCGATGTGTTTCTGAGTTCAAATGGCAACGTTGCGCCCGAACTGTTCAAGTGCATCTGTCCGCTGAAGGTCCGGGGAAAGCTCGCGGGGCTGATTGCTTTGGGACGGCGTGCGGGCGATGCGGTCTACGAAGAAGAGGCGCTCGAAGGTTTTCGAATGCTGAGCCACTACGTGGCGCTGGCGATTCAGAATCACACGCTCAGCCAGACGCTGGCGCAGCGAGTTGCGGAAAACCTTCGCCTGCTGGGTTCGCTGCACGGGTTCTATGACAACGCGCTGGAAGCGTTCGCCACGGCGATCGACGTGAAACACGTCAACATTCACGGCCATTCGCTGCGCGTAGGGCGTTACTCGCAAGCGATTGGCGAAGCGCTGGGCATGGACACGGCGGCCGTGGCGTCGCTGCGCTCGGCGGCTTATCTGCACGACATTGGCATGGTGGCGGTGGATAAGCGGCTGCTGGGAAAAGCTTCGCAGCTCGACGCGGAAGAGTCCCGCGATATGAGGGATCACACGATCATTGGCCATGAAATCGTCAGTCAGGTGCAGTTTCCCTGGCCACAGATTCCGGAGATCGTGCGCTGGCACCATGAACGCGCCGACGGATCGGGATATCCGGACGGCTTGCATGGGGACGACATTCCGCAGGCCGTGCGCATTGTGGCTCTGGCCGAAACCTTTGACGCGATGATCAGCGAACGGCCCTACCGCCAACGTTTGTCGGTGGGAGGGGCGCTGCAGGAGCTGATCCGCATGACACCGCAAAAATACGATCCCCAAGTACTGCAGGCTTTGATGATTCAGGTACGGCGGGACGCGATCGGAACCAACCGCATTCCGATGCTGGAAGGGGAAGTGTTGCATCTGTCGGCCACGGATGTGGACGAGTTGGCCTCGACGCTGCAACACAGAATCAGCAAGGATAAGACCTTTCACACCTGAAGAGGTGCTGCGTGTGCTGCGAATGGGCAGCGTCCAATTTTCTACGGAGTGAAGGCAGTGGCCATCCTGGGTAGTGGTGCAGTTGGAAACAATGCCGTCCCGCAGCGGCTAAAGCCGGCGATGAAAAACGGGCGTTGATCGCAGCGGTAAACCGCTGCGCCACCCAAAAACAGAGCAAAAGCGGTAAACCGCTGCGCCACCCAAAAACAAGAGCAAAAGCGGTAAACCGCTGCGCCACCCAAAAACGACCTCAATACGGACTTTTTCCGCAACGCTGTGAAGCGGTGCCCTTTCAAAGCAGGTTCAAAGTCCACCAGCGGCTCGTCCTCTCGTGTGTCGCTTTCTTTCCCGACGACGTTGTAAACTGGGGCGGTTGGGCTAGTTGTATCCATTCGACGAGTTTGTCATCTAACGTTTTTAGTGGGAACCTGCAGTTCATCTTCCGGGGAGATCAATCATGGCTGTGAGTGATCAGTCAGTTGCCACCGGTGCACAGCTCGATCAGTTGTGCATCAATACCATCCGCACTCTTTCGATGGACGCGGTGCAGAAGGCGAACTCGGGGCATCCGGGGACGCCGATGGCGCTGGCTCCGGTCGCCTATTGTTTGTGGCAGCAGTTTCTGCGCTACGATCCGGAAAACCCCCTCTGGCCGAATCGCGATCGCTTCGTGCTCTCGAACGGTCACGCTTCGATGCTGCTGTATTCCCTTATATATTTGGCGGGCGTGCGCGAGGTGGCAGCCGACGGCAAGGTTCTTTCGACGCCGGCGCTATCGATTGATGAGATCAAGAATTTCCGGCAACTGGGCAGCAAAACGCCGGGACATCCCGAATACGGCGTGACCACGGGGGTGGAGACCACCACCGGTCCATTGGGGCAGGGAGTCGCCAACAGTGTGGGCATGGCGATTGCCGAGCGCTGGCTGGCATCGTACTTCAATCGTCCGGGATTCGAACTGTTTGACTACAACATGTGGGTGATTTGCGGCGATGGCGACATGATGGAAGGAATCTCGTCGGAAGCCGCGTCGGTGGCCGGGCATCTCAAGCTTTCGAACCTGTGCTGGATCTACGACAGCAACCACATCACGATCGAAGGCAACACCGATCTGGCGTGTGACGAAGATGTGGCGGCGCGGTTTGCCAGCTATGGATGGGATGTGCAGCGGGTGGGCGATGCCAACGATCTGGTGGCGCTGGCCGGCGCTTATACGCACGCGCTCGGGGTGACGGATCGCCCGAAGCTGATCATCGTCCGCAGCCACATCGGGTATGGCTCGCCGCATCGCCAGGATACAAAGGAAGCGCACGGCGAGGCGCTGGGCGAAGAAGAAGTGAAGCTGACCAAGCGCTTTTATGGTTGGCCCGAAGATGCCAAGTTTCTGGTTCCCGATGGCGTGCGGGAGAATTTCCGCGACGTGATGGGGAAGCGCGGACGGCAATTAAGTGGCCAGTGGAATGCGCTGTTGGCAAAGTACAGCGCGCAGTATCCCGACCTGGCGGCGCAATTCGAACGCATGCAGCATGCGCAACCGGCCGAGGGGTGGGATAAGGAACTGCCCACATTTGGGGCCGATGCGAAAGGGCTCGCAACCCGCGATTCCTCGGGGAAGGTGCTGAATGCCATTGCCAAGAATCACCCGTGGCTAATGGGCGGGTCGGCCGATTTGTATCCTTCGACCAAGACGCGGCTCACCTTCGACGGCGTGGGCGATTTTGAAGCGAATCATTACAACGCGCGCAACTTCCACTTTGGCATTCGCGAGCACTCCATGGGCGCGATTGTGAATGGCATGGTGCTGTCGAAAATTCGCGCGTACGGTTCGACTTTTCTGATTTTCAGCGATTACATGAAGATGCCGATTCGCCTCTCGGCCATCATGGAAATACCGTCTATCTGGATCTTCACCCATGATTCGATCGGAGTTGGCGAAGACGGACCTACGCACCAGCCGATTGAGCAACTGGTTACGCTGCGAGCAGTTCCCGGCCTGATCACGTTTCGTCCCGCGGATGCCAACGAAGTGCTGGAAGCGTGGAAAATAATTATGACGCTGAAGAAGGAGCCGGTGGCTTTGGCCCTGACGCGTCAGGCGCTGCCGACGTTTGATCGCACGAAGTATGCATCGGCGGCAGGCGTGGCTCGGGGCGCTTACATTCTCGCCGACGCCGAAGGGGGACAGCCGCAGGTCA
>JBEKED010000306.1:0-4645 GCA_050014035.1 Terriglobales bacterium
GAAAAACGTTCTGTGGGCGGAGATTCCCAAGCCCGCCGCGGAAATCATTGCAGTCGATCCTCAGGCCTCCGTTCTGGGTGCTGAATTCGCCGGCCGTCTCGCAAACAGCGCAGGCTATGACTTCGAATCCACGAAGTATTTCCGCCTGATTCTGAAACTGCGCGAGCGACGCGGCGACCGCTGGCGATACTTGTGGCGGCTGGTCTGGACACCGAGCGCAGGGGATATTGCCGCGGTGCGATTGCCGGAAGCGTTGTTTCCTCTTTATCGAATCGTACGCATCGGACGACTGATGCGGAAGGTTTTACTGGCAACTGAGAGCTGAACGCTGAGAGCCGGGTTCAGTGCATTTCGCCGTCGCCCGGAGCGACGTCGGGAGTATCGACTTTCCGAGCAACAGCCGCGTTCCCCGGCGCTGGCGCAGGTTGGAATTCGCCGGGGTCTTTCCCCGCCAGCGCGACGTTCATGAATTGTATCCAGATGGGCAAAGCTGCGCGGGCTCCAGTCTCTTTTTCGCCCAAAGATTTCTTTTCGTCGTAGCCGATCCACACACCGCAGGTGAGCGACGGAGAAAAGCCCACAAACCAGGCGTCAGTAAAATCGTTGGTCGTGCCCGTTTTCCCGGCCAGCGGATAAGGCATTTTCGCGGCCGCGACCGCCGTGCCATGAAGCACCACCTCGCGCAGCATTGAGGTCATGATGCGAGCGGTGCGTGAACTGACGACGTCTTTGATATCGGAGAAGTCCTCCTCCAGAATGCGCCCTTCGTAGTCGGTCACCCTGGTGATGTAGCGCGGGGCGACGCGCACGCCATCATTCGGAAAGACGCTGAAGGCGGAAGTCTGCTCCAGCGGGGTGATTTCGGCCGAACCGAGTGCCACCGGAAGATAGGCGGGAATGTTGGCCGTGATGCCAAAGCGGCGCGCGTATTCGATCACCGTCTTGATGCCGACGCGATCGGCCAGTTTGAGCGCGGGAATGTTTCTGGATTGCGCCAGCGCCCGCCGCAGCGTGATGGTGCCTTCAAATTTGGCGTCGTAGTTGTGGGGCGAATAAGGACCGGAGGGAGTTTGAAAAGTGACCGGTGCGTCCACAATCGTGTCGTCCGGGCTGCCGCCCTGGTCAATCACTGCGGTATAAACGTACGGTTTGAACGACGACCCTACCTGCCGCAAGGCCTGGGTGGCGCGGTTGAATTTCGAAAGATTGAAATCGCGCCCGCCGACCATGGCCTTGATTTCTCCCGATGCGTTATCGATGGCGACGAGCGCGCCTTCGGTTCCCGAATCCTGCTCCAGGCTGACGCGCGCCTTTCCACCAGCATCGAGCGCGAGCACCTTGATGTAGACAACGTCGCCGACGTGGAGAATTTCAGGGAGTTTGAGTTTCGTCTTAAGCCAGGCCAAATCGGACGGCGCGAGCGTCGACGTGCGCTGTCCGAAGTGAATCTCCGCGCCGCCCGGCGTGACTTGTGTGACCAGGGCGTGCATGTATCCGTTCACTTCGGGTTCCTCATCCCAATCGGGATCCACGTATTTGTCGACCTTCTCTCCCTGTGCAATCACGTTGAGAAGCTTGCCGTGCCAGCCGTGACGGCGCTCATAAGCGGCTAGGCCGTCGAGCAGCGCTTGGCGCGCCGCTTTTTGCAGATCCATATCGAGCGAGGTGTAGACGCGCAGACCGCCTTCATGTACCTGGTCGGTGCCATATCTCGTTTCGAGATAACGCCGGATTTCCTCCACATAGTGCGGAGCCAGTGAATTCGGGTCTTTCTGTAAGTCGAGCACGATGGGCTTGCTCTTGGCCTCCGCGGCCTGGGCAGCGGTGATTTTGCCGTCCTCCAGCATGGAATTGAGAACCAGGTTGCGGCGTTTGAGGGCGCGGTCGGGATGGTTGATCGGCGAATAATATTGCGGTGCCTTGGGAAGTCCCGCCAATAGCGCGGCTTCTTCCAGGGTCAGTTTCCTGGCCGGTTTGCTGAAGTAGTATTCCGACGCCGCTTCAAAGCCGTAGGCGCCGTGGCCGAGAAATATCTGGTTGGCGTAGAGCGTGAAAATCTGCGGCTTGGTGAAGCGGCGCTCCATCTGAATCGCGAGCAACGACTCCTGCACTTTGCGATAGAACGAGCGGTCGGGAGAGAGAAACAGATTGCGCGCGAGTTGCATGGTGAGCGTGGATGCTCCCTGCACTTTTCCGCCCGATTCGATATCGCGATAAGCCGCGCCGACGATGCGCCAGATGTTGATGCCCGAGTGCCGGTAGAAATCTTTGTCTTCGATCGAGACTAGCGCGTTGCGCAGCACTTCCGGATAGTCGTCATACGTGGCGATGACGCGGCGTTGCAGGGCAAAAGTGCCGATGACTCGGCCCCGTCCATCGTAGAGTTCGGTGACCGAACTGGGACGGTAACGTTCGAGTTCCTCAACTTGCGGCAGGTCGGTCGAGTATACGAGCAAGAGCCCCGCGGCCGCGCCCACCGCGGCGGAGAGCAGGACGAGCAATCCAAACACGACCGCTCCGACCAACTTCCGTCCCGCAATTTCTACAGTCGGAGGACGCTGATAGATGACTTTCAGAGCCAAGTTTCAAAGTCTCAAGGTGGCAATAATGAATGGTATCGCAAAGCCAGGCTTCGAGGTCTCAAAGCTGAACGCTTCACCCAGGGCATTTGCTCCTCAAGTCCTGGTAACAAAAAAAATCGCCCGCCGAAGCGAGCGATTCGTAAACCTGAAATCTAAAATGTCTTATCCTTTTGTTCCCCGATTCTTCAGCACTTCCAGCGCCTTGTTCAGTTGATCGTCGGGCAGGTTCTTCGGTTTCTCATCTTTTTTGTCGCCAGGCTTGGCGCCGGGAGCTGCCTGATCGTCTTCATCGGGCAATCCACCATCGTCTTCCGTAGAGTCAGCGACCAGCACATTTGGCGTCACCGAAACATCCTGAATCGCTTTTCCGCTCGGCGAGTAGTACTTCGCGACCGAAAGAATCAGCGCGGAGCTGTCCGGCATTTCGATCAGTTTTTGCACCGAGCCATCGCCGAAAGTCTTGTCTCCCACGACGTCGCCGCGCGCGTTTTCGAGAATGGCGGAGGCCACAATTTCGGCGGGTCCGGCTGTGCCCCGATTCACCAGCACTGCTACGGGAAGCTTGGTGATGTCCTTTGCGGGATCGGCGTTGAAAGCCTCGCGAGGATACTTCTGCCCCTGCAAATAAGTAATCGTTCCGTGGTCCAGAAAAAGATTAGCGGTGGCAACGCCCTCGGATTCCACGCCCCCGGCCGTGTTGCGCAGATCGAGCACCAGCTTCTTCGCGCCCTGCTTTTGCAGGTCGGCGATCTTAGCGGCGATTTCCTGCGATTTTCCTTCGGGGAACGAGTCCACCTGAATGTAGCCGACGTCGTCAGCCAGCATTTTTTCGCTGACCGGCGGAATGGCAACGATGTCGCGCGTGACCACAATCTTTTGCGGTTCCGGACGCCGCGGACGCACTACCGCGAGGTTGACGGTCGATCCCACCTCGCCCGAGAGCAGGGAGCGAATCTCAGCCAGCGACATTTCGTGCGTGCTCTTGCCCTCGATCGACTCGATGTAGTCGAAGTTTTCGATCCCAGCCTTGTCCGCCGGGCCTCCCGGAACGACCGCGACCACGGTCGCATATCCCGAGCGCTTCGAGATGTCGGCTCCGATATTGGCCTTGCCGCCGCTTTTCATCGCCTTGTAGTGTTTGTATTCCTCCGCCGACAAGTAGCTGGAGTTGGCGTCGAGCGATTCCAGCAGACCATGCAGCGCGCCGTCGGTAACTCCGGCGATATTCGGCTCCTCAACGTATTCCAGGCGAATGCGCGACAACACTTCGCTGTACACCGAAAGCTGGCGATACGCGCCCTCATTCGAAGAAGCGCGCACGTTGACGAAACCGCCCACAATCGTGAACAGCAAAATGGCCAGCGAGCTGGCAATGACAGTGACCTTCAACTTCGTCGACATAATTTAATCTTCAACCTTTTTGATTTAGCCCCAAGTGATCGTTGGCCCCAAGGACATGGACGAACCGATACATCATTATAGATGGTTTGATGCGCGGATCGGAAAGCATGATTTTCTGGGCGGTACTTCAGTTTCACAAAACCAAGATCAGCTCGGAATCAGCGAAACGAAAAATAATCGTAGAGTGAAACCAGTTTGCCCCTCCTCATGTTATCCCCTCCTAGCGCGGCCTTTTGGGATCAATGACTTAGCGGTTACGGACGCCAAGTCTTTAAGGATTAACCACTTGTTTCACCGTTGCGGCGCTGGGTTTGCGGAAGGCGTCTCCGGGATAGGTCGACTTGATCGTGTAGGTCTTGGCTTCGGAGAACGAAGTGGTTAGAGCGGCTGCTCCGTTGGTGGTCGCTCCTGTACCTAGCTCGGTCTGGCCGTTGTAGAAGGTTACTACTTCTCCGTTGGGAACAGGCGGCGTGGAAGTAACCGTTGCCGTGAAGGTCACTGTCTGATTGACCTGCGATGGATTGGGAGATGAGGCAAGAGTGGTCGCCGTCTTATATGTGAGAGTGTTCAACAGCACGCCTACTGCGTCCCCGGAGCCGTAATAATTCGCGCTTGCGGCTACTAGATCGGGCCTGCCATCTCCCGTCAAATCCTGAATCGCA
>JBEKED010000307.1:0-4599 GCA_050014035.1 Terriglobales bacterium
CTACTCGCTCGAGGATGAGTACCCAGTGTTTCACGTCACGTGCGTTACCCACAGGAAAAACCCAATCTATGCGACTACGGTTGTGGGCAAACCTCCGCAGGAAGACGCGTGGATGGGGAAAGCGGTGGAACGAATTTTTCTGCCGCTGATGAAGCTGACGATCCCAGAACTTGTGGACATCAATTTGCCGATTGAAGGCGTGTTCCACAACCTGATGATCGTTTCCATTCGCAAGTCGTATCCGGGACAAGCGCGCAAGGTGATGAACGCCATCTGGTCGCTGGGGCAAGCGATGTTTACGAAATGCATTCTCGTGGTCGACGAAGATGTGGACGTCCAGGATGTGGGCGACGTTACTTTAAAGGTGCTGAATAATATCGATCCCGAGCGCGACATTCAATTCACTTTGGGTCCCGTCGATTCGCTCGATCACGCCTCTCGGCTGGCGAACTACGGGTCGAAGATGGGGATCGATGCTACACGCAAGTGGTCGACCGAAGGCTTCGCACGTCCTTGGCCCGATGAGATCGTGATGGACGCGAAGACGCGAGCGCTGGTGGATAGTAAGTGGAAAGCTCTAGCGCGGGAACTGGGGATCGAGTAGAGCGGCCCGCGCCGGCCGGCTTCCTAGTAATCGTCGGGATCACCCTTGTCTGCGAGCTCGGCTGACGTAAGCTTTCGCGTTTTGATGGGATGAAACGCCCGCGCCGGCGTCCCCGGCTGGAAAAAGCCGCTTAGATCGTCCGCATAGCTGTCAGCCCAGGTACCGGGGCCAATCAGCCCGAGTGAATAATTGTTCTCCACAAAATGCATGATGGAGCCGAAATCATGGACGTTGTTATCGACATAGCCGGCCGGCGTCTGGGCGGAGATTACGAGCAGCGGAACGCGAAAGCCGTAGCACATAATCTCACACCAGCCAGTGTTGTTCGCGAGCGGCTTAACGTGATCCCACCAACCGCCCCAGTCGTCCCACGTCACCAGAATCACGGTGTTATTCCAGTATGGGGATTGCCCCAGAGCATTCACGATGGAGGCAACCCACGCCGGGCCGCCTGATCCAAACGTCGGATGATCGCTGTAAGACTTTCCCGGCGTCACCCAACTGACATTCGCCAGCGTACCGTTGGCAATGTCGCTCAACACCTGCGGCGGATTGAGAACGATGTTGGGAGACTGATAGTAATTTTCCAAGGCCAGCGCCGTATTCCAAATCGACTGTTTGGAAACAGCATAATATCGCCAACTCAGGCCCGCGTTCACCAGCAGATCGATCAGAGACGAGGTGGGAAAGCACGGATATACCGTGCCCATGGTGCCATCGGGCGCGATGGTGGGCACAGTGTTGCCAGCTGGCGCGTCGCATCCGTACTCTTCAAACCGGACTCCGTTGTCGGCAACAAACAGATCGCTGGTGTCGGATGGCGCCGAGGTCGCGGAAACCAGGAACATATGCGCCGGGAAACTCGCGCCCTGGTTGGTCTGATACATGGAATTCGCGAATCCATACTGCGCCACCAGGTCCCAATACGGCTGCGCACCCGAAGTAACGTAGTTATAGGCGAAATGAGGGTAATGGCCAGATACTTCCCTCTGAAAGCCACTGAGCTTATGCGGCAGTCCCGGACCGTTCGGGTCGCCTATGTTCACACCTTGTCCCTTCACGGTGTTCAACTGCACGTTGAGGCCGGGCAGGCCCGACGCTCCGAACAGGTTGTCGGGCGTGCGGTTTTCCTGGATAACAATGATGACATTTTGAAATGGGGTCCAAGTTTGTCCGAGCGCTGGACGCGCAGAAATCGGCAGCAGTGCGCATAGCACCGCAATCATCGGAACGCTAATAGTCCAGAGTTGACGTTCTCGGAACATAGTAATACCCCCGCTTGCCAGCTGGAATCGTGATTCTCGCCCCAACGACTTCTCGCCCCAAGGACCAGCCAGAATTGTCGCCCTAACGGCTGCCCGCGTCAATGTGAAAGAGTTTTCACCGCGTAAGTCTCGCGGGCGCCGAGATTCGGCGCCCGGCGCCCGCGAAGCGAGAATCATCCAACGGCTCGTTCCTAGTCGTTGTCGGGCGGAACCGGGGCACTGCCATCGACTTTGGTGTCGGTAAGACCAAGGAAGTAAGTGATGTCCTCAACCGACGGGATGTAACTGCCAAACGGTTGCGCCGTGGTTTCGGTGAAGAACTCGTGCAGATCGGCGGTCGAGCGCTTATCCGCAAAGCCCAGGAGGTGCTCGTTGGCGGTACCAAAGAAAATGCCCTGCATCATGTTCAGAACGCTGCCGAAATCCTCCGGCTGGACGGTGCTCACCAGTCCCGGCGTGGTATAAGCCGAGATCACGATAAGCGGAACCCGGAAACCATAGTTGTAGTTGTTCCACGGAGCTTTGAGCAGCCAAGGCGCCTCGTGATCGTACCAGCCTCCCCAATCGTCCCAGGTGAGGACAATGGCCGTGTTGGCCCAATATCCGCAGGTGTTGCCGTCGAAGCCTCCGATGCCGTTCACAATGGCGGCCACATAGGAGGGCCCCAGGCCGGTGTTGGAACTGGCGTGATCGGACCACTTGCCGTCGGGAATCACCCAGCTGACTTCTGGCAGTGCACAGCTCTGAAGATCATTCAGGAAAGGCACGGCGCCATAGCTGCCGGTGAAGGGGAAAATCACGTTCGACCAATCCATACCGCCATTACAAACCGTGTAGGGGTTGCTTCCGGTGGTATTAGGGTTGCAAATGGCGGCAAACGAACTGGGCGCGTCCCAAATCGAACCCGCTGCCGGAGCGTAGTACTTCCATGAAACAGGCGTGCCTACGGGCGGAGTATCCAGCACCGTGACCATGCTCTCATGGCTGTAGCAGAAGTCGCCTAAGGCGCCACCGTAAGCAGTTTCCACTCCGCTCGAATTGATCAAGTCATTCATAGCGGTGGTTTTCGCCAGACAGCCTGCGAAAGCTCCCTTGGGCGTGAAGTTCTCGGAAACGAAGGTTCCCATGGCATCATCGCTGGCGGTGGGGGCCGAGGTTCCGCTAAAAATAAACTGGTGCGCGGGATAACTCGGGCCCTGATTGGTCTGGTACATGTAATTCGCCCATCCCCAGCGTTGTGCCATCGCGAGGTAGGGATCGAGAATGTGGGTGGTGCCCTTGCCGTACTTATTGTTGTACTTCAGTGCTTGCGCGTCATCGACGTACATAAACTGATTCCACGTCGAGGCCGCGCATCCAAAGACTTCTGCGGTTGTCGAACCGCCGCAATCGGGCACCAGCGGGGTGGTGGCAGTGGCAGCGGTTGATTCCGACACGAATGCGCTGTGAGCGTGGCTCAGATCGAAGTTGGTTGCCAGGCCCACCGGCATCAGGGGCACCTGCGTGCCCGAGGAGTTCACATAATAGTTCTGGATGTCATAGGGCACACCGTTCGAACCCGTGAGGCCATACAGGCCCTGAAAGAGATTATCGGGAGTACGGTTCTCCTGGAAGACAATCACGACGTGCTTGATCTGCGAGGGAAATTGAGCCTGGGCGACGGCTCCAAGTAGAGCCGCTACGAATAGAAAGCGGGCTGAGCGTTTCATCGGCTTCTCCTGTGGGTACAACGACGCTGGTGTATGGACGGACTGATCTTCCCAGGCGAGCGTGGTTGCTGGCTAAGGCGTGAGCAGCCGCGAACCAAAGTGGCTCATCATGTACCCGGCCGGACCGGTTGTCAAGAGCTGGCGCGGGAGTTGGGACCATGTTTTTGTGCGCTGTAGCGAACCAACCCCACAATAGCAATATCGGAAAGACAAAATAGGCCGCGAATCGTGATTACCTGCAATTTGCGAGCGGAAACTGCGACGTGAGTTAGAATAGCCTCATGGAAATCCGCCTTCGGCCCGAACTCGAGGAGTTGATCAAGCAAGACGTCCAGCGCGGCCCCTACGAAAGCGTCGACGAATTCGTGGAGCAGGCCGTTTCCATGCTCCACGAGCAGGAAGCTTGGTTAGCCGCGAATCGTGTGGCGATTCAAACGAAGATTGCTGAAGGCTACGCCTCCGCGCAGCGTGGCGAACTGTTCGGCCCCGACGAAGTACGAGCCAAGTTAGCCGAGCTAAAACGAGCGCGCTCCAGCCATCAGCAGGGTTGATGGAGAAGTATGAATTAACGCCCGAAGCTATCAGCGATCTCTTCGAGATTTGGAATTTCATATCCCGAGACAACCCTGATGCAGCAGAACTTGTTGAAGAAGCAATTCTTCGGGCTTGTAACCTTCTTACGGGCTCTCCGCGCGCCGGTCGAGCGAGGAAAGACTTGACTTCACTTCCTGTTCGCTTTTGGGTTGTGCATCCGTACTCGAACTACTTGATAGTCTATGACCCGGAAAGGAAGCCGATTCAAATCATCCGAATCCTCCACGGTGCCCGCGATCTCCCATCGGTTTTGATGTGACGGCCCGCTGCGGCCAAGCCGATTCTCCGCCATGTTACTCGCAGCCACTTCACTTCGTGAAGTTCGTGCTGCGCTCAAGATGACAACTTCGGGAGCTGAAAACTGACAACTTTGATGGCCGACAGCTTATCAGCGCTCTTTCGTCAGCAATTCGAGTTCTTCCGGGGT
>JBEKED010000308.1:0-4552 GCA_050014035.1 Terriglobales bacterium
GCGACAATGTGCACGAATGGTGCAGCGACTGGTACGCGCCGACGTATTATGCGGTGTCGCCCGAGCGCAATCCGCTCGGCCCCGAAGCCAGCGAGCGGCGCGCATCCCGCGGAGGATCCTGGCGTCACCACATCAAGATGTCGCGTTGCGCGGCCCGTTCCAGCATTCCACCGGAGTTCAAATATGCGGACTACGGTTTTCGCGTCGCCTGCGACGTATAGAAAGGCAAGTTAGAAGTTAGACGTCAGATTGCAGAAGAAAGAACTCAGCTTTAATAGCATTCCCATGCCGGACCTTGCTACCCACTATCTCGAAGAAATGAAACGCCAGTTCCGCGGCCACAAACGCATGGGCGAAGCCGCCATGGCTCAGCTAGGGGAGAAGGATTTCTTTGTGGCGCTCGATCCGGAATCGAATTCGGTCGCGACCCTGGTCAAGCACATCGCCGGCAATGCGCGCTCGCGCTTCACCGACTTCCTCACCAGCGATGGCGAGAAACTCGACCGTTTTCGCGATCAGGAATTTGAAGTCTCGGAGAAAACCACACGCGAAGAAGTTCTGCGCTGCTGGGAGCAAGCGTGGGAGCATGTGTTTTCCACGCTCGACTCGCTCCAACCGGAAGACGTTGAACGCACGGTGACCATACGCTCCGAGCCGCACACGGTGATGCAGGCGCTCAACCGCGCGCTCGCCCACTACGCGCAACATATAGGACAAATCGTCTTCCTCGCCAAACACCTGCGCTCCGAACAATGGCGAACGCTCAGCATTCCGCGCGGGAAATCGGAAGACTACAAGACCGCGAGCCCGAAAACGCATTCTCGCGGGATGCACAAAACCTAGGCCACCGGAACGCGAATTGATCACGAAGTTGCGTTAGTCGCCGCCGTCTGAGACCGCCCGCGCGGTCGGCAACCTGTTCGATCGAGGTGTAAAATGACTCGTTTGCTCTTCTAATTCCTTCCGATAAGGGGGCCTCATGCCCAGTACTTCCACCACCACAATGCTTGCGGTGGTCAAGCCGGATGCTGCGCCCGGCGCCGAAGTTCGCGAAGTCAAAATTCCCAGCTACGGACGCACCGACGTTCTGTGCAAGGTAAAAGTCGCTTCCATTTGCGGCACCGATCTCCACATCTATGAATGGGATCGCTGGGCCCAGGGCCGGATTCATCCGCCGCTCATCCCGGGACACGAATTTTGCGGCGAGGTGGTCGCTTTCGGCGATGAAGTTACCAGCGTAAAAGAAGGCGATTTTGTTTCCGCTGAAATGCACGTCGCCTGCGGCAAGTGCTTGCTATGCCGCACCGGTGAAGCTCACATCTGCCAGAACGTGAAGATCATCGGCGTCGATACCGATGGAGCTTTTGCCGAGTACGTAGTGATCCCCGAATCGAATATCTGGAAGCTGGACCCAGCGATTCCGCAGGAGTACGCGTCTATCCTCGATCCGCTGGGCAACGCGGTGCACACCGTGCTGGCGGGAGAAATCGCCGCGAAAACCGTAGCCATCACGGGATGCGGCCCCATCGGACTATTTTCGATCGCCGTGGCCAGAGCCGTAGGCGCAACTACGATCTTCGCCATCGAAGTCAACGAACATCGTCGCAAGCTCGCGGAGAAGATGAAGGCCGACTATGTGCTCGATCCCTCCAAAGAAGATGTGCGCGCCATCGTCGCCGAAAAAACCGGCGGCCTCGGCGTCGATGTGATTCTCGAAATGGCCGGCGTTCCGGATTCCATCCGCCTCGCGTTCGACATCGTGCGGCGTGGAGGCCGGATCTCGCTGCTCGGTCTCACCTCAAAACCGATCCCGCTCAACTTCTCCGAAGACATCATTTTCAAAGGTCTGACCATTCAAGGCATCAATGGCCGCCGCATGTACCAGACCTGGTACCAGATGACCGCGCTCTTGAAAAGTGGACGCCTGGATCTGCACCCTGTGATCACCGATCGCATCTCGATGAAAGATTTTTCTAAGGCCATGGCCCGACTGAAAACGGGGGAAGCCAGCAAGATACTCGTGTATCCGAACGGAACGAAGTAACAGGCCGGTGCGCGATCATCGGGCCGTGTGCCCGATCCATCGCGTTTTTTGCGATGAGTGAGTCTCACATCTCTCGCGGCCTTTGGGATCGGTTAGCTCTCATTGTTGAACCCCCTCCCGCCATAAATTGAGTTTGTAGTAAAACTGTAGCAGCGGAGAGTTGGCCGAGCGGTTGATGGCACCGGTCTTGAAAACCGGCATACCCGAAAGGGTATCGGGGGTTCGAATCCCTCACTCTCCGCCACGCAGTCTGAAGGGTAGAGAAATCGCCTGGAACGCTCTGGAATTCGCCCGCCCGCACTTCCAATCCGGGCCGCCCAAAACGGAGGGTTCGGAATGCGGTGAACTGGGCGTATCGATTTGCCTCATTCGCCGCTGTTGATCCCCGGTGCGCCGGGTGTGGCGGGGAGCCCTCCAGGCCACCAGTTCCAATCGCCGGCAACGCGAAGCAGCGCGGGTCCAATCACAATGCGAACCAGGGTTGCGTCAATCAGCACGGCTACCGCCAGCGTAAATCCGAGCATCTTAACCACTAGGAAGTTTCCGAAGGTGAAGGCCGCGAATACCACGATCATGATGGCGGCGGCGCTGGTAATCAGTCCTGCGGTTCTGGCCATCCCTTCGGGGATCGCCTCCATTTCACTCAGCCCGCTCCTCCTTGCTTCGAGGACTCGCGCGACCAGAAACACTTCGTAATCCATGCTCAGTCCGAAGACGATGGCAAAGGCGACGATGGGCACAATGGGAAATATGCTGACCGTTCCCTCAGGAACTCCCAGGAAGCGGCTTCCGTGTCCATCCTGAAACACTAGAACCAATGCTCCGAAGGAGGCCGCAACCGAGAGCAAGTTCAGAGCAATGGCCTTCACCGCGGCGAAGAGCGATCGGAACCCGGCAAGCAGCGCCAGGAGCGTCCCACCTACAACCAGCGCTACTACTGAAGCAAAGCGGTCCCTGACAATCATCTGATAATCGGCGGTGAGCGCTGGAATGCCGCCAACGCGCAGCCTGGCGCCGGGTACTCCGGTGAACGCGACCGCGCCAGTCTTGCGCAATTCCCGCACCCAGTTGACCTGATCGTTCAAAGAGACGGAGGTCGCGGGTAAGAGTTCAACCAGCGCGGCCCGTCCGTCGCGACTCAGGAAGCTGCGATAGGTCTCTCGCGAGAGGTTGCCGACGGCGGACCGGTCACTCCCCGCAATCGTGGTGAGAGAGATCACGCGCTCCGCACGAGGGTCGCTCGCGAGATGCTTGCTGAAACGGTCGAGTGCATTCCAGCCCGCGTCGGTTTGCGCAATGGAATCGGTTGGAAGTTCGAGAATCACGCGTAGCGAGTAAACCATGCCAACCCGATCCATTCGTTCCAGGGTGTGAAGCGCGCGCACCGATTCCGCCTGGGACGGCAGCCAATCTCCTCTAGGGACGCTGGTATCGAGATGCGCGGCTTGCGAAGCGAGTAGAAGCAAGGGTGTGCCTGCCAGAAAGATGGCCAGCCAGGGATGGGCGACAATCACCTTTCCCCATCGCCTCCAGCGCTCTGCCGTACGCGCTGCCCGGTGCTCGTCGAAACTTGCAATGATTGGCAGCCGGCCAGCATTAATTCGCGGACCGAGAGCTGCCAGTAGTGCGGGAACGAACGTATTTGCCAGCAGCACACTCATTCCCGCCACCAGGAATCCGGCAATACCGATGGAACTGACTTCGCTGATGGGAACGGTCAAGAGGGCTAGAAATCCGATGGCCACAGTCGAGGCTGAAATCAGGAGGGTATGGCCTGCCTGACGTGCCGCGATGACAGAGGCTTTGAGTCCGTTTTGCTCGATAGCAATCGCCTCCCGGAAGCGGCTGACCATGAGGAGCGCGTAGTCGATGCCCAAGCCTAGCCCAAGCATCGTGGCCAAATTCTGAACCAGAATGGACAAGTGCCAATGCAGGGCCAGGAATCCTGCAATCGCCAGAGCAGTCGCGATAGCAAGCTGACCAATGGCTACTGGGATCAGGGCCGCCACCAAGCTTCCGAAAGCCACGAGCAGAAGTGCGAGTGTGGCAGGAATCACGAGACGTTCGGCGTGTTGTACGTCGTCGGCGCTAGCTTTCCGGATGTCGAAATTTAGTGGCGTCTCTCCCGTCAGCTCGAGCTTCACCACCGGATAACGGCCCCGTAATTGGTTTTGGAGAGAGTTCGCCAGCTCGTGAAGCCTAGGGACGAGCGACTCGACGGGACCCTCGGTCGAGGCGAGTCCTACCAGAACAAAAGTTCCTCCTCCCCTGCCTAGGAAAATCGGATCGCGATAATCGAGACGGGAAACGACTCCGGACACGCCGGGTTCCTCTCCCAGTCTCTTTTCAATTGTTGCTAACGCTTGCTCGCCCTCCTCCGAATCGGCAGGGGGGAGTCCTTGAATTACCAGGACTACGCGGTCAACGAATGGCGAACGAAAGCGAGTGGCCAACTCCTGCGCGACACTTTCCGCTTCGCTACCTTCGATGCGCGTTGCAGTCTCCAGA
>JBEKED010000309.1:0-4530 GCA_050014035.1 Terriglobales bacterium
GAGATTGAGCAGGCGGAGCATAATTTGTCGGAGGCGCGCGCGACTGCAGTCAATGACAAGCTCAATCTCGACCGCACCCGCGATCTGTTTGCACAGGGAGTGGCCTCCAAGCAAAGTCTGGATGACGCTACCGCCAAATACGAGTCTTCGCAGCAAAGAATGAATTCGTTAGAGCGGGCATTCAAGCTCATGCAGCTCGGCCCGCGCTCCGAAGAAATTGAGCGCGCCAAGGGCGACTTGCTGCAAGCCGAAGGGCAGATGGCGTACGCCAAGTCGCAACTCGACGCCACCGTGATTCGCGCGCCCGTCAGCGGCACCATTCTGGAACGCACCGCGGAAAAAGGTGAACTGGTCACCGCGCAGTTTGCCAGCGGAGCGGAAGGCGGCCCACGCGGATCGGTGGTTGCGCTGGCGGATCTGAACGATATCCAGGTTGAGCTCGATATCGCGCAGGACGATTTTGCCAAGCTATCTCCCAAGCAGGAAGGCATCGTCACGCTGGATGCGTTCAAGGATCGTTCCTACAAAGGCGAGATCGCCGAAATGTCGCCGGAAGCGAACCGGCAGAAAGCTACAGTTCAAGTCAAGGTGCAGATTCTGCAACCGGATTCTTACCTGCGGCCGGAAATGAATGCAACCGTGCAGTTCAAGGCAAAAGCCAGCGACGACAAAAATGCCGGTACAAAACAGACTTACGTTTTCGTCCCAACCGCCGCGTTACGCGACAAAGACGGAACAAAGTTCGTGCTGCTCGCATTTAACGGGAAGGCTCTCCGCCGCGATGTCCACGTTCAGGGCCAGCGCTCGGGAGGCTATCTGGTGGACTCCCTCGTCGGCGGCGAAAGCGTAATCACAACCGGGCCCGCGGATTTGCACGACGGACAAAAGATTCGTATCAAGGGGCAATCATGAGTGCAACCACGCTGACACCCACGCAACCGGCCTTGGGCAGCAAAGTCGTTCAGGCTCGCGGCGTGAGCAAGATTTTCAAACGCGACGCTTTTCAAGTGACCGCGCTAGACAATGTTTCCATCGACATCGCCGCCGGCGAGTTTCTGGCGCTGATGGGTCCTTCCGGGTCGGGCAAGACGACTCTGCTGAACATGATTGCAGCCATCGATCGCCCCACCTCCGGCGAGTTGTTGGTGATGAACGAAAATGTTTTTCGGCTGAACGATGGGCAGTCCGCCCACTGGCGCAATACGCACGTGGGATACGTCTTCCAGACTTTCAATTTAATTCCCGTGCTGACCGCATTTGAGAACGTCGAACTGCCGCTCTTGCTGACCAAGATGACAGCCCAGCAGCGCCGGGACCATGTAATGACAGCGCTAAAGCTCGTCGGACTCGAAGATCGCGTCCATCACCTTCCCAAGCAACTATCGGGTGGACAGGAACAGCGCGTGGCCATTGCCCGCGCCATCGTCAGCGATCCCACGCTGATTCTTGCGGATGAACCGACCGGCGATCTCGACAGTAATTCCGCGACCGACATTCTGGAAATTCTGAAGCGCCTGAATGAGAGTTTTCACAAAACGATCGTGATGGTGACGCATGATCCGCACGCCGCCGGGTATGCGCACGTAACCCGGCATCTGGAAAAAGGCCGACTGCTGCCAGCGTAATAGTTTCCAACTTTTGTCATCCTGAGCGGAGCGAAAGCCTCACGAAGTGAGGTTTTCGCGTAGTCGAAGGACCCCTACCAGGCCCGAGCCCTTCGCTTCTTAGGCCGTTCTCCCCAGGTCCATCCCATCCGCCGGCTCTTCCACCTCGCTGACCCACTCCCACACGCGGCGCCCGCGGTCGTTGCTCAAGCTGCGGGCCTCTCCGTAATCCACCAGACGATTCAAAACCGTCGTGACCGAGGCCAGCGGATCCTTGTGCCGCGCCAGGATTGCCGGTGCATGGCGTTCCAGTTCCACGCAAACTTCGCGCGCTCCCAGCGGACGCCGCACTTCCATCAGCACCCTGCGGCACGCCTTGGTGAAGCCGGGTTGGCGGCCAGTGGGCTTGCGGTCGATCAGTTCGAGCAAGTCATCGCCCAGTACCTGGTCGCCGAAAAGATTTGCCAATCCCGCAATCGTCTGCTTCACCGTCCCAATGCGCTTCATAATCTCGGCGCGCTGCCGCATGAGCTGGAGGAGTTCCTCATGCGCCGCCTTCACTACCTGCTGCGCCGAAATACTATTGCCCTCAGCACTGATTGCGTGCAAATTATCGCGGCCATTCTTCCCAACTTCCACAATGCCTCCTTCAAACGAATAATGACGAGGGGTCTTCAGCTCTCGTTCTTAATACGAAAATGGACCCCACGAAGTTCCCCTTGAGAGTTGGACTCGTTCGACGAAGAAAGGTTATCGGAGAAAGAAATGGTTTATGTGGCGCGGACACTCCTGTCCGCGAACCGTCGCTGATACTTGGGCTCGGTATTCCTGGAAAGTCTCTGAGTCCGACGCGGACAAGAGTGTCCGCGACCCACTGAGGCTTTACAGTCTGCTGAAAAATTCGATTTTGGCCTTGCTTTTGGGTGGCCAGCGGTTTACCGCTGCGATAAATGCGTCATTTTCAGTGCCGGCTTTACCCGCTGCGGGAGCGACTGGCCCGCGCAACCTTACCCCATCACCGTCGTATGCTCGACGCGAATCTTGTACAGCACACGCACCTCTCCCGGCTTGGCATACGGATACTTGTCGACTCCCAGGTACTTTTTCGCCATCTTGTCGATGTGTTCGGCGGCGCCGTCTTCTGTAATCTCCACCACCGTGCCGCGGATTTCCAGATAGCGATAGGGATTGTCGGGATCGACAATGGCCAGCGCCACCCGCGGATCGCGGCGCACGTTGCGGTCTTTCTGGCGTCCGCGCGCCGAGTTGAAAATGACGTGCTGACCATCGAAGTCGCACCACACCGGAGTGACCTGCGGTCGTCCGTCCGGCATAAGAGTACCGAGGCTGGCGAAGGCTGGCTTCTGGAAAAGGTCGGCGTATTTTTCGGGAATCACATGGGACATTGCTGGCTCTCCTGGGTTCACCTGCCGCTGATTGCTTGACGACAAGACTATGACGACAAAATTATAGTCGCCCAAGCGCTCTTTGGGGTCGGCCTTCCGAGCGGGTACAATCAAGGGCTACACGGAACGGGCCGTGTCGCGCGCAACACGGCTCACGATCAGACTCGCATGCGCCGGTTGCACTTTTCTTAATCTCTAGTAACTTCGTAGTCTTTCGGACGGTTTGGCGTTATGCAAATGACATTCACTGCAACAAAATCACGGCGACAATTCGGATTGTGGATCCTGGCAGCGGCAATTTTAGCGCTCGCCACAGGCCTTCAAGCACAGCAAGCGGCGGGTACAGATGCACTCTGCCCTGCATCACCGCTACGGGAATTTCGCCGCCAGCGCCAGCCAGTTTGCCGGTCACGAGTTGTCCAGCGTGCCCGACCGCCGTTGAGCGCGGAAACGTGGGAATGTGGGCATACGAAATGCGAACGGCATCACTAAGATCGTCGGCAAACGATCCAAGCCCAGACCCCAGCACAAGCCCGATCTGCGGTCGGAGCTTAGTCTGCGAGAGCACAAGAGCAGCGGCGGATTCAGCGCGCGTAATAAGGTCTTGAGTCATAGCAAGAACTTAACTGCTGTGCCCCATGAGTTGGTCGCATAAATCCATGCTGTCATCCCGACGACGAACGGATGTCGGCTGCGGGTGACGGCTGCGGACTCGGGTGCTCAACCGGTAGGTCGGGATCTGCCCCAAGCATTCGCATCAGAAATCCTGGGGT
The DNA here is from genome assembly GCA_050014035.1 of Terriglobales bacterium. Taxonomy (GTDB): domain Bacteria; phylum Acidobacteriota; class Terriglobia; order Terriglobales; family Acidobacteriaceae; genus Acidiflorens. The sequence continues at coordinate 3,784 of JBEKED010000309.1, forward strand.
GAAACCGAATATGGCGAAGAACGCAACCATGCCCAGTCCATTCTCAAGTAGTGCGCCTATTTTAGCCGCAGCCGTCTGGGACTGGCCGTTAGCCCCCTTCGCAGCTATCAGAAGTGCGAATACCCCGGCGAGAATCGTGAGCACATCGGAGTACACCGCCTTAACGTAGCCCCGACGCGGCAATATGTTCAGTTGCGGCTCGGCGGAAGCCGGCACCGGTCGTCTACACAGCGCAAAGGAAATCAGGCCCCAAAGCAGGGGAACCGCCCAAACACAGAGCTGGATAGGGATGAAACTGCGCCCAGTTATTGAGCAAGTGTTGGGATCTATGCTTACGTTGCCCTTGCGAAGAAGAAGAAGAAAACTGGCTCCATAGACCGTGACAAAGGCAACCACCGGGCCTGGCAGTGGACGCCAGTCGCTTTTCCATGACACCTTCTGCAGGCGTGTCTCGATTTTCGGGAATAGATAGTAAATGAGGACAGCGGCCAGACTGACGGAGACGATTTTGTCGGGCAGTATTGCGATCACATCTCGGACCAGGACCTGCGCGAGAGACCCACTCGGGTTTATGTGGCCAGTGGTAAGTAACCACCGATAGTAATCGTCTGTGAGATATCGCGGAAAACGCAGGATTCATGTGGGTAAAACGGCGATTTGCACAATCACAATCTGGCGTGACGATGGAACGAACCCGCGGATTCCGCTGCCAGAAACCGCACAAAACCGCGCACAAAACCGCATAGA
>JBEKED010000310.1:0-5968 GCA_050014035.1 Terriglobales bacterium
GCGGGAGGCATCGCGGTTCGGGCGTGCGCAAGAAGTTTGACTAGTCGAGCTGACTTTTTACCGTTGTGCTTCGTATCGGGGCATCGCTTTAGCGATTGGCGCGGCAAGCTGGATCTGCCCGACGCGAAAAGCAAGGTCCTTCGTTCCCCCACCCCATCGGGCCAACACAGGGCCTGCTGGGTACCCCGTTCGTTAAGGATGACAATAGTTTGGGATTATCCAAACTGCGACACCACCAAATTACGCTAACCCTTGTCCTACAGCATCTTTTGCGTAAAAATTGACATCTTAGGAGTTGTAGCCCTGCCAGGAGACCCTACTTGAAGCTCTATCACCATCGACCAGCGCGCCGGGCGCTCTGGTTCCCGGCTCTCCTCTCTGTTGGTTTGTTGCTGGTCGTAGCTGCGAACCGGCCGGCGCGCGCGGCCGAGAAGAATCGCCTGCGTGCCGACGATTATCAGATCGACGTCGAACTCCTGCCGCAGACGCACAAGCTCACGGCTCGCGCCGTGGTCAAAGTCACGGCCCTCGACAACCTCAACGTGGCCACGTTTCAGTTAAACAACGCCCTGCGCATTACCAAGCTCACCGATGCGAGCAACAAGCCGCTGACTCCCGAGCGCAACACGCAGGATTCGACCGTGCGTTTCTCGCTCAACAGCGACATCGCAAAAGGCACGAGCACCACCTTCACTTTCGAATATGAAGGCACGCTCGAAAGCGCCGACGAGAGCCCGGTTGAAGGATTGAAGCTCGCCTACGTCGGTCCCGATACAAGCTACCTGTTTTACTCCGGACTGTGGTTCCCGGTCACCGGCTACGGTGTCAACCGCTTCACTTCGACGATCAGCGTTACCGTCCCGGCGCACATGGTGGTGATTGGGAGCGGCAAGGAATCGTCCTCCGCGGGCACGCCTGCGAAAAAGCCCGTTGGCGACCTGGCGAACTCGAAGACCTTCACCTTCACCTGGGGCAAGGCGAGCTTTCCCGGCACGATCATTGCGGGTACTTTCCAGGAATTCAAGAGCGACGACGCCGGCCTCGACCTGCATGTGTTCTTCAAGCCTAACAAGCAGGATCTGGGCACCGAATATGCCTCCACGGCGGTCAAGGCATTCACTTACTTTGTCACTCAGTATGGAGTGGCACCGTCGACGACTCTGAAGGTGGTTGAGATTCCGGATGACACGGTGCCTACGGCCTATGCGCCGGAAATCGCCGCGCTCTCGAGCCGCGCGATCACCGAGAAAGTCAACTACCGGCTGCTGGCGAACACCATTGCCCACCAGTGGTGGGGCGTGTCGGTGAGTCCGGCATCGAAAGACGACTGGTGGATCACCGACGGCTTCGCCCGCTACTCCGAAGCTCGGTACGTGGAAAGCGCGGCCGGCCAAGCCGGGCTCGAGGAGATGGTGAAGGACATGTCGGTGGGCGCGCTGGCATATGACAGCGTGCCGCTTTCGAGCGCCGCCAAGCTGGATTATTTTTCTCCCGAATTTCAGTCGCTGGTCACCGACAAGGGCGCCATGATCCTGCACATGCTGCGCTGGGTTGTGGGCGAGAAAAAATACCTGGAGATCATGCGCGACTTCGCTGCCAAGTATGCGGGCAAATCCGCGAGCAAATTTTCGCGAAGTTAGCGAGAAAGTCTACGGCGAAAAGCTCACCTGGTTCTACTCGCAGTGGATGGATTCGACCAGCGCCCCCGAATTCAAGGTGAAGTACACCTGCTATCGGCTGGGCAGCAACAAAGGCTTCCGCGTGGTTGGCTCCATCAACCAGGATCTCGATCTGTTCCGCATGCCGGTTGAGTTGAAAATCGATACGGACGGAAGAACGGAAGAGAAACGCATTGAGGTGGTGGGCACCGACTCCCCGTTTTCGGTGGAAACCTTTGGACGGCCGCGACGGATTGCGGTCGATCCCGATAACCGCGTGCTGACCAACTCGAAAGACGTCAAGCTGCGCGCCTCCATTCTGCGGGGACAGGGCTTGATCCAGCAAGGCGATCTGGCCGGAGCTCTGGGCGAGTTCAACAAGGCGCTCGAAGTCAGCAAGAACAGTTCGCTGGCGCACTACCGCATCGCCGAAGTCTTTTTCATGCAGAAGAATTACCAGGCGTCGGCCAATGCCTACCGCGAAGCGCTGAATGGTGATGGCGAACCGCGCTGGACGGAAGTTTGGAGCCACTTGCAACTGGGGAAGATTTTCGACGTGACCGGCCAGCGCGAACGCGCCATCAATGAATACCGCCAGGCGATCCAAACCAACGACAATACGCAGGGCGCTCTCGAGGAATCCCGCCGCTACATGCAAAAGCCCTACGAGCGAGAAAAGGAAAAAGAGAAGGAAGGCATGTAAGCCAAAAGAGTCGGCCCGTACCGCCAGGCGAATAGCGGTACGGGCCAGGAGGGAACGATTCAGAATATAGAATAGTTTCGGAGTAATGTCAAGTAAGTCTATCGACTTTATTTTTGCGACTGCATCGTTCTGAAAACAGGCCGGTTATCAGGCTAACCGGATCCCAGACTACGCTTTGGCGCCGCCAAAACCCTTGCGTCGCTGCTCGCTGTAGCGGTGCAAGGCATCCTCGATAATGGGATAGGCCTCGGTTGCCGGCTGAATTTCGTCGACCTCGACCGACTTGCCCTCCAGTTGTTTGTAGTCCTGAAAAAAGCGGCGCAGCATGAGCAGCCGATGCGGAGGCATTTCCGCCGCTTCGCGATAAGCGTTGAACTCCGGGTCTTCGGTGGCGATGGCGATGATCTTGTGATCCTTCTTGCCGCCGTCGATCATGGTCATCAGCCCGATGGCGCGCGCGTGGATAATGGTGAGCGGCACGACCGGCTCCTGGCAGAGCACCAGGACATCGATAGGGTCGTCGTCTTCGGCCAGGGTTTGCGGGATGAAACCGTAGTTCGCGGGATAGTAAACCGCGGAGTATAAAATGCGGTCGAGTTTGATGAGGCCGCTGGTCTTGTCCAGTTCGTATTTCACACTGGAGCCGAAGGGAATCTCGATAATGGTGTTGAACTCGTGCGGCAATCCGCTGCCGGGAGTGACGTCGTGCCAGGGATGGATCATAGAAGAATTGTAAATGCAGAAACATGACCGTGTGGCGCGGACACTCTTGTCTGCGGCCCTCGTCCGCGAAACTTGTCCGTGAAATCGGCCCGCGAACCGCGCCCGCGAGCTTTGTCGATCTGTGCATCTTGACCCGCATCCAGCCGACGCGTACAGTTTTGAAAGCATGGGTGGGGTTCTGAATGTCCAGTGAAACCAGCAAATATCTGAAGTTTGGCAGTGTCACCGTCTTGATTCTGTGCTCGCTCGGCTACCTCGCCTACACTGGCGTGCAGGACAGCAAGAGCTACTACGTCACCATCAAGGAATTGAACGGGATGGGGAATGAAGCGTACGCCAAGCGCCTGCGCGTGGCGGGGAACGTGGTGCCAGGCTCGATCAAGCGCTCCGGAACCCGTGTCGATTTCATGTTGAAGGAAAACGATCTGACGCTGCCCGTGTCGTATACGGGGACCGAAGCTCCGCCCGACACTTTCAAGGACGACTCGCAAGCTTTGGCCGATGGCAGCTTCGGACGGGATGGCGTTTTCCATGCCAAGGGACTACAGGCCAAATGCGCTTCGAAGTATGCGCCGGCTCCGGGAGCCGCGCCGGCCGCAGAACCCGGCAAGAGCATGTCGCAGAACCAGGGTTCCACTTCGAGCGGGATGTCGAATTAACTTTCAACCCATTGACTGAAACCGCGCCCGTCATCACCGTCACTAACCTGATCAAGCAGTTTGGACGTTTTGCCGCGCTGCGTGGCGTCACCGCGGAATTCGCCGGTGGCAAGCTCTACGCCATTCTCGGCGACAACGGCGCCGGTAAGACTACACTGCTCCGGACCCTCGCCGGACTCAACCAGCCGTCAAGCGGCGAGGTCACGATTCTCGGGGCGAAGAAGTTTCACGACATTTGCCACCAGGTGGGCTACATGGCGCATCCGTCTTTGCTGTATGACGAGATGAGCGGCATGGAGAACCTGGAATACTTTGCCCGGCTTTATGGCATCACCAGCCGCACGCGCTGCGCCGAGGCGATCGACGCCGTTGGGCTCGATCCCGAACTCGTCCGCCCTGTCGGACAATATTCGCAGGGTATGCGGCAGCGCATGTCGTTGGCCCGGGCGCTGCTGAATGACCCCAAAATCCTTTTGCTTGACGAACCCTTCTCGAATGTGGATCTCCATTCCGCTACCGATATGGTCCACCTACTGACCGGCCTCCGCGACCAGGGCAAGACCATCTTCATCGTCACGCACCAGGCCGCGTTGCTTGAGGGCGCGGCCGACGAGTTCGTCTGGATGGAGTTTGGCAAAATTGTGGAGCGTACGCGAGAGCTGAAACGGCGGGCGGACGGGGCGGAGCCCCGTCACCACACAAGCCCCGGGGAGAGCGCGCCATGATGCCGCCGCCCACTGCGAGCGCGCCCACCGGCATCACCCGCGTCACGCTGCTCAAAGACCTGCGCCTGGAGTGGCGATCGAAGGACGCCATCAACTCCATGCTGTTTTTTTCGCTGCTGGTGGTGGTGGTATTCAGCTTTTCGTTCGATCCGAGCGCCGAAGAATCCCGCCAGATCGCCGGCGGCCTGGTGTGGGTCGCGTTCCTGTTCGCGGCGGTGGTGGCGCTCAATCAGACCTGGGCGCGGGAGATTCGCAACCAGGTGCTCGACGCTTACCGCGTGTCTCCGGCTCCGGCCAATTCGCTGTTCGTGGCCAAGGTGATGGGCAATTTTATTTTTGTGAGCGTGCTGGAAGCGCTCATGACTCCGCTGTTCATCATGTTTTACCGGCTGCGAGCGCTGGGTCCGGCGTGGCCTCTGCTGCTGGTGGCGGCGCTCGGGACGTGGGCGCTGGTGGTCAACGGGACTTTCTTTGCCGCCATGTCCCTGCGGACCCGCAGCCGCGAGATCATGCTGCCGCTGCTGCTGTTTCCGATTTCGATCCCGGCTCTGCTCGCCATGGTGCAGGCCACAACCGCTATACTCAATGGCGAAGGCGCTCGTTTCTGGATCGTGTTGCTTGCGACGTACGATCTGGTGTTTACTACGGTGTGCCTGCTGTTGTTTGAGACCGTCCTGAATGCAGAATGAATGATGGACCGGAATCATCGGCGGTTTCGAGGTGTGCCCTCAGGGGCTAAACCCCACGAATTTTACTGGCTTAATGGCACGGCTAAAGCCGTGCCCTACCCAAAATGAAAAAACTCTTCCCTGTCCTCGGCGTCCTGACAGCGATTCTGCTGATCTATGCGCTTTACCAGGCTCTGGTGGTTGCTCCCACGGAACGGACCATGGGCGACGTGCAGCGCATTTTCTACTATCACGTACCGTCGGCGATCATCGGATTCATGCTTTTCTTCATCAACTTCGGAGCATCGATCTTCTATCTGATCAAGCGCAACCCGGCTGCCGATATCGTCGCTTTGGTCACCGCCGAGGTGGGCGTCGTTTTCTTAACCGTCAACCTGGTCACGGGCCCGATCTGGGCGCGCCCGGTCTGGGGTATCTGGTGGACTTGGGACATGCGCCTGACTTCGACCCTGGTGCTGTGGCTGATCTACGTTAGCTATCTTTTTCTGCGCCGCTTTTCGTCGAGCGGGGAGACGCCCTTGCTGGCCGCTGCTCTCGCGGTTCTGGGCGCACTGTGCGTGCCGTTTGTGTACTTTTCGATTTGGTTCTTCCGCACCCAGCACCCGCAGCCGGTCATGGGCGGAGGCGGATCGATCGATCCGCGCATGCTGCACGTGCTGCTTATTAACTGGCTGGCGTTTTCCTGCTTCGCGTTTCTGGTTTGCTGGTCGCGCTACCGGCTGGAAAAACTGCAGCGCGAAGTTGACCACGCCCATGCGCTGGAATCGCTGATGAATCCCCGAGGGGGCGCCCGATGAGAAACGGATATCTT
>JBEKED010000311.1:0-4457 GCA_050014035.1 Terriglobales bacterium
ACTGCGCGAAGCTCAATGCATCGCCGCGTCCGGCCACATTCAAGATGGTCAGCCGCTGCGCTTCCGGTTCCCGCCGCAGGATCCACGTGATCAGCCGCGCCATGTCGTCCACGTGCACAAACTGGATTTTGTTATCCAGGTATTTTTGACCGTAGGGCAACATGCAGGGCAAGCGCTTCGCCTCCTGGCGCATGCGCGCAGCCCGCGCTCCGTTGCCATTTGGCGTTCCCCGGAACGCTCCCATCAGATAATTTTCCACCGTAGCTCCCGCGAAAATGTGCGGACGCAAAATAAAAACTCCGCACCCGCGCAGCGCCGGCGCGCGTTGCTGCACCACCAGATCGCTTTCTTTTTTGTGGATCGCGTAGGGCAGCGTGTGAGCGCCCAGCGGCTCATTTTCCGCAACCGGCGCCGGCAGATTCGAGCCATAGGCCGACACGCTGCTCGGAAAAATGAATTGTCGAATATTGGCGCCGGCATTCCGGTTGGCTTCGGTAACCGCTTCCATCACCCGCGCCGTGCCCGCCACGTTGATTCGCCACATGCGGTCGACATCCATCACCCCAGCCCGCTGCGGATCGATCACAAATGCCAGATGCACCACGGAAGCCGGTTGCAACTCGCGCAGCAGCAATAACAACTCCCGCGTCGATTCCTCTCTTCCCAGATCCAGTGGAACGAAGCGCTCCACCGCAGAGTGCGTGGGGGGCGTGATATCGACCCCCACCACTTTGTAATCCGAGAGCTGCGGAATTAATCGCTGGCCAAGATTTCCGGAAACACCGGTAACCACAATCGTTGGTTTTGCCCTGTCCATCGAGTCGGCGTCTTCTAATCCTTATCTTCCATGTGCTCGGGCGCGTGCTCGGGCTTCGTTCCTAGCCGCATAGGCGACGACGGCATGCCCTGGGGCCGGGCCGCGCCGAAGTAAGCGTCGTTCAAATCCACATCTTTTTGGTAACCACTCATGAGGTCGCGGTAACGCTGCGTGGAAATAGTTTTGCGGATGTCCGGCGCCACCGCTTCCAGCGTGAGAGTTTCCTTGCTGATCATCTTATAAATGTATTTCCCGCCGTTCGGGTCCGAGATCACTTCCGACACTTCCCCGGGCTTCAAATCCATCACCATCTGATGGGTAGGAGGCAGCGTGCTGCGCCGCGCCTTTTCGATCTTCGTATTCACGGTATTTCCCGGCATCCCCGCCGCCACGAACGCTTCCTTTTGCAGTTTGTCCGGGTCTTCACCCTTTACCGCGCGGGCCCGCAGAGTGGTGGCCAGTTTCGTCATCGCTTCCTCGGCAGCCTTTTTTTGCGCTTCCGTCGGCGGCTTTGGCGTAGCGCTCTTCGCCGTCGTCGACTTCGCGCTCGTGCTGGTTCCAGCTGCCGCCGCCGTTCCTGCCTTCAAGGGAGGTTTGGGCTTTTCCGGCGTATTGCTAAGTTGTTTCGTCCGCGGAATGAAGATTCGCTGCAAGCTCGCCTGCTCGTAGGAGGCCTCGTTCTTCTTGTAATAGTCGGCGACATCCTCGTCACTTACCTTTTGCGAATCTACCTGCACGGCGCTGCTCAGTTCCTGCGCGAGAATCTGCATATGCGCGTAGTGCATCTTTTCTTCATACGAAGGCCCTTTGTCCAAACCGCGTTGTTCCGCCACGGTCGACATCTTTAGCGCCACCGAATACCGGTTGGCCAGGTTGCGGCGCGCCGCCGGAGACAGCCCCGGCGCCAAGCCTTGCACGATTTTCTCAAATTCCGCGCGCGTAATTACGGTTTTGCATGCATCGCCCTGTTGCGTGGCGTCTTTGCAGAAACCCTTCAACGTGATCACCACATCATCAGGTTTCACTTCCGGGGCGGGCGCGGGGGTAGCGCTTTGTCCCGCCGGGGCTCCAGGGGCAGGCGCAGCGTTTTGTTGCGCCGGGGCTCCCGCCGCGGGTGGGGTAGTCGGTGGCGCAGCTTGCCCGTAGACCAGGCTCACGAGCAGAAGACAGACGAAGCACTTGGAACGCATGAATCAATATCCTCCAGAGGGAATTTCTGACGAATGCCATCGTAGCATGTCCCCGCCGCGACCGCGCAAGCGGGGCGCGAGGTCAGTTTCAGGATGCCCCGCGCAGACGCGATCCAGCAATGGCACGAAGCGACGACACGAAGCATCGCCAAGGTTATTGGTCTCAGCCTTTTCCATCGTATCCCTCCGTGTCCTTGGTGGTGAACGCTTTTGCCGATCACCCACGACCCAAGCGCGCAGAGGGGTTGGCGGCGAGCCATTCCAAAGCGATAATGGCGTGAATGCCGGAAATTCGTGCTCCCTACAGTTCCGAGTCGATGCGCCATGACAAGCGAGCCGTTGCCGGCAACTCCGTGTTGGCGGCCCTGGTAGTCACCAGCCTCAAAATAATTGTAGGTATCGCCACCGGTTCCTTGGGAATTCTCTCCGAGGCCGCCCACTCCGGACTGGATCTCATCGCCGCCCTCGTCACCTTTTTGTCGGTGCGCGTGTCTGACAAGCCCGCTGACGCCGATCACCAGTACGGACACGGCAAGTTCGAGAATTTTTCCGCCTTCATCGAAACCGGTCTGCTCTTGCTGACCTGCATCTGGATCGTTTATGAAGCCATCCGCCGCCTGTTCTTTCACCATGTAGAGATAGAACCGAGCATCGCTGCCTTCCTCGTCATGCTGTTGTCCATCGCCGTCGATGCCTGGCGCTCTCGCGTACTAGGTCGCATTGCGACGCGCTACGACAGTCAGGCGCTGGAAGCCGATGCCCTCCATTTTTCCACCGACATCTGGTCGAGCGCGGTCGTAATCGTCGGCCTGGCGCTGGTTTGGGCGGGCCGCACTTATCACATAGAATGGCTGCGTCGGGCCGATCCAATTGCCGCACTGTTTGTCGCCGGCGTAGTGATCTCCGTAAGTTGGCGCCTGGCGCGCAAAACCATCGACGCGCTGCTCGATGCCGCCCCCGCCGGAGTGCGCAGCCAGATCCTCGACCGCATCGCGACCGTCGATGGAGTGCTGGAAGTGGAGCGAGTCCGCTTCCGCAAAGCCGGCAACCGCTTTTTCGCCGATGTCTCCGTCGGACTGGAGCGCAATTTTACTTTCCAGCGTTCCGAGCAGATCTCTGCTGCCGTGACCTCCCGCGTCCGCGAAATTCTGCCCGACGCCGATGTCATGGTGCATTCGGTTCCGCGCGCGCGCGGCACGGAAAATATTTTTGATCGCATCCGCGCCGTGGCCACCCGCCACAACTTCAACGTGCACGACGTCAGCGTGCAGGATCTGAACGGCCAGTTGCACGTCGAACAGCACCTCGAACTGGACGAGCAACTAAGCATGAAGCAAGCTCACGACGAAGTGACTCGCCTGGAAACCGAAATGCGCGCCGATGTTCCGGAGATTGCAACCATCCTAACCCACATCGAAAGCGAGCCGGCAACCATTGAAACGGGAGAGGAGATCGTGCGCGAGCCAGAATTAGAACAGCGCCTGAAGAACATCGTGAAAGAATTTCCCGAAGTAATGGACGTGCACGAATTCCAGTTCAAGAGAGTGCGAGCGCGCCTGTATGTCTCCTGCCACTGCACGCTGCCGGATGACATGCCGCTGTCGCGCGTGCACGACGTGCAAACCTCGCTGGAGATTCGTTTCAAACACGACGCGCCAGAACTTTTTCGTGTCTTGATACATCCCGAGCCCATGACCGACAACCGGCGCTAGCGGAGCCTGTGTGAGTCCGATTGGGGTTTGGGAAGGGCACGGCTTTCACAGCCTGCGGAAAAACTCGTGTAGTGACGGGGCTTTGCCCCGTCAGGGATCACAGATGAACCATGGTCGAGCAAGAACGGGAAGGGCACGGCTTCAGCCGTGCCACCAGGACCAAAGAGTAACGCGGGCTTTAGCCCCTGAGGGCACCGATATCGCGATCAAAGGAGAACCCCATGATTGAAGCCACCGTAAACTGGACCGACCACGACCGATTTGTAGGCCAAGCAACCTCCCGCCATTCGATCGTAATGGATGCCGCCGCCGAAAAAACCGCCAACAGCCCAATGGAATTAGTGTTGCTAGCTCTATGCGGCTGCACGGCCTCTGACGTAGTCGGCATTCTGCGCAAAAAGCGCGAAAACTTCACCGCCCTGGAAGTCACGGCCAAAGGCGAAAGAGCGACCGGTTACCCCGCCGTGTATACCGAGATTCACCTGACCTACCTGGTACGCGGACCCGTATCGCAAAAAGCCATGCAGGATGCCGTCACGCTCTCGAAAGAAAAATATTGCTCGGTTTCCGCTATGCTGGAGAAGACGGCAAAAATCACTTGCACCATCGAGCACGCAGCGTGAAAGCTGGCCGGCATCCGCTGCGAGGGTATTTCTACATCGCCAGCGCAGCCCTTCTGTGGGGAATTTCCGCGACCCTCGGCCGCGCCGCCTTCACCGGCCACCCGCTCCCCGGCGG
>JBEKED010000312.1:0-4443 GCA_050014035.1 Terriglobales bacterium
GAGGATCCACTGGGCGAGTTGCTCGGGATCGAGCAAGCAATGGGAAGTGTCACGCGCGCCGTGCGCTTCTTTTCGGAAGGCGGGGGAAAACAGGATGGCATGCACGCGCTCGGCGAGACGATGCTGTTCGACGAAATCGCGGGCGAATTCGTAGTCGGTGCGATCGGTCAGGACGAACTTGAGTTCATCGTGCGGTTCGAGCGCCTGGAGGTTTTCGATGGCAAACGTGTCGGGCTCGCCGGAGTGCGGACATTTCACGTCGACGATTTTGACGACTTGTCTGGGGACGTTTGCCAACGCGCGCTCGCCGCTGGTTTCGAGCAGCACTTTGTAACCCGCTGCGATCAGGCGTTCCATGAGAGGAACGACTTCGCGCTCCTGCAGCATGGGTTCGCCGCCGGTGATTTCGACCAGATCTTCGCGGGCGGCGCCTGTGGCACGCGCGCCTGGGCTCAGGCGGGCGACCTCTTCCATGACCTCTTCGATCGTCATCTTGCGGCCGCCATGGAAGCTGAATTCGCTATCGCACCAGGAGCAGCGCAGGTTACAGCCAGTGAGGCGGACGAAGACGCAAGGGAGGCCAGCATAGGTGGATTCTCCCTGGAGCGACTTATAGATTTCTGAAATCTGCATGGGAATCAGCCGTCAGCTCTCAGCCGTCAGCCTTCAGGAAAACCGGTCCTCTATTCCGAGTATCGCGCGGTCGTCGTGTCCGTCTCGAAAACAGTGACATCTTTCACGCGCACCCGGCCGTTCGTCACGTTTCTCAGACGGGCGTTGGTTTCGTCGTAGAAATATTTGGACAAATTTTCGGCGGAGGGGTTGAGGACGGTGAAGGGCTCGATGTCGTTGATCATCTGGTGGTCGAGACGGTCGATGGCGTGCTTCATTACGTCTTTCAGGTCTTTGAAATCGAGCAGCAATCCGGCCTTGTCCAGTTCGGCGCCGGCGAGGGTCACGCGTATCTTGTAGTTGTGGCCATGCGGGTTCTCACACTTGCCCTTGTAGTTGCGCAGGTAGTGTCCGGCGGCGAATGTGTCTTCGACAGTGACTTCGTACATGAGATCCAGCTAGCCTCGGCTGGGTTTTATTGTACATTTTGAGGGGCTGGGAGACACGCCAGCTCGCTTGCGGGCTAGAGTCGAAAATCGTTAACCACCAAGGGCACGAAGGTGCACGAAGGAAATCCGCACACGAAAAGCCTTCGTGATACTTCGTGGCCTTGGTGGTCAACGGCCTTGCGGGATCACGAAAAGGAATGAACGTGTCGGCTGACATTACGATTCGAGAGGCAGCGCCGAACGAGGCGGCGATCGTTCTTCATCATCGGCGGTCGATGTTTCGCGACATGGGGGAAGGTACGGTCGAGGAACTGGATCGCATGGTGGAAGTGGCAAGTCCGTGGCTGGCCCGGGCTTTGGCCGATGGATCGTATCGTCATTGGCTGGCGCTGGACGCCTCGGGCCGCGTCTGTGGCGGTGGAGGAGTGCTGCTGGTTCCGTGGCCGGCAAATCCCAAAGACCCATGCACCGAACGGGCGGTGATCCTGAATGTGTACACGGAGCCGGAGTTTCGCAAGCGCGGAATTGCGCGGCAGATCATGCTGACTATCCTGGCGTGGGTCAAGGAGCGTGGCTTGCGCTCGGTCAATCTGCACGCTAGCGATGAGGGTCGGCCCCTGTACGAAAAGCTGGGGTTTGCGGCTACGAACGAAATGCGGCTGCGGTTTGATTCGCGTTAAACCATCATAAGTTGCCGTCCCTACGCGAGCGACATGCCCCCGGGACGATGTCTTCACTGCTGTCTCCTACTGTCAAGCAAACCAAGGGCCAACTCCTGATAATCTGCTAACGTTCCGGTTGCTGCCCCGTCTATTTCTGTGCAAGGCAAGAAAAAAGGACTTGATCACTTGTAGGGGATAGAGACAGACAATGCCGGCCGATTCTTTCGCAGTGGCAATTCCGGTTGGCGACAATTACCGTCCTGGTTACGGACCTGGTTACAAACAAAGTTACGGACCAAGACGGGCGGTACAGGACAGCGGTATCCAGAACCCCACGTCGTATGGAAATATGAGGGGCTCTTTGGCAGCGCAGAGCAACCGCATTGACGACACCAGTCTGATCCGCGAGGCGCAGCAGGGCAACCGCGCGGCCTTCGAGGTCTTGGTGCGTCATTACGATCAGTCGGTGCTGCGGCTGGCCCTGCATCTCACCGGATCGGAATCCGATGCCCAGGACGTTTATCAGGAGGCCTTCCTCAAGGCTTATAAGAATCTGGGCAGTTTCCGGTTTGAGTGTTCCTTCTACACGTGGATCTACCGCATCGTTACCAATCTCTGCCTTGATCATTTGCGGAAACGCAACGTGCGTAAAGAGGAGGCTCCGGTTGCGGTGGACGCCTCGGGCGAAGAGTACAGCCGCCTGGAGCAGTTTGCCGACACGCGCTCAGGCGCAAATCCGGAACACGATTTGATGCGGCGCGAGTTGGGACGAAAGATTGGAACCGCGTTGTCGGCCCTGACGCCACGCGAGCGCATGGTATTTGAATTAAAGCATTACCACGGACTAAAGCTGCGCACGGTGGGCGAGATGCTGAATACGACGGAAGAGACGGCAAAGAATACGTTGTTTCGCGCGACGCAAAAATTGCGCGCCGCGCTGGCGGAGATGCGATGAGTTTGGAGCTGGATAAGTCTTAGGTAGGGCAAGGCTTTAGTCGTGCCGTTAAGTGCGTAGTAGGATGCGGGCTTTAGCCCCTGAGGGACTAGCCCCGCGAAGGAATACGGCAATGAAATGTGATTGGGTACGGCAAAACATTCTGTTTTACGTCTACAACGAACTGGAAGACGACGCTCGCTACGAGGTAGAGCAGCATTTGGGGCGGTGTCCGGAGTGCGCCACCGAGTTGAAGGCGACGCGCAAGTTGCACACGATGCTCTCCGAAACGCCGGTGGCGGAGCCGACTCCGAACTTGCTCGCCGCCTCGCGCATGCGCCTGCAGGAAGCGCTCGAAACTGCGCAGCAGGGAAGTTTATGGCATCGTCTGATTCTTGAGCCGGCAATCTGGCTGCGGCAGATTCGCATGGCGCCGGCGCTGGCGGCGGCAATTTTCATCGTGGGCTTTGGCGGCGGCATTGGCGCGACCTATAACTTCCTCGCCGGGCACGGCAGCAACATTGCGGGGACGTACTCGCCCGCGCCCGCGAGCGGCAGTCAGCCGCAACCGCTTGAGTCGTCCGCGATTGCCGGTATTCGCTCGGTGACGCAGGAGCCGGGAACGAACCAGGTGAGCATCAAGTACGACACGCTTTCGACTCAGGAAGCGCAGGGGTCACTGAACGACCAGCGCATCCAGCAATTGCTGTTGTTTGCGGCGCGCAGCAATTACAACTCGGGAGTGCGGATGGACTCGGTCGACGTGTTGACGCAGGCCTCCAACGATGCACGAGTGCGGGAAGCGCTGATGTATGCGTTGCAGAATGATACCAATCCCGGCGTGCGTTTGAAGGCGTTGGATGGGCTGAGCGGCTTCGTGCGGCAGGATAATCAGGTGCGGGATGGAGTGTTGCAGGCGCTGATCAGCGACGCGAATTCCGGCGTACGCATGCAGGCCTTGCGGCTGGTGGAACCGATGAAAACCGACAGCAATGTGCGCTCGGTGCTGACCAAGGTGTCGCAGAAGGATCAAAACATTTCGATCCGTTCGCAGGCCCGCACGATGCTGGCGCAGATGCCGGAGATGGATTAGGAAACGTCGTTCGCTGTTCGTCGTTCGCTATTCGCGCTAGGCTGAAGTGGTTTGCGAACCGCGAAGGACGAACAGCGAAAGGCGCTCTCAATTAGGAGGAACACTCATTGAAGCACGCAATCAAACTCGCCAGCATTCCGGTATTTGTCGCGGCGCTGGCGTCTCTGGCTTTGTGCCAGGAAACTCGCGTCTATCGCGACGGCGGCAACTGGGTTCAGGAAATGACTGGAGATCTCGGAGCGGCGAAGAATCTGCGGGTGAAGCTGGCGGCAGGTTCGGTACGGGTTCAGGGAGGATCGCAAGCGGGAGTTACATACGTCATTCATCGCAAGGCCTATACGTCTTCAGAAGAGAAGGCCCGCCGCGAATTTGAATCGTACCGGATCAGCACCTTCGTCAAGGGAGACACAGCGTGGATCGTGGCCGAAACGAGCCGGCGCGATTCCAAGTGCTCCGATGATTTTGTCGTCAATGTGCCGCGCAACCTGGGCTTCACCAAGATCGAGACCGGGGGCGGAAACGTGAATGCCACCGGCGTTGCCGGACGTGTCGAGCTCAATAGCGGTGGCGGAAATATTCACCTCGACGATATCGGCGGCGAGGTAGTCGCGGAAACCGGCGGCGGCATGATTGATGTCGGCAGCGTGGAAGGCAACGTAAGCCTGCAGACAGGCGGGGGCAACATCAAGGTGG
>JBEKED010000313.1:0-4354 GCA_050014035.1 Terriglobales bacterium
CCGGAAAAAATCCGGAGCTGGTCGCATGGGGAAGTGACCAAGCCGGAAACCATCAACTATCGCACCTTCAAGCCGGAGCGCGATGGCTTGTTCTGCGCGCGCATTTTCGGCCCGGTCACCGACTGGGAATGCCTCTGCGGCAAGTACAAGCGCATGAAGCATCGCGGAGTAATCTGCGACAAGTGCGGCGTCGAAGTCACTTTGTCCAAAGTCCGCCGCGAGCGCCTCGGCCACATCGAACTCGCGTCGCCCTGTTCGCACGTGTGGTTCTTCAAAGGTCTGCCCAGCCGCATCGGGCATTTGCTCGACATTTCCTTGCGCGATCTCGAAGCGATTCTCTACTTCGAGGCCTACGTCGTCGTCGATCCTGGCGACTCTCCGGTTAAAGAACGCGAGGTTATCAAGGACGAAGCGAAGTATCGCGAGCTCGACCAACAGTATCGTCCCGCTGGTTTCAAGGCCATGATGGGCGCGGAAGCGATCAAGGAACTGCTCAAGCGCATTGAAGTCGATGGACTGTCGGCTGAACTGCGCGAGAAGATGAAGCACGAAACCTCGCTGCAGAAGCGGCTCAAATATACCAAGCGCCTGAAAGTGGTCGAGGCGTTCCGCAAGAGCGGCAACAAGCCGCAATGGATGATCCTCGACGTGCTGCCAGTGATTCCACCCGAACTGCGTCCGCTGGTTCCACTGGATGGCGGCCGCTTCGCCACTTCCGATCTCAATGACCTCTATCGCCGCGTCATCAACCGCAATAACCGGTTGAAGAAGCTGATGGACCTGCACGCTCCCGAAGTTATCGTGCGCAACGAAAAGCGCATGTTGCAGGAAGCAGTCGACGCCTTATTCGACAACGGACGCCGCGGACGCGTTCTGCGCGGCGCCAACAATCGCCCGCTCAAGTCGCTCTCCGACACCCTCAAGGGCAAGCAAGGTCGCTTCCGCCAGAACCTGCTCGGCAAGCGCGTGGACTACTCGGGGCGTTCCGTGATCGTAGTCGGCCCCGAACTCAAGCTGCATCAGTGCGGTCTGCCTAAAAAAATGGCGCTCGAACTGTTCAAGCCGTTCATCTATCACCGGCTGGAGCAGACCGGCAACTGCACAACCATCAAGCAAGCCAAGGAAATGGTGGAGCAGCAGGAACCGATCGTCTGGGACATTCTGGAAGAGGTCATCAAAGACCACCCAGTGATGTTGAACCGCGCCCCTACGCTTCACCGCCTGGGCATTCAGGCGTTTGAGCCGGTGCTGGTGGAAGGCAAGGCGATCAAGATTCACCCCCTCGTTTGTACCGCCTTCAACGCCGACTTTGACGGCGACCAGATGGCGGTGCACATTCCGCTTTCGCCCGAGGCGCAGGTGGAAGCCAGTGTTCTTATGCTGTCTTCGCACAACATTCTGTCGCCCGCATCGGGCCAGCCGATTACCGTGCCCACGCAAGACATGGTGCTCGGTCTCTACTATCTGACTAAAGCGAAACCCGGCGCCAAGGGCGAAGGCCGTTCGTTCGCCAATATTGACGAAGTTGTGATTGCGCTCGAAATGGGCGAAGTGGAAACACTCACCCCGATTCGGTTGCGTTATACCGGCGAAGTCATCGACCTCACGCAAGCCTACGATGATCAGGACGTGAACCACACGGAGCCCGTGCACATTCAACGCGAGTTCCTGAATACCACCGTCGGCCGCGCTATTCTCAACGATCATCTGCCCAAGGCAGTGCCCGGCGTCAATGTGAGCATGCCGTATATCAACGGACTGCTTAAAAAGAAAGGCATTGGACAGCTGGTCAATTACTGCTATCTGCGGTTCGGCCTCGAAGTCACTGTCAAGATGCTTGATGAGATCAAGTCGCTCGGTTTCAAGTATGCCACGCGCGCCGGTCTCTCCATTGGCATCGATGACATGGTCATCCCGGACAACAAGAAGACGCTGGTGAAAGACGCGGACAAGTCGGTGATCGCGGTCCAGCAGCAGTACTTGGACGGCGCCATCACCAACGGCGAGCGCTATAACAAGGTCATCGAAATCTGGTCGGCCATCACGGAGAAAGTTGCCGATGAAATGTTTGGTCAGATGCAGAAGCGCGATAAAGAAGGCGAACTCAACCCCATTTACGTAATGGCCGATTCCGGCGCTCGCGGATCGAAACAGCAGATCCGCCAACTCTCCGGAATGCGCGGACTGATGGCGAAGCCGACGGGCGAAATTATCGAGACTCCGATCACGGCGAACTTCCGCGAAGGTCTCACGGTGCTCGAATACTTCATCTCGACGCACGGCGCCCGCAAAGGTCTGGCCGATACGGCGTTGAAGACCGCCGACTCGGGCTATCTGACGCGCCGTCTGGTCGACGTCGCGCAGGACGTGATCATCAGCGAATACGACTGCGGCACCGTCGACGGTATTTTCGTCTCCGGCATTGTCGAGGCCGGCGAAATCATCGAACCGCTGCGCGATCGTATCGTAGGCCGCGTGTCGCTCGAAAAAATCAAGGATTACGAAGGCCAGGTCGTGGTCGACGTGAATCACGAGATTACCGAAGATTTGGCGGGTGCGATTCAAGCCGCCGGTATCGAGCGAGTGAAGATACGCTCGGTTCTCACCTGCGAGTCGAAGCGCGGTGTTTGTGTCATGTGCTACGGACGCAACCTCGCCTCCGGACGCCTGGTCGAACTCGGCGAGGCCACCGGCGTAATTGCGGCGCAGTCCATCGGAGAACCGGGAACGCAGCTCACCATGCGTACCTTCCACATCGGCGGTACGGCGTCGCGAGTCTCGGAACAGTCGCGCCTCGATGCCAAGAGCAACGGCACGGTGCGCTTCGTCAACCTGCAGACCGTAAAGTCGAAAACCGGCGATCTCGTCGTCATGAATCGTCAGGGCTCGATTGCGGTCGTGGATGAAAAGGGCCGCGAACGCGAGCGCTATGCGGTTGTGTACGGCGCTAAGGTGAAAGTCACGGACGGCGGTCCGGTCGCGCTCGGCCAGGCTCTCGTCGAGTGGGATCCTTACACCTTCGCCATCCTCACCGAAATCGGAGGCACGGCGCAGTTTAAAGACCTGCAGGAAGGCATCACCCTGCACGAAGAAGTCGACGAAGTCACCGGCCTGTCGCGTCACGTGGTGGCCGATTCTCCCGACGAGAAACGTCAACCTGCCATCGTGGTCAAGGGTAAGGCGAGCAAGCGTTACCTGATGCCGTCGCGCGCGCACCTCATGGTGCAGGACGGCGACACCGTCTTCCCGGGTGATGTGCTGGCCAAGATCCCGCGCGAAACCACCAAGACCAAGGACATCACGGGCGGTCTGCCGCGCGTGGTGGAATTGTTCGAAGCCCGCAAGCCGCGCGAGACCGCCGTCATCAGTGAAATCGATGGCGTGGTCCGCTTCGGCGAAGTGGCCAAGGGACAGCGCAAACTCTACGTCGCAGCCGACAACGGCACGGAGAAGGAATATTCCGTTCCCCGCGGCGTTCACATCAACGTGCAGGAAGGCGAGCGCGTCAAAGCTGGCGAACCGCTGATGGACGGCCCGCTCAACCCGCACGACATTCTGGCCGTACTCGGCGAGAAAGAGCTGCAGTCTTACCTGGTCAATGAAATCCAGGAAGTCTACCGCCTGCAGGGCGTGAATATTTCGGACAAGCATATCGAAGTGATCGTGCGCCAGATGATGCGCTGGGTGAAGGTCGAAGACGTCGGCGATACCCAGTTCCTCCTGGAACAGCAAGTGGACAAATTCCGCTTCCACGAGGAGAACGAGCGCGCAATTGCGAACGGCGGCAAACCAGCCACTGGACGCCCCTTGCTGCTCGGGATCACCAAGGCATCGCTCTCGACCGATTCGTTTATTTCCGCTGCCTCCTTCCAGGAGACCACGCGCGTGCTGACCGAAGCTTCCATTCAGGGAGCGGTCGATCATCTCCGCGGCCTGAAAGAAAACGTTATCGTGGGCCGCTTGATTCCCGCCGGCACCGGCATGGAGTATTACCGCAACGTGCGCCTCTCTCCAGAAATGGAAGAGGCCGCAAGCAAGGTGCAGGAGGAAGTCTCGCAAGCCTACGAAGACGCCGAGCGCGCGCTCGAACTCATGCGCCACGAAGGCGAGACCGAAGAACTCGCCGCGGAATAACAAGGAGCGAGTTAGACAAGGGGCGACGCGAGTCGCCCCTTAGTTTTTGCTAGTGTGGTGACGGGGCTCTGCCCCGTCCATCCGAGCGCAACCGGCTGTCCACGGTCACAAAACCCTGGACTCGCTATAAAATGGCCCTTAAGTAGGCTACGGTTTCGTGAAACCAATGTCTTTAGCACTGGAACCACAGCGCCTGGCCGGGCAACCTCAGGATCCGAAT
>JBEKED010000314.1:0-4354 GCA_050014035.1 Terriglobales bacterium
GCTCAGATCCTGAATCTCAAGCGATTTGAATCTGGCGCTCTCGACCGCAGTGTTGCCATAGTCGAGAATGCAGGCCGCGCCCACTGCAATGCGAATGGGCTTTGGGATGTTCGAAAATCCTGAACCGATTCATGCCGACCAGCATCGGCTTAGGTGGACGAAAGTCTAATGAAACGGCGGCGAGCGAAAACTGATTCCATGATTGGTATCGAATGCGAAAGGAGAGTTTGCATGTTTCACGGCACACGCAAAGTCGGTTTTGTCTACATGGCATTGCTTGTAACGCTGGCTGTGACAACCGTCCAAGCGCAGAACCATCCAGTGAAGAACGTAGTGCTGGTTCATGGCGCGTGGGCAGACGGCTCTGGCTGGAAGGGTGTCTACGACATCCTCGTCAAAGACGGCTACAACGTCACCATCGTGCAGGAACCGGAGACGACATTCCAAGAGGATGTCGCAGCAACCAAGCGCGTCCTTTCCCTGCAAGATGGACCGTGCATTCTTGTTGCTCACAGCTATGGCGGAGCCGTAATCACCGAAGCGGGCACGGGTCCATCCGTGGCCGGTTTGGTGTACATCGCGGCCCACATGCCGGATGCGGGAGAGAATGAGTCTGACGACGGGAAGCGCTTCCCTAGCGACCTCAGCAAATCGAACGCGATAAAGAAAACGGCTGACGGCTTCACTTACCTCGACCCGGCAGAATTCCATGAATACTTCGCAGCCGACCTTCCGGCGGAACAAGCCGCCTTCATGGCGCGATCGCAGGTCATGAATAGAGCTGAGAATTTCAAAGGAGTCATCACCACGCCTGCGTGGAGAAGTAAACCAAGCTGGATGCTGGTAGCCGGAAGCGACAGAACGATCAACCCCGATCTCGAACGCTGGTATGCCACACGGGCCGGCAGCCACAAAGTCGAGGTTTCTGGAGCCAGCCACTCGGTCTACGTCTCGCACCCCAAGGAGGTCGCGGCGTTGATCGAGGAAGCTGCACAACACGTTCGCTAGAAAATCTTGACCGTGTCACTTTATCTCTTGACGCATGCTATCGACTTTCGAACAATGCAAGGCGCGGATATCCATTGCATACCGGATCCCGCATCAAGATGCTTTATGAATCGGGGTTAGAATAAAAAGCGCTATGACCTTGGAGGACCGTGCCGACCTTGTCCTCGCCGTCGCCCGGGTTCAATACGTCAACGGTCAATCGACCGACCAGGTTCTGGCTTCGGCCGAGCGCTTCGGACAATCTCTCGGACTGCGCGCTGAAATCATGGCGCGCTGGGGAGAGCTGCAACTTAAAGCAGAAGACAGCGCCAGCGGCACCAGAGTGATCTCCGTAGTCGCGGCCGATCCCACCGGAGTGGCCATGAGTCGCGTGGCCTCTACGATGCGCATAATTGGGGACGTCGCCGCCGGTCGACTTGCGCCCACCGCCGCGAAGGAGGCGATCCGCGCGGCCTCACAAGCGCCTCTGGCGCCGACCTGGCTGTTCGCACTCGCCGCGGCGGCGGGCGCCGTGGCGTTGGCTGTGATTTTCGGTATCCAACATCTAACCGCGGCGGCTCTCATATTCGTGAGTGCGGCCGCCGGCGCCGTTCTTCGTCGCCGCTTGGCCCGTTACAGCACAAACGTCTTCCTGCAACCATTCGGCGCGGCCTTGCTGGCCGGCATTATTGGGGCGCTGGCGGTTCGATACCAGTTGAGCTCGTCCCTGCGCCTGGTCGCAGTCTGCCCATGCATGGTCCTGGTGCCCGGACCACCCGTCCTCAATGGCGCGTTGGATCTGGTCAATGGCCGTATCCATCTCGGCGCCGCCCGCATCGTCTTTGCGGGGCTCGTGGTTATGGCGATCTCGACTGGACTACTCCTCGGACTCATGCCTCTGGGTGTCTCCCTACCGGTGGATCAGGCCAGCATCGCCGTGCCCCTGTGGCTCGATACCATCGCCGCTGGCATCGCTGTCGCCGCCTACAGCGTCTTCTATTCCACACCGCTGCACATGTTTGCCTGGCCGGTGGCAGTCGGCATGCTGGCCCATGCTCTGAGGTGGTGGTTACTTGCCGTGCTTGGCGCTAGTGCCGCAACCGGCGCGTTGGTCGCTTGTCTCATCGTCGCGCTGATCCTCACTCCAGTCGCACGCCGTTGGCACATGCCGTTCGCGGCCATCGGCTTCGCTTCCGTCGTTTCGATGATTCCGGGCGTCCTGCTATTTAGGATGGCGAGCGGGCTTGTACAACTCACCCGCTCGAATACTACGTTGGAGCTCATACGCGCGACCATCGCAGACGGCGTTACGGCCATGACCATCATGTTGGCTATGAGCTTAGGTCTCATCGTTCCGAAGATGGTCATTGACCGCGTTGGCAACGATCGCCTTGGAAACGATCGCCCTGGCAACGATCGCGTTGGCAACCGGTCGATGCGGGCGCGGACATAAGAGCGTTGCGCTCAGAGAACTCACTACTGTCGATTCGGCGTTGCGCTCGTCGAAGCCTCAACCGGCTGCGTCGAGGCTGTTTTGGATAAGCTACCGGCCGGCGTTTGCTTGTCAGGCGGAATCTCCGTTCCTGCTGGATAGATGAGGATCTGTACCGTTCCCCAGCCCGCATCCGGACTCGCAGCCGGCTGCTTGCCCATCCCCAGAGTCTTGACCTGACTATCGTCAAATCCGAAATTATCGACTAAGTACTGGCGCACCACCATGGCCCGGGCTTCGGTTAGCACCAAGTCTTTTTGAGTATCGCCTTCCATGCCCGCGGACACCACGATCACCGCGAATCCGAACTGGTTGTTGGCCAGGAACTCCCCGCCAGCGTTGAGAGATTTCTGATCCTTCAGCTTGGCCGAATCCTGTTTATCGAAAAGCTGCTTTGCGGAGTATGTGAACTCCTTTATTGCCGAGCCTGACGGCAGCCGCTCGATTTCATTTTGCATCAGCGCGGCGGAATCTTCGTAGCCGCGATTCTTGTAATACCCACGCAAGAAGAAATTATGTTTCAGGGCCTCCATGTTCTCCTGAAAATCAGTAACCCCGGTTTGCGCCTGGAGCATCGTGTCATGCAGCGTGCTCGTCGTCTGTTCGAGGTTGTCATAGAGCTGTTTGTTGTTCACCAGCGCGCCTACGGTTCCCTGCCCCGCATTAATCTTCGCGCTGATCGAATCGATATTGGCCGTCGCCCGCGTCGCGTTCTGCATGGCTTGCTGGCTGCTATCAAGGATGCCGCTCGTCTTCTTGAGCAGATCTGACATTTCCAGTGGTGGTTCGCTCGCGATGGTATCGCCATTCCTCACATCGGCTTGCCCAGACGATCCGAACGAAACCGCCAGATACTGATTCCCCAACAAGCCTTCAGTTTCAATTGTGGCCACCGAGTCTTGCTTGATGATCTCGTGCGTCGACTTGCCGAGATCCATCACCACCGTGACCTTTTCGCCCGGTTTGTGAGGTAACACGATGCTGCTCACGGTTCCACTGTGGACCCCGCCCACCCGCACATCGGCGCCCGCATCCAGCCCCTCAACGTTGTCGAATTGCGCCTTCAATTGATAGGTGGAGCTGAAAAGATACTGCTTGCTCCCTATGATGAAGACTCCGGCCACCAGAATCGCCAGTGTCACAATGATGAAAGCTCCCAACCGCGCCGCTCTCGACATATGCCCTCCCCTACTTCCCGCACTCCTACGACGAATGCCCTAGAAATTCCCGAACAAATTCAATGTCACTTCTTTGCAGTTCTTCAAAGGTGCCTTCGATCACCACATTTCCCTCATTAAGCAGGGACAGGCGGTCCGCGATTGTCTTCGCGCTGTGCAGATCGTGAGTTACCACGATCGATGCCATGTGGTGTTCCTTCTGGAGCTTGAGCACCAAATCATCGATCTCTCCGGCACTGATCGGATCGAGGCCAGCGGTCGGTTCGTCGAGCAGCAGAATATCCGGCTCCAAAGCGAGAGCACGCGCCAGCCCGACTCGTTTCTGCATGCCTCCCGAGATATCCGATGGCATCTTATCGAGATGTCCTTCCATGCCCACTTCCGCCAGTAGTTGCTTCACCCGGTCGGCCCGCTCGGACTTCGACATCTCTTTCTTATGGTGTTGCAGCGGGAAAGCGACATTCTGCTCAACGGTTAGCGAATCGTAGAGCGCGGCGTGCTGAAACAGAAAACCCATCTTCATTCTTATTTCGCCGAGTTGGTCGAGGCTGAGGCCTATGATGTCTCGATCGTGGATGAGAACCGATCCCGAGTCGGGCTTTTCCAAACCGATAATGAGCCTCAGCAATACGCTCTTACCCGTGCCACTGCGCCCCAGCACTGCTAAAGTCTCGCCCCGGGCCACGTTCAGGCTGAT
>JBEKED010000315.1:0-4348 GCA_050014035.1 Terriglobales bacterium
GGCTGCTTTCTTTTTTCGGGCGACGATGTTTTCAAGCGTATTGGCGTGCTCTCCGGTGGAGAGCGCAATCGTTACGCGCTGCTAAAAATGCTCCTGCATCCGGCCAACTTTCTGCTGCTCGATGAGCCCACCAACCATCTCGATCTGCGCGCCAAAGATGTTCTGCTCGAAGCGCTGATGAAGTACACGGGTACGGTCGTCTTCGTTTCGCACGACCGCTATTTCATCGACAAGCTGGCGACGCGCGTGTTCGAGATTGGCGACGGCAAGGTGGAAATCTATCCGGGAAATTATGAAGACTATCTCTGGCGCAAACAGCAGCCGGTTGCCAGTAGCCAGTTGCCAGTTAGTTCTCAGTTCCCGGTTCTCAGTTCTCAGTCCCAGCCCAACGGTGCGAATGGCGATGGAGTCGGCGCGGGTTCACCCTCCGCCGAGCCAAAAGGCAAGCGCTTGAATCCGATCAAGCGTCAACAGATGGAAGACCGTCTGCACGAAATAGAGGAAGAGATTGCCCGAGCCGAGGCGGCAATTGCGCTATGCGAAACAGGACTCCAGAGCTTTGTGAGCGCGGAAGAAACTCAACGCCAGACCCAGGAACTGGCTAGTCACAAAAGCGCGCTACAAAGCCTGATGACGGAATGGGAAGAGCTTTCGGGGGCTTTGGAGAGTGCGAACTGAGTCCGAAGGTAGAGCTGCTCGACCTCAACCGCACCATTACCGTGAGCGTAATGATCTACAAGCCTAGGGCAAGCACCCCATCGCCATTTCCACTTTCCGCGCCAAGTCGCAGATTTGACTCGCGCTGAGTGTCCTCAGTCGTTCTCGCGCGGCGTCGAGCTCAGCTTTCCACACCGCCGAAACGTCCTCCGCCTGAGCCACAACCCGTTCGCGTAAGCCAGTTTGCCCGGGGTCCAGCACTAAGTGGGTAGGAATTTCGTCCTTATGGACGGACGTGCTCAGCGGAACCACGAGAACGGTGCTGGCGCGCGGATGATTGTTTCGTGCGTTGATGGATACGATTACGACCGGGCGTTTTCCTTTTCCCGGAGGGTCGGTCGGCAGCTTCGTGAACCAAATCTCCCCGCGCTGTGGATTGGGCATGCAAGAGTTCCTCCTCACTCAAGGCCAGGTGGCTTCCCGCAAATTCTCCCCACGCTCGTTGCTCCTCGACCTCCTCATCGCTTAGGCTGTCGTAATAAGCGGTAACCTTGGCCTCGAGCGACGCTCTACGCTGTTCCGCTGTCTTTTCCAAGAGCAACTCGTCTAGGAATGCGGATTGGGACTCGATCTTATTCGCGCGTGTTTGCTGCTCCAGGTAGGCTAGACTTTCGGGCGAAAGAGTGAAGGTTCGGCGCTGTTTAATGCTCGGCTTATGGCCCGCCATAATACTCCATATCATATCATAGGTATGATCATTGGAGCGCACCTAGGAAGTCATTGGGGTTGTAGGGAACTGCCGAGCTGCGCTCGGCTTGGACCCCTCGACCACGCTCAGAGGCAGGCTGACGAGGGTGCCCGTCTCTACGCAACCTACCCGCCCTGCTTCAACTCCGTAAGAACTTGCCGGGCGATTTCTTTGAGCGTCTCGAATACGCCTACGCCCTGGAACGCCACGGCCTCGACCACGGGCTCGTTTTTCTTGCGTAATTCCTTGGAGAGAGAGTCCACCGGCATTACATTCGGCAGGTCGCGCTTGTTTAATTGGAGCACGTAGGGAATCTTGTTGAAGTCGTAGCCATGTTCTTTCAGGTTCGCCATCAGGTTGTCGAGCGCCTCGACGTTGGCGTCCATACGCTCCGGCTGCGAGTCGGCCACGAACACGATGCCATCCACTCCGCGCAGAATCAGCTTGCGGCTGGCGTCGTAAAAAACCTGTCCCGGAACCGTATACAGGTGAATCCGCGTCTTGAAACCGCGCACTGAACCCAGATCGAGAGGCAGGAAGTCGAAGAACAGGGTGCGATCGGTCTCGGTGGCGAGCGAGATCATCTTGCCCTTCTGTTGTTCGGCAGTTTTCTGGAAGATGAACTGCAGATTCGTCGTCTTGCCGCCCAACCCGGCGCCATAGTAGACGATTTTGCAGTTGATCTCGCGCGCTGCGAAGTTGATGAAACTCAAAAGGTTTCCTCAGAAACTCTGGCGAAAAGACTCGCGCAAACTACTCCCTTAAAGGCGCGAGCCTACCGCTAAAAATCCAGTCTGACTACAGTATCGGTTCCTGCTGGTTTTTATACCACACCAGAAGGTTCTGATGCAGGTTACTCAGGTTACTGAGTCTGTTTCATGGAGGTTTTTGGGCGAGAGACACGGCGCCAGGGGCTAAAGCCCGCATTCTTGGAAACGCTCAAGGGCACGGCTTTTAGCCGTGCCCTTTCAAAACAAATTCAAGTTGGCGGTACGGCACGAAGCCGTGCTCTACGCAAAACCAATTTATGTTTGCGTCGGCACAAAACTGCTTCATCGCGGCGTCGGCAACGGATAGTATCCGGACTTCGCATAGACCTTCACGCCCGGGTGTCCATGCACCTGCACGTCGATGTCGCGATAGCTTCCAATGCTCGATTTGGGAGCATAACCCAGGGTGTACTGATAGCGTGCTTCTCCGATGGCGCTGGCGTACGCCCGTTCGATGTCGGCTTGCGTCACCTCGCCGTACACGGTGCCTCCGCCGGTTGCGTTGACATACTTGGGCAGAATGTCGCTGTAGCCCATGAGCGCTCCTGTTTTCGGCAAGTGGATCCGCTGCAGTCGGTCGTAGACTGGAATGGCCGCGCCTTCCACTCCGACCGCGTACACGGTGATGTTTTGCGTCAGCAGCACTTTGAGCGTGTCTTTGTAACTGGCCGTCGAGCCTAATTCCCGGCCATCGCTGATGATGAAGATAATCTTGCGGCGCGTCCGTTCGCGCTTGGAAAGATCGCGCGCCGCCAACAGGACCGCGTCATTCAACACGTGGGCAACCTTGGGCGGCGTTGAAACCGGGTCGATGGGAGCGTTGACCGGCATACCATTAATGACAGGTCCCTGAGGACCGAGAGGCCCACTGGTCACGGCCGGGCCGTTATTGGCTCCGCTGTACGCCTTGACCTCGTTCAGAACCGCGGTCAAGGGCTTGCCTACGCTGTCGAAGTCCGAGACTCGGCCGACCGTACTGCTGTAGGTATAAATCGCCACTTCGTCGAACTGGCTGAACGCCCCCTGCAACGCCGAGAGCGTTTCCTGAACCTTCTTCAAGCCCACGTCCGGCATGCCGGTATCGATGATGACGGCTGCCGACAGCGCAAACGGATCGCTGGTAAAGAACGTCAGATTCTGCACTTTCCCATTTTCCAGAACTGTAAAATCCCTGGGGCGCAAGCCGCCTACCAATCGGCCCTCGGGGTCTTTCACCGTAACTGGAACGAGCACCAGATTCGCGACCTTCCTGATGGTGAAACCGACATCCTGGCCGGTGTCCACATCCTTCGGAATGCTGCCGGCGGGCACGGTCTTAATCGGAGGCATCGCAGGCGGAGGCGCGGGCGGGGTCTGACTCGCGTCATCTGGAGTACTTCGGGGAATGCCGCTCAAGCCCGGATTAGGATTGGCTGGCGGGGCTTCGGGCTTCGCCTCCTCCTCCGCTTCTTGCCGCGGGCTGAGCGGTGTGGGAGGAGGGATGGGACGGGTTGCCGAAGGAGCGTCGGGAATTTCCTCAGGCTTGTCTTGCGCCGCCGCAACGCTTGCCAGACACAATGCCAGCCCTATCGACAGTCCTAACGTTAGCCCTGACGACAGCCCTAGCCGTATTGCCGCGCTAATTTTCGTGGCCATCCCGAAACCCTCTAGCTTTCTTTTTTTTCCAATGCCCGCTTGGCCCGCGCATCGCGGCTTCCTGCCGTTTTACACTACTTCTGATGCCCGGTTGCGCCCGTTTGGTGCATCTAACCTTTTCAGGTCATTACAGGATAGACTAGCAAAGTCTCGGGATAAAAACTCTGATGCCTACACTACATTGCAAACCCTACCTGGCGGCGGGTGTTTTCGGTTTGGCTATTGCTCTGTCGGTCCCCGTAGCCGCCCAGAGCACACCGGCCCTTGATCCAGCGCCGACCGTCCCGTCTGCACCTAGTTCCAATACTTCCAATAGTCAGGCGCAATCGCAGGATCAGTCCCTCGAAACCCTCAAGGTCAACGTCGAAGTCGTTCAGTTGTTTTTCAACGTCAAAGACAAGCATGGAGCGCTGATTCCCAACTTGGTCAAGGAAAACTTCGATTTGTTCGAGGACGGCCAGCCCCAGACCATCAAATATTTTAAGGCCGAATCCGATCTTCCGCTGACCCTCGGCATCCTCATTGATTCGAGTGGCAG
>JBEKED010000316.1:0-4256 GCA_050014035.1 Terriglobales bacterium
CGTAATTTCGAACTGGTGTCGGAAGCGCAACCGGAGGATCTGATCAAATTCGGGCTGATCCCTGAATTTGTTGGGCGACTGCCGGTGATGGGCGTGCTGCAGCAACTGGACGAGAACGCGCTGGTGGAAATTCTGACGCGTCCGAAGAACGCGATTGTGAAACAATACCAACGGCTGTTCGAGTTTGAGAATGTGCGGCTGAAGTTCAGCGAAGACGCCAACCGGGCGATTGCGCGGCAGGCGATGGCGCGCAAGGTCGGGGCTCGCGGCTTGCGCATGATTCTGGAAGAATTGATGCTCGAATTGATGTATAGTCTGCCCAGTCAGAAGAAGGTTAAGGAATTTGAAGTAACCCGCGAGATGGTGGAGAAGCGGAACGTCTCGCTGGCCATGATCGAAAAGGCGGCAAGTTGAACGGTCGTTAGTCGCTGGTCGCTGGTCGTTCGCGAACCGAATTGCCAACGACTAACTAACGCCTGACGACCTAATTAGAGACGGGAGATCACGTTGTCGAATCCGAAGGAAAAATTCGAGAGCAAGAAGCTGCCGATGATGCCCATTCGGGACGTAGTCATCTTTCCCTACATGATGACTCCGTTCGTGGTGGGCCGGGAATCCAGCGTACGCGCGCTCGAAGAAGCTCTGGCCAGCGACAAGAAGATCTTTCTCGCCACGCAGCACGATGCCTCGATCGATGAACCCAAGGCCAATGACATCTTCCAGGTGGGCACCATTGTCAACATCGTGCAGAGCCTGAAACTTCCCGACGGCAACATCAAGGTGCTGGTCGAAGGCATTGAACGCGGCAAGATTTTGCAGGTGGTTGAAACCGAAGGCTATCTGCAAGCGACCGTACGCGTCGCGCGTTACGCCACGGAAACGACGGCACAGATTGAAGCGGGCATGCAGCGCGTCACCGGCATGTTCGAGCAGTATGTGAAGCTCTGCCAGTCGCTGAACTACGAGACTATGATCGCGGCCGTGCGCATGGAAGATCCGGCGAAGCTGACCGACACCATCGCCGCCAACCTGCAACTCTCGATTGAAGAGAAGCAGGGATTGCTCGAAATCTTCGATCCCGCCGAACGTTTGAACCGCATCGGCGATGTGCTCGACGTGGAGATTGAAAAGCTCAACATGGATCGCACCATCCAGTCGCGGGTGAAGCGGCAGATGGAAAAGGCACAGAAAGAGTATTACCTCAACGAGAAAATCAAGGCCATCCAGAAAGAATTGGGACGCGGCGAAAAAAGCGAGTTCGACGAACTGAAAAAGAAAGTCGAAGCCGCGGGCATGCCGAAGGAAGTTCGCGACAAGGCGATTCAGGAACTTAAGAAACTGGAAGCGATGCCGCCGATGTCGGCGGAATCCACCGTTTCGCGCAACTATCTCGACTGGCTGCTGGCGGTGCCGTGGAAGAAGCGGTCGAAGGAGATTCGCAATATCACGCGCGCCGAGAAAACGCTGAACGAAGATCACTATGGCCTGGAGAAAATCAAGGAGCGCATCCTTGAATTTCTCGCTGTGCGCCAGTTGGTGAAAAACCCGAAGGGCTCGATTCTGTGCTTCGTTGGACCTCCGGGCGTGGGCAAGACTTCGCTGGGAATGTCGATCGCGAAGGCGACGGGGCGCAAGTTCGTGCGCATGTCGCTCGGCGGCGTGCGCGATGAGGCGGAAATCCGCGGCCATCGCCGCACTTACATCGGTGCGCTCCCCGGCCAGATTATTCAGATGATGAAGAAGGCCGGGACTAAGAACCCGGTGTTTATGCTGGATGAAGTCGACAAGATGTCGATGGACTTCCGCGGCGACCCTTCGGCGGCGCTGCTGGAAGTGCTCGATCCCGAACAGAATTTCATGTTCGTCGATCATTACCTCGACGTGGAGTACGACCTCTCGCAGGTTTTCTTCATCGCTACCGCAAACGTGTTGCACACGATTCCTCCGGCTTTGCAAGACCGCATGGAAGTGCTGCGCCTGCACGGCTACACCGAACCGGAAAAGGTCGAGATCGCGAAGCAGTTCCTGGTTAAGAAACAAATGGCGCAGGCGGGGCTCACGGAAAAAAATCTCCAGTTTCCCGACGAAGCGATCCGGCAGATGATACGCGGCTATACGCGCGAGGCCGGGGTACGCAACCTGGAGCGGGAAATTGGCAACGTCTGCCGCAAGATTGCGCGCAAGGTAGTGAAAGAAGGCGCGGCGTTTTCCGCTCCGATCGAAGCGGAAAAGATTGGCGACTATCTGGGCGTGCTGAAGTTTCGCGACACGCTGGCCCATGAAAAGAGCGAGATCGGCCTGGTCACGGGGCTGGCCTGGACCGAGGTGGGCGGGTCGATTCTGAGCACGGAAGCCATGGTGGTGGATGGTAAGGGCAAGCTCACGTTAACGGGCAAACTTGGCGACGTGATGCAGGAGTCGGCGCAGGCGGCGATGTCGTACATACGGTCGCGAGCGGCGCGGCTGGGATTGTCGCGCGATTTCTATCGCAGCCTGGATATTCATGTGCACGTGCCGGAGGGAGCGATTCCTAAGGATGGTCCCTCGGCGGGGATTACCATCGCTACGGCGCTGGCCAGCGCGCTGAGCCGGATTCCGGTGCGGCGCGATTTGGCCATGACCGGCGAGATTACGTTGCGCGGAAAAGTGCTGCCCATCGGTGGGCTGAAGGAGAAGTTGCTGGCCGCCCATCGCGCTGGCTTGTTCGAAGTGATTCTGCCGCAGGAAAATGAGAAGGATGTGGCCGAGGTTCCGGAGAACCTGCGCACTGCTATGAAGCTGCACTTCGTCGATAACATGGACCAGGTGCTGGCGGTCGCGCTGGAAAGACCGCTGCCGGAGATGCCATCCGAGGCCGAAAGCATGGCTCCGATCGCCACACCACCACCCACGGCAGAAATTCCCGAAGCGCGACAATAAGACCAAAGGTGTGACATCCGCTATTTAGGAGGCTGCGGAAAAACTCAATTGCCCGACGCAGTCGTTCCCTCAGCGGCTAAAGCCGGCAATGAAAATAGGCGTTTATCGCAGCGGTAAACCGCTGCGCCACCCAAAAGCGAGGCCAAAATCGAGTTTTTCAGCAACCTTTTAGCGCCCGCCGCCGGTATATGGCGACAAGGAGCTGGTGCCTCTTGAATTCGCAGCCGTGGACATAAAAGTTCCCGTCCCCGAGCTCTTGCGCAGGGTCCAATGAAATTCCCCGTGGCTCTGCCGCTCGGCACCGTTTTCGGTGAAGGAAGCATCGATCGAGTTTCCTTCGATAGTTCCCATAATGGTAATCGGGGTATGAGCTTTGCCCACGACCTGGTGTCCGTTTTCGGTCGTCTTCTCTCCAGACCCCGTGAAATTGCTTCCGTTCTGGATGAGCTGAACCGTATAGGTCAAATCTAAGTCTCGGAAAGCCGAGTAAGACGTGTCGACCGTTCTGGTTTCAATTACCCAGGTACCGTTGATATCGGGCGGGGGGTCAACGTGCGGCAGAATTTCATACGCGCCGCATACGAGGGTGACAAGGGTCGCCAACGCGCCGACGCACGCACTCCAACTAAACCTCTTTCGGCCAGTTGCATTGTCCATAAGAAAACCTCCGAGGCCAACTCTTGGCTGCCTCACAAAGCTGTGCCATGTTGGGTCAGGTCGTTAAAAATGTCCATAGAGGCAGTCTGAAACGGTGTGATTTGATCTGAAGAATCGTTTTCCACCACCACCCTGTTGCCCCTCTCGGCAATCTCAGGGCAGGCTCTGGGGACAGTCGGCAGGATGCCGGCGCTACAAAGGCGCGCTAAAATTGAGCTATGGGACCAGGATGGGCAGGCTGAAGGAGGGATTATGACAGGGGGTTCTGTCGTATTCATCGCGCGCTGGATTGGGCGAGTGTGGAGCGTTCTGAGCATAGTTTTTGTGTTTGCGTTCGCTCTCGGCGAGGCGGCGCGCGTGATCGGGCCGCACGTGACGATGCAGGAATGGATCGGGCTGGCGCTCTGGCCGGTTGGAGTGTGCGTGGGGTTGATACTGGCATGGCAGCGTGAGGAGTTAGGAGGGATAGTGGCGTTGGCGTGCCTGATCGCGTTCTATGGTTGGAATCTGCTGCGCTCGGGACACTTGCCTCAGGGGCCGTTCTTCTTTTTGATTGCAGCGCCGGGACTGCTTTTTCTGGTTGCGGGATTGCTATCGCATCGCGGCACGGTTCGGGGAGTTTAGCCATGCCGCCAATGGAATCGGAATCCGGGAATCCCACTCATCGCAAAGTTCGCGAT
>JBEKED010000317.1:0-4700 GCA_050014035.1 Terriglobales bacterium
TTTGCGTCGAGGCAGGCGAAAGTTCGCCGAGATCGTCAAGGATGCGCGCTTCCTGGTCGAGTTCTTTGTACTGGTCCTGCGCGAAGTAGTCGAGATGAACCTCGTGGCCAAGTTTGTACGCGCCCGCACTCAGTTTCTCTTGTTGCGCGAGCAGCTTAATCAGCGTGGACTTCCCCGCCCCGTTGACGCCGACCAATGCGATGCGTTCGCCGCGCTCGATCATGAAACTTACATTCTCAAAAACCTTGTGTTCATCAATCCCGCGCTGGGTGCCCCACGTCTCGCGGTTTTCGAGACGTGGGGATTTTACGTAGCTTTTCGCGACGTTCACGAATTCGGCAACAATGCGCCCGCTCGGCTTCGGCTGCGGAAACGAGAAATGAACAGTCTTCTCTTCTTCCGGAATCTCGATCCGCTCCATTTTTTCCAGCTCTTTAATGCGGCTCTGCACCTGCTTCGCCTTGGTCGCCGTGTAGCGAAAGCGATTGATGAAGACTTCGAGCTGCTCAATGCGGTCGCGCTGCGTCTTGTGGGCGGATTCGAGCTGCTCTTTGCGCGCCGTTTTCGCGGCCAGGTATTGATCGTAATTGCCGACGTAGAAATGAATCCGCTTGTTCCAGATTTCCACGATGCGCTCGACGGTGATGTCGAGGAAATAGCGGTCATGCGAAATCAGAACGAAGGCGTAGGGATAAGTGGTCAGGTACTCTTCAAGCCAGTTGCGGGCTTCGAGGTCGAGATGATTGGTCGGCTCGTCGAGCAACAGCAGGTTGGGCTTCTGCAGCAGAAGTTTGGCGAGCGCAATTCGCATCTGCCAGCCGCCGGAAAATTCTTCGGTCCGCCGCGTCCAGTCGTCGCGGCGGAAGCCCAGTCCGGTCAGGACCTGACCGACCTGCGCTTCGAGCGTGTAGCCGTCCCGGGCCACAAACTCGTGTTCGAGCTTCTGATAACGGTCGGCGACGTTCGAGTATTCCGCGCTCTCGTGGTCGAGTTCCGACATGCTGCGGGTGAGCGCCTCCATCTCCTTCTCGATGGCATGAAGTTCGGCAAACACCGAGATGCACTCGGCGAAGATGGTGCGGCCGGTGAGGGTGAGGCCGTCCTGCGGAAGGTATCCACTAGAAATGCCCTTGGCGCGCGAGATGGAGCCGTAGTCGAGCGTTTCGAGCCCGGCAAGAATTTTCATGATGGTCGATTTGCCGGTGCCATTCGCTCCCACCAGACCGATGCGGGATTCGGGCGTGATCAGCCAGTCGGCATTCTCGAACAGTAGCTTGTGGCCATAGCGCTTGCCAGCGCCGGAGAGTTGGATCATGGGGGTCTATTTAAATATAGCGGACTGGAATGAATGGCTGTTGTCAGTTCTCAGTTTTCAGCTTTCAGTAGCAGCCGATTTGACAATGTGACACATATTGTGGCACCCTACTTCCATGCCCAGCGTCAACATCCGCCAGCTGCGCGACACCAAGCGTCTGAAGGCTTGGCTGCGGGCGGGCAAGACAGTAGAACTCCGGGAGCGCGACGCAGTCATCGCCCGCATTGTGCCCGAAGGATCACCTCTGCCGCGCGGCGATTGGCCCGATTTCGCGGCCTTGCGTAAGGAAATCTTCGGCGATCGCGTTCTACCCGGATCGGACCTGGTCATTAAGGAGCGGGGCCGCTATTGAGGTTGCAATGCCGACCGCCGCACCGCCCACTCCCATGACCATCTACGCGGACAGTTCCTTTTTTGTGTCCCTCTATCTACCTGACCGGCACACGCCGGAAGTCGAGCGCCGGCTTAGCTCGCGGCCGTCACTGTGGATGACACCGCTTCACGTGGCCGAGTGCACGCACGCCATTGAGCAACACGTTTTCCGCAAGCTGATTACGCGTAGCGAGGCCGACCGTGCCTTGCAGCTATTCCATGAGTATCGCGCCCACAACGTGTGGCGGGATGCGCCGCTGCCCGATCGAGCGTTCGAAGTTTGCGCGCAACTCGCTCATCGGCACGCGGCACGGCTGGGGGTTCGGACTCTCGATACGCTGCATGTGGCTTCGGCCCTGGAACTTAAAGCCGAACATTTTTGGACCTTCGACGCGCGGCAAGCCAAACTGGCGCTGGCGGTTGGCATGAAGACCGACTGAGTGCCGGCAGAATGCGCCGTCCTCACACAAACGCTAACGAGCGGCAGCCGTATGCGCTACGCCAATACGTTCCAGCGCGCGGTCAATCACCGTCTGGAGTTCGTGCGCGTATTTCACTTCGCGGCCCTTGGCTAAAATCACGCGCGCTCTTTCCGCATCGAACCAGGTGGGGTCGCGATAATCTTCCTCAGGATGCCGGGTCTGGCGGACTTCCATCAGGAAGGCTTTGACCACGTACTCCTGCACGCCTCCCGGTTGCCAGAAGACGCCTTTGGAGTGCACGTAAATGTGAAAATGGCGAGGCTCGATGATGCCAGTCGCGCCCGCTTCTTCCCTGGCTTCGCGTTCTGCCGCCTGGCTGTGCGACAGACGAGGTTCGGGAGCTCCCTTGGGAAAAGTCCACTTGCTGCCGCCGTTGGTATGAACCAACAGAAACTCCGCATGGGCATTGACCCGCCGGTAACAGACGGCGGCCACCTGCAGTGGCAGTGCAAACCGAGAGACGCGTGGCAAACTCATCGTCTGCAGTTTACTGCAAAGATATTTCAGGAATGTTAAATGCAGCGAAAATGGTGCATACCTTTGGTACCTACCCTTTTAGTGGAGCGGGGACGCAAGGGCTAATTCTGACCGTTGCCGCCCACTCCAGCGACTTCCAGATGACATACTAATCGGCCCCGAAACCCAGTCCGCTCAGGTCAGCAATTCTCTTACTATCCATTCCCCGGCTGGCGATCAGCACTTGAAAATTCTCTCCCATACCGACGGGCGTAACTAGATGCTTAAGTTGCAGCGCCACTTTGGCTCGTTCTTGCGGGACGCGGCAGTCTTCGAAGGCATCGGCAAATTGGTTTTTCTCGCCAATCCCTATCAGAAATTGCGATTGCGTGCGGAGTTTTTCGCAGCGCATCCCGGCCCGCTCGCACCCAGCGGCGAGTGCGGTGAAATTAACGTGGGCCGTGAGGTCTTGCTCGCCGGGGGCCTGGTAGGGATCGGAACTAGAGGAATGATGGCGATACGCCATGAGGGTGCCACGATGACGACCCGCCAGTTG
The DNA here is from genome assembly GCA_050014035.1 of Terriglobales bacterium. GTDB lineage: Bacteria > Acidobacteriota > Terriglobia > Terriglobales > Acidobacteriaceae > Acidiflorens. The sequence goes on from JBEKED010000317.1 coordinate 3,182, forward strand.
TTGGTCGCGGGTGTAGCCGTAATCGATCACCAGTAACAAGCCCGGTTGAATTGAGTGCGCGATTTGCGAGATCCAACTCTGCGCTTGCATCGGCACTTCAATGCGCTCGCCGGCTTCGGGATGGACGCCGTAGCGATCGAGAAATTCCAGTTCCTCGGCAAGCGGCGGGAGCCAGGTTTCGTGCAGACGATGGCTGTCGAGCGCGATGTGAAGTTTGCCCTGCGTGCTGAGAATCTCGACGGGTAAAGCATCGAAGAATTCGTTGGCAAAGACGATGAGGGGCACGCCGGGAGCCAGGGTACGTTGGATGTCTGCGGCTGCCGAACTTCTCCACCCCGTCAAGCCAAAACCGGGCTTGACGGGCGCCCCGGTTCGCTCGGCTGGGCGGGTGAGGGCACGCTTCGACAAGCTCAGGGCAGGCTCTGCCCCTCCGTGAGCTCTGCCGGAATCAATGTGCTCGCGCAGGGTTTCCTGCAGCTTTGCGCGCAGGGCGGGCGACGATTCCTGCAACGTGTATGTCAGGGCGGCGAAGAAGTCGCCAAACTTTTTGTTGGACCAGTCGAGCACATCGCGGGCGAACAGACCGCGGCCGGGGCCGAGTTCGAGGATTTCGATTTGCGGCGGACGATCGAGCGCTCGCCATATCTCTTCAAACTGCCGGGCCAGCAGGCGTCCGAAAACGGCGTGAACGTCGCTTGATGTAAAGAAGTCTCCGGCTTTGCCGAATTGCTCGGCGTTCGCGGAATAGTAACCATGGACGGGATCGTAGAGACAAATCTGCATGTAGCGCGAAAACGGGATGGGACCGTGCTGGCGGATTTCCTGCGCGATTATTTCGCGGACGGACAAGACCTTAGTTTTCCTCTCCGGCTGGCGTCGAGCTGCTTGGGACAGCACGCTGCTGCGGAGTGTGGGTAAACATTTCGATGAAATAGTCATGCAGGCCATCGTAGAGCTGGCGCTGCAGATGCCAGGCGAACTGGGAATGCTCGAGGTCGCGGGGATGAATCGGAAGTACGTAGGTGTGCACCGGGACGGACGAGTTCTTCAGGTCGATCAGCACTTCGATTCACTTCGATTGCGCCGTTGTTCTCGCGCGCGGAAAAAGCCAGCAACGGATGCTCGTAGAGCCGCAAGTGATCATTGACTTTCTGCAGGGAGTCGGACACGGCTCCATTGTACTCAGGTGGGGAAATCAGTTCCCAGTTCTCAGAAAGGAACAAGGTACTGAGAACTGGGAACCGGGAACTGTGGTCTAGGCTGCCATGTGCATGGGGCCGCGTTCGGCGTGGAATATGCGTTTGATCGGAGGCATGGCCAGATATAGGATGCAGGCGGCATTAATCGCTCCGAAGAACAACGAAGGCAAGTGCGCGTGGACCAGCCATGGCAGCACCAACATTAATCCGAGCGCCGAAAAGAACAGGGTGAGTAGACGTCCCCAGTTCTGCATTTGCAAGACTCCATAACCGGCGAGGATGTGTACCAGGCCAAAGACGACGACGGACAAAGCAGCCAC
>JBEKED010000318.1:0-4234 GCA_050014035.1 Terriglobales bacterium
CCGTTCTGAAACCTTTGCCCAACGCCGGAACTCGTGATAGATTGCTTTCCACATCGGGCTCGGCTTTCCTGGCAGCTCGCCAACGGATGCGATCCTGCCCCACACGCCCTTCAGAAGTCTTGAGAAAGGTCATCAGAACTTCTCAGAATTTCTTAGGATCGGCTATGTCCAATGCAGTCAGGCAGTTCTACGAGTTCGGCCGCTACAGGATCGATCCCGATCATCGTCAGTTGCTGTGCGAAATGAAGCCCGTCCCGCTGCAACCGAAGGCCTTCGACATCCTGCTGGTGCTGGTGCAGAACTCGGAAAACGTGGTTCCGAAGGACGATCTAATGAAAGCGGTGTGGCCGGGGACGTTTGTGGAGGAGTCGAACCTGGCGCAAAACGTCTCTGTGCTGCGCAAGACCCTGGGCGATCCAGTGGGCGAAAACCGCTATATTGTCACGGTGCCTGGTCGTGGCTATCGCTTTGCGGAGAAAGTGCAGGTAGTGGACGAGGGCGAGATTGCTACTGAAGAGGACAAGCTAGTAGTCCAGAGCCACACTCGCTCCCGGTTAGTGGTGGAAGAACAGCAGGTGCCGGTCAAAGCTTTGGCGGCGAAGTCCCGAAGCCTGCGGCGGTTGGTTTTAGCTTCCTTATTCTGCGTGCTCGTGGCGGCGGCAGGATATCTCTACATGCACCAGGCGCCGAAACTGTCCGAGACAGACACCATCGTCCTCGCGGACTTCGATAATAGGACGGGAGATACGGTTTTCGACGGCGCGCTGCGGCAGGGTCTTTCCGCGCAACTGGCACAGTCGCCCTATCTTAATTTGATCTCGGACTCGCGGACGTCGCAGACGCTCGCGCTGATGGGGCGTCCGAAAGACACGCAATTAACTCCCGAGTTGGCACGCGAAGTGTGCCAGCGCACCGCGAGCGCCGCCGAACTTGATGGCTCGATTGCGCAGATTGGCACGCACTATTTGCTAACCTTAAGAGCTACTGCTTGCGCGAGCGGTGACGTGCTCGCCAGGACAGAGTCCGCGGCCCCTGATAAGAACCACGTTCTGGACGCACTCGGGAAAATCGCGACTCAAATGCGCAGCAAGCTCGGGGAGTCGCTCGCTTCGGTGCAGAAGTACGACGTCCAGCCATCGGACGTCACCACGCCATCGCTGGAGGCGCTGCGAGCCTATAGTCTGGCGGTTCGCGCCATGGGGTCGAATAGGCCCGTCGAATCGGTGACATTATTCCGGGAGGCAATCCGCCTCGATCCGAATTTCGCCGAGGCTTATTCGGGCCTGGCTATCAACTACTTCAACATGGGTGAGACCTCTCAGGCCGAAGAGAACGGTCGCAAGGCTTATGCCCTACGCGGCCACGTGAGCGAGCGCGAGAAGCTCAACATGGAAATGTACTATGCCACGTTCGTCACGCGTAACTTCGAGGAGGCCCGGAAGTCGGCTCAGGCAGCCATCCAGATTTACCCGCGGGCATGGGGCATGATCACGAATCTGGGCGTCTTCGACGGCTATCTGGGCGAATATGACGAGAGCTTGAAGATGAGCAAGAAGGTTATGGCGTTGGCTCCGGGAAGTACACAAGTGTATACCAACCTCATGATCGATTACCTTCATTCGAACCGACTGGACGAAGCCGAAGCGGTGGCTCGCGAGGCCAGCGACCGTCATCTCGATGCCGCTTTCTTGCACCAGACTCTCTATCAGATCAAGTTTTTGCGACACGACCCCGCCGGTATGCAGCGAGAGGCGGCGCTGGCCCGCGCTCAACCCGGTCTCGACGATCTCATGTTCTATTACGAATCGGACACAGCAGCCTATGGTGGAGAGTTTAGAAAGGCGAGAGAGCGGACCGGCCGGGCCGTCGACTACACAACGCGGGGCGGACAGAAAGAGACAGCCGCAGAGTACGAGGCGGAGTCTGCGGTGCGTGAAGCGCTGGTCGGTAATTTTTCCGTCGCCAGGCAGCAGGCGAATACTGCGCTGGCGGTCTCGAAGGGAAGAGACGCTGCGGCGATGACGGGTATCGCTCTGGCGCTGGCGGGCGATACCGCCGGCGCAACTCGCATTGCCGACGATCTGGAGAAGCGCTTCCCGGAAGACACCGTGATTCATTACAACTCTGTGCCCGTAATCCGGGCAGCGATTGCCCTGCAAAGTAGGGATGCGGCCAAGGCCATCGCTGCCCTCACGGTTTCGACGCCCCATGAACTAGGACAAACGACGCAAGAAGCGGACTTCGTGCTCTACCCGGTTTACGTCCGAGGTCTAGCGTATCTGGAAGCGAAACAGGGTGTTGCCGCAGCCGGCGAATTTCGTAAGGTTGTCGACCATCCGGGGCTTGTGCAGAACGAGCCGATCGGCGCACTGGCGCACTTGGGACTGGGACGGGCCTACGCTCTTACCGGAGACGTGATCAAAGCCAAAGCTGCGTACCAGCAGTTCCTCACGCTTTGGAGAGACGCCGACCCCGACGTCCCCCTCCCGAAGCAAGCCAAAGCGGAGTATGCGAAGTTGCAGTGACCGGGAGAATTGCTGACTTCTTTTGCTGCTTGCCGACAAGTGTTGTAACCAGGCGATAGCGCTCAAAACCCCCGGCTAAGTGTCGAAAAAGGAATCACTCTTCCACCGGCTGCGCGTTCAGTTCCTGAGCGGGTTCGCCTTCGGCCAGGCCTTGAGCGATGATGAGACGGCGGGCTTCGATGCGCAGTTCGGGCAGAGCGCGTCCGAACCAGACCGCACCGAGGACGCACGCCGCTCCTCCCAAGGTAATGGTGATGGGAGCGCCGATGCGTTCGGCCAAGGCTCCGCCAAAGAAAGCTCCGAAGGGAGCCATGCCCATGAACATCATCGAATACACCGCCATGACGCGTCCGCGCAGGTGGTCGGGAACCATGGTCTGAATCAGCGTGTTTGAACAGGCCATCTGCAACATCATCGAATAACCGGCGGGCAACAAGAGCACTGCCGACAACCAGAATGAAGTTGAAATTGAAAAACAGATCAGGCTGATTCCCAGGCTCGCGCAGCTGATCGCGACCCAGCGCCCCAGGCCTTTCACCCCGGTTTTGGCGGCCAGTGTGAGGGCTCCGAAGAGCGCGCCAACGCCGGTTGCGCCCATTAGAATGCCGAGGCCGCGCGCGCCGCCGTGCAGAATTTTGTCGGCGAAAACCGGCATGAGTACGGTGTAGGGCATGGCGACCAGGCTCATCATGCCAATCAGCAACAGCAGCGCGCGAATGACTTTGGTTTGGTTGACCCAGCGGAAGCCTTCGATGATGTCTTCGATCGGCGAATGCGTGCTGGCGCGCGGCGCGCAGTGCACGTGCATGAGCGCGAGGCCGACAATTACCGCAATGTAGCTGATGGAGTTGGCGGCGAAGCACCAGCCTTCGCCGATTTTCGCCACCAGAATTCCGGCGATGGCCGGGCCGATCACGCGCGCGCCATTGAACATCGAGGAGTTCAGCGCGATGGCGTTCATCAGATCTTCTTTGCCCACCATATCGATGAGGAAGGCTTGGCGGCCGGGAATATCGAAGGCGTTCACGACTCCGAGCAGTGCGGCCAGCACGAATATGTGCCACACCTGGACGTGTCTGGTCAGCGTGAGCGCCGCCAGAATGCCGGCGAGAATCAGCGCGGCAGTTTGGGTGGCGATTACCAGGCGCTGACGATTCACGCGGTCAGCAGTAATGCCTCCGAAGGGAGCGATCAGGAAGACAGGGATTTGACTGGCAAAGCCTACCGAACCGAGCAACAGGGCGGATTTGGTCAGGCGGTAGACGAGCCACGCCTGGGCTACGGTCTGCATCCAGGTGCCGATCAGAGAGATGAGTTGGCCACTGAAGAAGAGCTGAAAATTGCGGTGGCGCAGGGCACGCAGCGTGACCGCCCACTTGGGCAAGCGCGCTTTTTTTGCAGCCGCTTCTTCCAGCGCGTCGATATTTTTCTCATCGATCATTTTCTGTTCGCGTTGCCGGTCACTCCTTTAGAACTTTTTCACATCTTCGATGTGGCGGCAAGGGACGGCGGCGACCAGCATGAGTAGGGTGCGTGGTCGGCGTAGTCCGTCCGTAGCTCGGTGGTGTCCTAAATTCAGTTTCCACCACGGAGTCACGGAGACACCGAGAGGACCAATTACTTAGCAAAACCATTCCGTTCTGATTTTTACAAGTTCGAGGTTTGCTCTGTGACTCTGTGGCTCCGTGGTGCAGAAAGACAAAGTGGCG
>JBEKED010000319.1:0-4219 GCA_050014035.1 Terriglobales bacterium
AAAACGAACGTCGGTTGCCACGAGGCGTCACCGAGAAGTTCAGCGAGCAAGCTGGCTGAGTGCGGAGGCTTGGCGAGTGCCCTGTCATGGTCGATCATTTCGACGGACTCGTTGCAGGGCCGTCCAGCTATCCCGTGAGCGGTGGCCAGCAAATGCGCCCTTTGCCAAATTCTTCCGGCGCGCAAACAATCTTCGCGGTCATAACGATCATTGACGGCGATGATGCCCATTAGCGGGGCGGTCAACATCAGCTTGGAGTACCCATCTTTTTCGCCGCGCGATGCAACCCGCCGCAGCATCCACAGAGGCATCATCTTGGCAATTGCTGTTGCGATGGGAGGCTGGCCAAAGGCGTCAACCGTCAGGCCATCGCGAAATCTCTGGACATCACTCCAGTTCGTGCGAATCCATGGATGGCTGCCACGATTGACGGCCGGGTCGGCATAAATTTCGTCGTTCGCGGCCGCGGTTATTTCGACCAGCTTTTTTCGGTCGGCCTCTGCGGTGAAGAGAAAAAGTCTCACGCCAGGTTCGTCGCTGGGCAGGCGACTCAGAGTCTCGATGAAATCGGCGGGCAGCGGTTTCTCAGGGATGTACTTGCCGCGATTGGTGTGGCGTCGCGGAATGGCATCGTAAAGCTCGCTTGGCTCCGGCATGCCTACGGCGAGATCTACGCGCGCCAAAAGTTCCGGTTGGGGATTGGCGGGAATCGGACCCAGCTTCGCCGGCAGCAGTGTCACCGTGGCCTGGTACCCGTTCGCCGCGGCTGCCAGCATCAAGTTCTCCAGAGCACAGCCCATTCCGATGTGCTCTTCGCGCAGGTAGGGATCTAGGGCGCCGACATTTCTCTTCGTGTCGATATACAACTCAATCGACGAATTCGTCACCTTGAAAAGCCACGGCTGAGTATTGTGCGGACTGGCGGCTAGAATCGCGGCGCGTACGAGAGCCAGCGTTCCGTGGCTCGAATCTTTGCGCCAGTCCTTCCATGGTTCGTACGCCGGTCCTTCGCCAACGCTAAACACGCCCTGATCGTAGGCACGCCACACTCCGCCGCCTGCAACGACGATGGTGATTGCCCCCGCGCCCTTCAGGAATGATCTACGTTGCATGATCTGCGTTTCATGATCTGCTTTGCATAGAACTTTTTTCGTTCGACTCGGTGTACACGCTCATCATAGGCCTCGATCTCAGAAGCAGCAACGAGACGTGCCTTTCGGGTCCCGGCAGTGAAGATTGAGATTATTGGGTGGTGACGGGCCTTTGGCCCGTCCGGCGTGGGGCAGAGCCCCGCCGCCACACGGGCTTGCTGAACTGGGTGCTGGTGACCTTGGTGACACTACCCTAAGGTGGAATGCCCTTGCTGGGCGCGGTCGGGCTATAATTTGCTTCGGAAGACATGTCCAGTTCACGCTACGCATTGGTGACCTACGTTCGGAATCCGGTTGGCGAATTTGTCGCCCAGCTGCGGCAGGAACTCCACCCCACCATCGCTCACATGCCGGCCCATCTCACCATTCTGCCTCCGCGGCAACTGGCGGGCACGGAAGCGGCGGCCCTGGAATTTCTGGAAGAAGTTTGCAGCCATGTCGTGCCATTTAGCGTGGAACTGGGAGACGTGGAAACATTTCTTCCCACCACTCCGACCCTGTTCATCCAGGTAAAACGGGCGGCTTACCGCTTACGCGAATTGCACGATCAACTCTGCGGCAAAGGGCTGAGCTGCGATGAAAGTTGGCCTTATATTCCGCATGTGACAATTTTGAAAACCGAAACCGACGAGCAGGCGAGTACGGCGTTAACGTTGGCGCGCGAGCGCTGGGCGGAGTTTGCGGGTCCGCGCGAGGTTCCGGTGGAAGAGTTGATGTTCGTGCGCGAGAATGGAACGCACTGGCAGGATCTGGCGCCGGTACCATTGGGCCGCGGCCAATTGTCCTCGAAACGATAATCCAAAAAAGTCGAGCGCTACGCCCCTCGGAAAAGGCTTCTCCCGCAGCCTTCGCGGCCTTCCTGCAATACCCCATGAAAACCCGCAACCAGCGGGCAGTTTCGCGGACCCAACGTACATGTACTTTCCACCCGTTGCCAAGTCCATTAGCCGGATTACCATGGATTAACGGGCTGCATCCCGAGCGCCCGATCCCAGGCTGCGGGCTGGATCGAAACTGCAATCAGAGTTCGATCGGAAGAGTGCAATTATGCAAATTGGGGTTTATGGATCCGGCTACCTTGCCACTGTCATCTCCGCTTGTCTCGCCGATTTTGGCACACCCGTTTGCTGTTGTCATGCCGACAGCACGCGCATCATGGAAGTGGCCAAAGGCAACATTCCTTTTTTTGAAAAGAATCTTCAGGAAGTGATTCGGCGCAACGTGCGTTCCGGACGCCTGGTGTATTCGGCGGAACCGGAAGATCTGGCGCGCAAGGCGCAGGTAATTTTTCTGGCGGAAGATTCCGCGCAGGGACTGGAAGAACTCGTGCTCCGCTTAGCCAACGCCGCGGGACGCTTCCAGGTGCTGTCAATCGTGACGCCGGGCCGCGTCGGTTCGACAACAAAAATTGACAAGATGCTGAAAGAGAAAGGGCTGAGGAGCCTGCTGGTATGCCAGCCCATGTTCTTCACCAACGGCTGCGCGGTCGAAGACTTCAACTGGCCCGATCGCATCCTGCTCGGAACACCTTCGAGCGAGGCCGTCTCCACGCTGAAGCAGATCTTTCATCCGCTGGTGATGCGCGGAGTTCCGGTGCTGGTGACCAATTACGAAACGGCGGAGTTGGCGCGGGAGGCGACGACCGCGTTTGTGGCGACCAAGATTTCGTTCATCAACGAAATCGCGAGCTTGTGCGAACACGTGAACGCCGATGCCGTCAGCTTGTCACTCGCCCTTGGCCTCGACAAAAAAATCGCGCCGCGCTGCCTGCAACCGGGCGCCGGCATGGGTGGAATTTTTGCCGAGAGCGATATGGAATCGATCACCGGACTGGCGCGCGAGAACCACGTCGACCTGAAAGTGCTGAATGCCGCGCGCGAGGTAAACCTGAAACTGGCGGACCGGCTCATGCAAAAAGTGTCCGACGCGCTCGAAACCGTCTGCAACAAGGACGTCGGCATTCTGGGGCTGGCGTTTAAACCGAATACCAATTCAGTGGCGGGATCGGCCTCTCTGCAACTGGCGCAGAACCTGCTGGCCGGTGGAGCGCGCGTGCGGGCTTATGATCCCGTAGCAATTCCGGACGCCCGGCTGCAATTGAATGGCATGGTGAAGTATTGCGAATCGGCCTACGGCGTCTGCGAGGGAGCGGATGCCGTGGTGGTCGCGACGGGCTGGCCCGAGTTCCGGACCCTGGATTTCTCGAAGATCCGCCACCTCGTGAAACGCCCGATCATCATCGACACCAAGAACCTGCTCGACTCGTCGCGTCTGCGCGCCATGGGATTCCAATACCTCGGCGTCGGACGACCGTAGGCGCTGGCGCGAGCAAACCCGGTTCCGTATCAGGGCGTCGCTTTAGCGATGCCAATAACCTCGAAATGAGTCGCCCCTTCAGGGGGCTGTGCGCCGCAATCCTGCCGCAATTGCTATAATCGTTCCCTGTAGACCACTCTGCGGTGGGAGTAGCTCAACTTGGTAGAGCATCGGACTGTGGCTCCGACGGTTGCGGGTTCGATTCCCGTCTCCCACCCCAAGGCTTCCGCGAGTGCTAGACCTTCGTCCAACTAGCCGACAAAAGAGCCCCGCCCAAGCGGAGCTTGAACGGGGCACCCTCTAAGGCTCCGGTAGTAGCCACTAACTGTTGCCAGCTTGTTTTAGGCAGCGAGCGACGAGATGACCGAAACCACTTCGACGACTTCCTCGATATCGCCGACCAGCGACTTGATGTCGGCGATGATCGAATTGAGGAACGATCCCAAGTCCGAGGTATTGCTGCAGCTGCAGTGGGCTATGGCCTGAATTGCGTGCTGGCCTTGCTTGGGCTGCAGGTGTACCCAGTTCTTGGCAAGTTCGGCGTTCTTTTGGGTGATGTCCCAGGTGTCGATATTTCCGCCCGTGGGGACGTCGTTCTTACTGTGGCAGAAAGTGAAAGCCACCCCGTTTGACGGCAAGGCGACCTTCTCGGGTTGGTACCAGGATCGGGGGAGTATTCCCATCTTCGACGCACCCGCCCAGGACTACCACGCGGCTGTCGTCGTGGTGTCGTCAAACGGGGTGGCTTTCAC
>JBEKED010000320.1:0-4170 GCA_050014035.1 Terriglobales bacterium
AACTGGGAGGAGGCGAGGCTTATCTTCAAGCTGAGCGGAGCAAGTTTTACGCTGCCGAGGACCGCAAAGAGGAGCGCAAAGAGGAGCGCAAATGAGTCGCGTCTATTGGGATAGCATGCTGTTCATTTATTGGCTTGAGGATCATCCGCAGTACGCGAAGCAAGTTGATGCGATTCATTCGCGGATGAAGCAGCGTCAGGATCGGCTGATTACCGGAGCCTTCACTTTTGGGGAGGTCCTCGCAGGAACCTACCGCAAAGGGCGTGCAGACCTCCACCCCAGCGGGCCAAAACCGGGCTCGCCGGGGACCCCGGAACTGGCCGATCAGTTTCGCACGCTGTTGCGAGGTGTGGTTGCAGAAATAGTGCCGTTCACCGTCGAAACGGCAGAACACTACGCGCGAATTCGCGGCGCGCTCGGCACCACCCCTGCGGACGCTATTCATCTGGCGAGTGCGGCTCAGGCTGGCACCGACCTCTTCTTGACCAACGACAAAAGTCTTGTCGGAAAAATCGTACCCGGAATTCAGTTCATCGCGATGCTCGATACGCAAATACTTTAACGCGCGAATCGTACACCTAATTTTCGTTCTTAGCGGGCATTGTAAAGCGCTCAGTGCGAAGAGACGGAGTAGAAAAACAGGGCGATCAGCATGATCATCGCGAATGTCTCGAAGCCAACCCATGCAGCATACTGCCGTTTGTTCGGCACATCGGCCCATCTACGCCAAGCCTTGTAGAAATGGAGCGGAATCACAATCACCGAAGATGCAACCCACACGACTGCCACAACCAGAAGATGAGTTCTGGTCGACGTGATCGCGGCCACAATCAAAGCAAGAAATGAGACAACCCACAACATCCCTTCGACATGACGCTTCATGGAATCCTCACGCCCACCGGCCGAGACTAGAACACGCTCACCTCCCATTGGAACGACCGGAACTCGGCAAGCTTGCGGAAGTCCCCCTCGTTAACCGTTATGACTCGGGCTCCGATCCTAGCGGCGCTCATTGCGATCAGTGCATCGTTCGCCAGACGTCCCCCGATCTTCTCGTATCCGTATCTGGCCGCCAAACGCGCCAGCACTCGTCCCGCTTCGGTCCAGTCGCCGAGGTTCGGAACCAATATCCGTTTCATCCGGTCGAATTCGCGCTCCATCCGTTCCAGCGATTGTAAAATGCGGCCCGATGCGCCTGCATAGAGCTCTTCCAGCACGACGGCACTGAGCCAAAGCGGAGTATCGATCGACGACCGTCGCAGCGCAAGGACCGCCTCGTCCCCTCGCCGCATTGCCGAAATGTAGACGGAAGAATCAAGCATGGCGGCGCTCATTTAGCGATCCAATTTTCCGAAAACATCTTTAATTTCGCCGCCGCTTCTGAGAAAACGCTCGTTGGCTTCCCACGCGAGTCGATTCCTATCATGCTCTGTGATCGTGAAATCCAATGCGCGGTCGATGGTCTCAGTCTCGGTCTTTGCTCCCAGAACCTTCTGAGCGCGCTTGATTTTTACTGAGTCCAATTGGAAATGCTTATGTACGCGGCGGTTGCTGGTGGCCATGACTACTCCTCTCCGCACGACAGTATATCATTCATGTACATAAGTAACACGTTTTTGTACATGCACATTGTAATCGGTCTCCGTTGGCGGCAATTTAGAACACCATAAGCCTCAGCCGACGGCAGTGAACGGCAGTGATAAGATACGACTAGGCGCACGCCTATGAGCGGGACAGTCACACCTCACCATCATTTCGGCGACCGCATCGTTCGCGACCCACAAATCTGCGGTGGCGAGCCGGTATTCAGGGGCACACGCGTCCTGCTCCGCACGGTGCTAGCCAGCCTCGCGGCTGGCGATGCGACCGAAGACATTCTCGCTGACTTCCCCAGCCTCAAAGCCGACGACGTGCGCGCCGCGATTGCATTCGCGGCAGCCTCCGCCGAAGAGGACCTTCCCGTGCCCGCCGTTCCCAGTGTCCCGAACGTGCCCAACGTTCAATGAAGGCCAAACTCGACGAGAACCTCCCACTACAGATCGCAACGCGTCTCCGCCAGCTTGGACACGACATCCACACCACCCAACAAGAAAACCTCTCGGGTTGCGACGATTCCGAGCTCTGGGCACAAGCCCAGCGAGAAGGCCGCACTCTCATCACCCAAGACCTGGATTTCTCGGACAGCCGGCGCTTCACCCTTGGTACCCATCACGGTGTCGTGCTCGTTCGACTGCACTCTCCCAGCCGGTTGCGGTTAGTGGAACGGTTGGAAGAGGTATTTCAGGGAGAGGCCGTCAGCGAGTGGGCGGGATGTTTCGTCGTCGTGACTGATCAAAAAATTCGTGTGCGCCGGCCGCCAAAAGAACGGGCATGAAAATACCGGTCCCCGTGACCAATGCATAATTCCAAACGCGCGCGGAGCATTCGAGCGGGAATCTCTCACCATCGCCGCTGCTATAATTAAAGGTTGCGCTCATGAAGAAGAACACACTAGTAGACGCAGTCGCCCAAAGTGCCCAAACCCCCGCCCCTCGCCGCATCCGCTCCACCACCGTTCTCTGCGTCCGCCGGAACGACAAAGTCGTCATGGCCGGAGACGGCCAGGTCACGCTCGGCGAATCCGTAATCAAGCACGGCGCCAAGAAAATCCGCCGCCTCTATCAAGACAAAATTCTAGCTGGATTTGCCGGCTCGACCGCCGACGCCTTCACGCTCTTCAGCCGCTTCGAGGCCAAGCTCGAGCAGTATCATGGCAACTTAGGTCGCGCCGCCGTTGAACTCGCAAAAGACTGGCGCACCGACAAATTTTTGCGCCATCTCGAAGCCCTGCTAATCGTCACCGACAAGGAAACAACGTTCCTGCTCAGCGGTCAGGGAGACGTGATCGAGCCCGATACCGGCATTGCCGCGATCGGCTCCGGCGGCCCCTTTGCGCAGGCCGCAGCGCAGGCGCTGGCCGATCACACCCAGCTTTCGCCGCGAGAAATTGCCGAAGAAGCAATGAAGATTGCAGGCCGAATGTGCATCTATACCAATGACAAGGTTACGATTGAGGAACTGTAGCGGTTCGCCGTTCGCTATTCGCCGTTCGCGTGCAAGTGCGGATGGTGTTGCGAACAGCGAGAAGCGAACAGCGAACGACGAATAGCGAACCACGCATTTATGGCCATCTACCTACCCGGAACCGCCGAAGAAGAACAAGTCACGCTCGACGAACTGACGCCGCGCGAAATCGTCACTGAACTCGACAAATACGTTGTCGGACAAAAAGACGCGAAGCGCGCCGTAGCCATCGCCCTGCGCAACCGCATGCGCCGCCAGAAACTCGGCCCCGAAATGGCCGAAGAGGTCATCCCCAAAAACATCATCATGATCGGTCCCACAGGCGTGGGCAAAACCGAAATCGCGCGCCGTCTGGCCAAGCTGGCCAATTCGCCGTTCCTCAAAGTCGAGGCTTCCAAATTCACCGAAGTCGGCTATGTCGGCCGCGATGTCGAATCCATGATCCGCGACTTGGTCGAGATCGCGATTGAAATGATCCGCGAAGAAAAGCTCGAAGACGTAGCCGACAAAGCCGAACTCAACGCCGAAGAGCGCCTGCTCGACATTCTTCTACCGCCCACTTCCCCGCCGCGTCCCACCGACTCCAGTTCGGGAGGCGTCGTAATCGACGCCAGCACCAGCCTGAGCGAATCTTCCAACCGCACGCGCGAGAAGTTGCGCCAGCAGTTGCGCGAAGGCAAACTCGACGACCGTACCGTCGAAATCGAAACCCGCGAGCGCAATTTTCCGTCGTTCGAGATTATCTCCAATCAGGGCGTCGAAGAGATGGACGTCAATCTCAAAGACATGTTGCCCAACATCTTCGGTCAGCGCACCAAGAAGCGGAAGATGAAAGTCAACGAAGCCTTCGAATACCTGATCCAGGAAGAAGAGCAGCGCCTCATCGATATGGAGCAGGTCACGCGCGTAGCCATCGATCGCGTGGAAAACTCCGGCATCATCTTTCTGGATGAAATCGACAAAATCGCCGGCCGCGAAGGCGGCCATGGCCCGGACGTTTCGCGCGAAGGCGTACAGCGCGACATCCTGCCCATCGTCGAGGGCACCACCGTCAACACCCGCTACGGCATGGTTCGCACCGACCACATCCTCTTCATCGCGGCTGGA
>JBEKED010000321.1:0-4142 GCA_050014035.1 Terriglobales bacterium
CGTACCGCGGGTTTGTTGATGCCGAGGCCGAACGCGATCGTCCCGACGAGCACCCGCACTTCGTCCGACATCCATCGTTCCTGATTCTGGCGCCGCATCGGCGTTTCCATTTTTGCGTGATAAGGAATCGCCGCAATGCCGCTCTCCTCCAGGTATTCGACCGTCTCTTCCACCCGGCGAATCGTGGGCGAGTACACGATCACGCTCTCGCCCGCATAATGCCGCAAGCCGCGGGCGAGCAATTCCATCTGTGTGCGCGCCTCGCACTGGTGCACCACGTAGCGCAAATTCGTGCGATGGAAGCTGGCAATGTAGAGATCGGGCTCGCGCATCTGCAACTGCTTCAGAATGTCGTGGCGCACCTGCTGCGTCGCGCTCGCCGTAAACGCCGCGATCGGAAGCTTCGGAAAGCTGGTGCGCAACCGGCTGAGCTGGCGGTACTCCGGTCGAAACTCGTGTCCCCACTGCGAAATGCAATGCGCCTCATCCACCGCAAAAAAGCCGACCGGCACTCGGCTCAGCCATGCAATAGTATTTCCCGCCAACAGCCCTTCCGGCGAAAGATACAGCAGCCGATATTCTCCGCGCGCGGCGTTCTCCATCACCTGGCGCCGCTCCGCCGCATTCTGAAAACTGTTGATAGCCGCCGCTGGAATACCCATCTGCGCCAGTTGTGCCGCCTGGTCCTGCATCAGCGCGATCAGCGGCGAAACCACCACCGCCGTCTTCCCCGAAATCACCGCCGGCAACTGGTAGCACAGCGACTTCCCACCTCCAGTCGGCATCACCACGCAAGTGTCGTGCGCGGCCAGCAGGCTGCGGATGACATTCTCCTGCTTGGGGCGAAACTCGTGGTATCCCCAATAGCGGCGCAGCACGTCGGCCAGGGTTGGAGTCGCGCCGATTGTCGGTTCGGGCATTCTTTGGGCAGTATAACCTTAGAGTCAGGGACGGAGTCTGTGAGCGCTCGACATCCGATTTGTGACGATTAGCAAGACCCATGTAGGGACGGACGCATTCGTCCGTCCGGCAATATGCAAGAACCTGAGCTTCGATACGAATGACGAAAGAGCGAATAACCCTCGGCGTAATCTCCGACACTCACGGCCTGCTACGGCCCGAAGCCGTCAAGGCTCTGCGCGGATCCGACCGCATCCTTCACGCCGGGGACGTCGGCGCTCCCCAAATTCTGGAGGCGCTCGCGAATATCGCGCCCGTAACCGTAATTCGCGGCAACGTTGACACCGACGCGTGGGCGCGCTCTCTGCCCGCAACCGAAGTTGTCGAAGCGGGCGGCGTTTCGATCTACATGCTGCACGACCTCGGCCAATTCGACCTGAAGGCGAGAGCTGCCGGATTCCGCGTGGTGGTATACGGCCACAGCCATCAGCCGAAGATGGAAGAGAAAAACGGCGTCCTCTATTTCAATCCCGGGAGCGCCGGCCCGCGCCGTTTCCACTTACCGGTGAGTGTGGGGAAGTTGACGATCGCAGCGGGAAAGGTACGGGCGGAATTGGTGGAGTTGGCGATTTAACCATCCAAGAAAAAAGGCCGACTCGAATGCCGGCCTTCGTATTGATTCCAACTTTTCGCGGGCGAGGCGCCCGCGCCACACACACAACTACTTCTTGGGCGCGATGGAGTCCTTTGCGGCTTTCGCCACGCGGAATTTCACTACTGTCTTCGCCTTAATCTGAATCGGTTCGCCCGTCTGTGGATTGCGTCCCATGCGGGCCTTGCGATGCGCCTTCACCAGACGGCCCAATCCGGGCACCACGAATACACCGTTTTTCTTCGTTTCTTTAATCGCCGTGTCGGCTAGGTGTTCCAGAAAAGCCGCAGCAGTCTTGTTGTTGAGTTCAAGCTTTTCGGCCAGGTGACGGGTGAGCTGAGTTTTGGTCATACCAGAAGCCATGAATTCCTCCTTCAGGAACTTACAAATTTGCTTGTATCCATGCGCATACTAACGCACTGCGCTGTGGAAAAGAAGCATTTTATGCAGATTTTATGCGGTTCCAAGAAAGGTACCCCTGCAGAATGGCCTTAAAATCGAGCCGTGGACAGTGAAAAGGGCCAAATGGCGCGGTTTGGCAGGCAAAAGCAAGCCCGGCTTCACCGTGGTTGCAGTTTGCAAGCATGCGATACACAGTACCGGTTTCGCGCAAACCACCGATAACCAGTGTGGATCAGCCAGTTGAACCCCGGCAAACTGAACACGGCATAGAACGGCCACGCCCACCAGATCCGGCGCGTCACATACAAATAAACATCGGCTCCGGAAATCAGTGGACCACTCGCCCTGAGCAAGCGAATATCGGTGACCAGTTCTTCATGCGGCATCACGAGTTTCGCCGCGACCCACGGCTCATCCAGCGAAGCGATTTCGAATCCGCGCCGCCCGAGAGTTCCCGCCCAATACTTCACCCAACGCGAGCAGAAACCGCACTGCCCATCGTAGAGGACCACGCCACGAATCGCGCCTCGAGCCAGAAGCTCGACCGCTCCGCTGGTTTCGGAGCTCAGTGGCATACTCACAATCTTTGCCCTCGCATCACTGTAACCGCCGATCCTTCCGCGAGAAACGCGGGTTGGCGTCCACAGCTTTAGGATGCCCGGCCGAGAAAGTCCGATTCATGAGAAAGCCGAGCGCGGGTGCCTTGCTGAGAGCTGACAGCTGAGAGCTGCCTACGGATCGTACACCGCGCTGCCCATGCCGGCCTTCTTTGCGGCTTCCTGCAACTCGGCGAGGCTCTTCTTTTGCTGTTCGAGTTGCTGCTTCATTTGCTCGACGGTCTGCTGCTTCTGCGCCTGGCGCTCGTTGTACTGGAGGCCGTTGCTATAGAGGCTGGCCGTGACGTAATGAATGGATTCGTTGAGCTTGTCAATCTGCGCCTGCTGCGCCGCAATCATGTTTTTCCGCGACAGTATCAGGCTTTTCCATTGTTCCGCGGACATTCCGCCCGAAGGATTTGGCATCGGCGCCGGCCTGGTCTTGTCTTCAATCTCCTCCGATATCGCTGTCGGATTCGCGGGAAGATCCTCGTTGGTTATCACCTTTGGCTTCGGCGTAGCGGCGGATGCCTTGGCTTTCTGCTTCTCACGATTCTCTTTCGCCACATCGCCCAGCGACTGGCCATACGCAGCCGAACTCATTAGCAATGCGATGGACAGAACCTTCCGCACAATTCGGTACATACAATCTCTCCCCTGCAAGAACTATTCCCTTTCACATCCCAAAGAAAGTCCCGCCCACCAGTCCGGCACTATGGATCGTACACCGCCGTATTCATGCCGGCATGTTGCGCGGCTTCCTGCATCTGCTCGAGCTTTCGCCTGTTTTCGTTGAGTCGCTGCTGGATCTGCGACACCAGCAGAAGTTGGCGCGCCTGATAGGAGTTGACCGGCCCTTCGAACTGCGCGTTTCCGTTCTCGGCACGAATCGCCGCATGGATCTGGTCGATGCGCGCCTGCAACGTCGCCACCTTATTTCTTTGTGCCAGAATCTGCCGCTTCCACTGGTCGGCTGCCCGTTGCTCGGCTTGGCGTTGCTCGGCAAAATGATGGTCGTCCGCGCGATTCTCAGCCGTTTTGCCGCTGGCATCCGCGCCCGTTCCCGGCAGTGTCGCACTCGGCGCCGGACTGGGATCCGGATCCTTGGGAAGGTCCTTGTTCGTGATCACTTTCGGCTTCGGGGTGGACGACTGGTCGGCGGCATTCTGCTTCTCACGGTTCTCGCGAGCAATGTCGCCGAGCGATTGCCCATAGGCGGCCGCGCTCATGAACAGGGCAATCGCCAGAATCTTCCTGAACATTCGGTGCATAACTGCCTCCTGCGTGCTACGCCGAACTGTTCCTTCCATGGTAGCTTCGTTGGCCGCGGTTTCTAAGCTACGCCAGTAACACTTACCCGAAACTAAAGTACGAGCCCATCATGGGCAACCGGCCATCTCAAGCACATTCTCGGCCGTCAGCCCGCTCTCGCGCAAATGCCGGATGCTCAGCGCATCATGCCGTTTTGCCAGCCGCATCCCGGCTGTGTCCCGCACCAGTTCGCAATGGAAATAATCGGGAGCGGTATCATCCAGCGCGCGCATCAACAGCAGTTGCCGTGCCGTCGACTTCAGTAAATCCGCGCCCCGCAC
>JBEKED010000322.1:0-4126 GCA_050014035.1 Terriglobales bacterium
AAGATAGCTGCCGATAGTAAGGACTTTCCCGACCCGCGCCAGGTCGCCATCGAACAAGGAACCGGCGGCAATCATCCAGGACAGGAGTGGACTGCGGAAATCGTTGATCGCCGAATAGAATTGATGATTCCGCAGATGCCGGGCAATTCCAACGTAGTCCATGCCGTCAATATCAATCTGATGAAAACACTTCGAACCGAACCAGATAAGCTGAGAGCAGTAGCTCAAAGCCGCAGCCGCCAGCAGTCCGCGCGAGAGCTTGTGCTTGTAAGAGGACGACAATCTGCCCAGTTTCCTATCTTCGCCAACGCACTGCTATGAAAGCCACGCCCGCGCCTGTCCCAGACTGGCGGGATTTCCAAAATAGTCTATAGCAACGTGAGCGCAAACTGCGGCGCCACCTCGTCGGCACTGGCATCGCGAGTGGCCGCTTGGGCGTGGCCGTTACAAGCTGTCGCCCTCATGACTTAAGTTTCGCCGCATTTCGCGCAGGCTCACATTTCACATTGCATCCCGCCACCCGCTACCGCAAACTTGGAAGCAAAGCCATTCATGCCCGTTGCTGCTACCAAGCCGGCGATTGCGCCCCATCTGACGCAAGGGATTTTTCGTTCCATCTTTCGTTCCCCCGCTCAGCGCAGACTGGTGTTGAGCCTATTGCTGGTCGTGGTCACGCTGGCCCTTTACAACCCAGTTTCGCGCAACGGGTTTGTGAACTTCGATGATGACCGCTACGTGACCGAAAACCCTCACGTGCTCGCGGGTCTCCGCTGGAGCACGGTTTCATGGGCGTTTACTTCGTTGGAGCAAGCGAACTGGCATCCGCTCACCTGGCTGTCGCATGCCCTGGATTGCCAGCTTTTTCAGCTCAATCCAGTCGGGCATCACTATGCGAGTCTCTTGTTGCATGCCGCGAACGCGCTGCTGCTGTTTCTGATTCTGCAGTGGTTCACCGGATACACGGCGCGCAGCCTGATGGTGGCTGCGCTCTTTGCCGTGCATCCACTCAATGTGGAATCGGTTGCGTGGGTAGCGGAGCGCAAGAACGTGCTTTGCATGTTCTTCCTGCTGCTGGCGATTGCGGCTTATGGATGGTACGTCCGTCGCCCCGGCGTTGCGCGCTACGTGTTGGTGGCAGTTTTGTTTGCTCTGGCGCTGATGGCGAAGCCGATGGCCATTACGCTGCCGTTGCTGCTTCTGTTGCTCGACTATTGGCCGCTCGGTCGAATACGGTTTCCCCGCAAAGCTACGTTTTACGACGAAGGGCGAGTCTGCTTCGAGAGCTCCACGCAGCCTCTGACGACGTTGTGTTTGGAGAAGCTCCCGCTTCTGGTGCTTTCGGCGGGGAGCGCGGTCATCACCATGATGGCACAACGTGCGGGTGGCGCCGTGCTCACAAGCGCCGAACGTTCTCCGCTGCTGCGGCTTGAAAACGTACTGGTGAGCTACGCGCTTTATATCGAGAAGGCGATCTGGCCATCGCATCTGGCGGCGCTTTATCCTTATCCGCACGCATTGCCGCCGTGGGAAGTTGCGGCGTCGGCGAGTTTTCTGCTGGCCGTCACTTACGCCGCGCTTCGATATCGCCAGCATCGCTATCTTGCGGTGGGCTGGTTTTGGTATCTCGGGACAATGGTTCCGATGATTGGCTTGGTGCAGGTTGGAAACCAGGCCATGGCCGATCGCTATGGTTATCTGCCTTTGATCGGCCTTTTCATAATGATTGTTTGGGCTACCGCGGAGTGGGCTAGCGCCCATCAGCTCTCGGTGAAGTATCTGGCCGCAGCCGCACTCGCCTGCCTGCTCGCGTTCTCCGCCGTTACTCGCAATCAGATTGGGTATTGGCACGACGATTTCGGTCTTTGGGCGCACGCTCTGGCCGTTACTCGGAACAATTACGTGGCCGAAAATAATTTTGGCAACGCGCTGGTCCGGCAAGGGAGAATCGACGAGGCTATTATTCACTTCCGAACCGCCTCCATTCTGGAACCCCTGGACCCGACCAGCCAACTGAATCTGGGAATCTACGCCGAGCAGCACGGAGATTTGGGGCAGGCCAAAGCGCGCTATGAAGCGACGCTGAGGTTGGCGACCGATACGCAACTCCGTGCCACTGCTTATGCGAATCTGGGCACCGTCTACTTCGCGCTTCACGATTACGACCGGGCGCAACAGAACTTCGATGCCGCCCTGAAACTAAAGGGGGCGTTCCCGGTTGCTTTTCTCGACATGGGCCTGATCGCAGAGAAGACCGCGCAAACGGCCGCTGACTGGAGCCGCGCTGCTGGCTACTTTGCACACTTCGCCGATCTCGAGCCTACCGATGTTGGATATCTACTGCTGGCTGACGCTCTCCACCACGCCGGGCGCGCGCAGGACGCTGACTTGGCCTACCGGCAGGCCCTGCAACTATCGAGCGATATCTCGCAATCGCGGCAGCGGGCGGCTCAGTTGTTGGCCCAGTAGTCGGCGTCGAACCTCGTGGGACTGCGCGTTGCCAGTCTCATTGCTCCTCGCGCTGTTCCCCTCACATCGCTCCTCATCCGCCATCTGGCCCTGATCTTCCGTGACCTCGGAAGCGCGCTCTGCGCTTGCTAAGCTCCGAGTGAGTTCAGGAGGGTCCTTTGCCCGCAACCGCTCAGAAAGCTGCTCATACCGCAACCATCAAAATTCTTTACGGCGAGTCCGACGAACAAACGCTCTCGCGCCAAGCCGCCGAGATGACCAAAGCCGGACATCACGTGACCACCGCCCTCAACCGCCGGGGCGTTCAGGAGGCCCTGCGGCAGGGCACTTTCGACCTTGTCATTCTCGGCGCAACGTTGTCCAAGGACGATCGCCATCACCTGCCTTACATGGTCAAGAAAGCTCACGCGGGAACGAAGGTTCTGGTGATGCATGCCGGCACGCACCATCACGAAGTCGATGCCGCCGTCGATCCCAATATCAGCATGCACCGAATCCTCGAGAAGATTGCGGCGCTGATCCAGTCCGTGGCAGCACAGTAGATCGTTCGAAAATCACGTAGGGACAGACGCCCTCGTCTGTCCACGCGAGCGCAGTTCGCGCGTTTTTCATCCTTCAACAAAAAAGGTCTGGCCGGGTGGAGAGAGCAGCACCCGCCAGACCCGCCAGACTTCCAGGCTGACAAGATTATTTTCGCCAACCACCACCCGAGCAGTTGTCACGGGTATGTCAACTTGTCGTCATTAATTCCGGAGTCCATAGGAAGCCCCAAACTTAAAATGGGCCGCCAGCCAAGAAGCGGTGACACTTCCTTGGCTATCGGCCCATTCGATCCGGACTGGGATCGGAGGTGATACCTACATGCTAAACCCTCGGCCCCGATTGTCAAGGAATCAATTTCTGCGCCTTCGACCTCTGTCCCGGAGTGGGAAATCTCCCGCAAAAATGCGCCGCGTCATTGACACCTCATCTCTGGCAATGTTACCGTTATTGGTTTTAGAAACGGCTCTCCTTCCATCGGAATCAGCCAGTAAAATCGGCAAGGACACGATCGTCAGTTCGGTCAGCAAAGAATGGAACAGACACTCCGACAACTAGGCGAATTACTGCTCGGAGCCGTACCCACCGTCATCCTGCTGGCCACGCTGTATATTTTGTACACTTTCATCGTGCAGCGTCCGCTGGCGGCCGTACTCGCCGAGCGCCGCAACCGGACTCAGGGGGCTATGGAGAAGGCGCGGGCGGATATCGCGGCTGCCGAGGCCCGCACGGCCGAGTACGAGCAGAGATTGCGGGAAGCGCGGCAGAAGATATTCAAGAACCAGGAAGCCCGTCGCCAGCAGGATACCCAGTCGCGCACCCAGGCGGTGAATGAAGCCCGCACTAGAGCGCAGGATCAGGTTAAGCAGGCGCGCGCCGCCATCGAACAGGATAAGCAGCAAGCCATGTCGAAGCTGCAAGCGGACGCGGCCCGACTGGCCAACGATATCGTGCGCGCCGTGCTGCGTCCCATGGCATCGCCCAGCCAGGTCGGTGGCCAATGATGCTTCAGACCAGGATGCTTCAGGGAATGAAAACCAAGGCGCTGACCGCCATTTTCCGCACCCTGCTGGCGCTGGCCCTTTTGTCATTTTTGTCGCTGCTTCCAACCCGGCTCGCC
>JBEKED010000323.1:0-4107 GCA_050014035.1 Terriglobales bacterium
TCACCCGTGCGCCACTTTACTCATGGTATTGCTACCACTTTCTCGTTCGACTTGCATGTGTTAGGCACGCCGCCAGCGTTGATTCTGAGCCAGGATCAAACTCTCGTTTGAAGCCTGATGTCTTCCCACCCCGACGGAGGTCGGTTGGGTCGACCGTGCACCCGTAACTTTCTCGCGAAAGCAACGGGGCACCTTACCTTGTGAGATGACCAAGCCAAACTTGATCGCATCTCACGACTGGCACGTTCAACCAATTTGTCAAAGATCCTTGAGGGCGATTCGCCTAAGCGAGACCCCTTGGGATCGAGGTCCGGACTTTCATCCGGCTGTCCTCGAACTTGATGCGCAACGCTGATTGTCTCTGCTTGTACTGCAGACTACGGCGTTTTGGCGCGAACCTTCTAACACTATCAAAGTACCGGTTCGAGGTCAAGCGAAAACTCTGCCCGAACCAACTTCGATAACCCGTTCGCACTGCGCAAAATATCAAATATCGGCCAGCAAAATATGCTCGAGCCACTAGGGCTCGCGGGAGATGAACTCCCGGGTCTTGCAATGGGTTCTCTCTAGGGATTCCCTACAGGGGCTTCGAAAGGCTTCAAACCGCCTCGACCGACCCAACGAACCAGCTTCCCACTTCCCTCAAACGGGCAGGCCAAAAGGCCACCGGGAGGCTCCACTGCTCTCTACAACTCAATTAGAGTAGCACAGGCCACTCCAGGATGCAAATGATGGCGCTCCAACAGAGCCCACCCCTTGCAACTCAGCAAGAATAGCAATATCAAGGGGTTATAAGCAAGCTCCGTAGCCTGTGGAAAGCATCCTTTTTCTGTGGGAAACCCTGCGATTCGCCACATTTACGAGGCTCAGTACCTGAGTCACTCGAAATGAAGCAGGCCAAGTTGCCAGCAGCCAAACGCGACAAATCCCGCACCCACGACGCCGGGAATGACCGCAGTTCCCCATGTCTCCCAAAAAGTGTGGATTCTTGCGTCTTCGGGGTTGGCCGGGTCGTACCTCACCCGCACGGCCTCGCCGACGCTGAAATCAGCGGGGCTGGACCATACTTCAGAGGGCACAGTGTGCCTCTTCCCATCCACCGTAGTGAAAGAAAACACTGGAGCATAACTCTCGTAGGTTGCAGTTCCCGTTCGGTCTGTAGAGTGCTCTAATCGGACGACCGCGCCATTCACTTCAGTGCTGGAGCGGAGAAAGCTCCTTGTTCGAAAAAAGGCGACAACGGAATACACAAGCAAACACGGGCCGGTACACAGGAGCAGTATGTCAATCACCCTGTTGAACTGATCCATGGACACCCCTTAGCGTTTCGGAATTAATCCGAGGTCCGTGATTCCATTCACAAAATACTGCATCGCCAGGGCTACCAGCAGCAGGCCCATGATGCGCACCAGGATGCGGATGCCGGTTTCACCCATCACCTGGCGCACGCGGCTCGCCGCGGCCAGTACAAAATAGGCGACAGCCGCTGTGATCGTGATGGAGCCGAGAATCGCCGCCATCTCCCAGTGCCACAGCGAGGGCACCTGTCCCACCAGCACCATGACCGAAGAAATGGCGCCGGGACCAGCCAGCATAGGAATCCCGAGGGGCACGATGCCGGCGTCCTCTTTCAATGCTGCTTCTTCGGTGTCGCCGTGGGTTTCCTGCGTGGGCGAGCGGCGGGCTTCCAGCATGTCCAGGCCAATGAGCAGCAGAATCAGTCCGCCAGCGATTTCGAATGCCGGCAGCGTGATCCCGAACATGCGGAAGATGAGTTGGCCGGCAATGGCGAATGTGGTCAGCACGATGAAGCAAGTGAATGCGCCCTTACGCGCCATGCGCTTGCGGCGCACTGCATCGGCGCTCTCGGTGATAGCCAGAAACGATGGAATGGCGGCAAAGGGATCGACGAGGAAAAATATGGAGCTGAGCGCCAGCAACGAAAAGCGCACGATGGGCGCCTGGCTGAGTTCGTTGAGAGCATCCGCGGCTGAGTTGGAAAAGAGCACGCTTCAGGCTAGAACATCGACCTAATGGCCGCATAGCGCGGGCAGCACGTCCGAAAGCGTGGTACACTTGTGTACGCAATGGTACACACACCAGGAGGCGCCCATGAGCACCCAAAGCGTCGGCATCCGCGAGTTCCGCGACAAGCTCGCCACTTACTTGCTCGAATCCGACAAGCCTCTGGCCATCACCCGCCACGGGGACACTATCGGCTACTATCTGCCCGTCCGGCGCAAGCGCACTGAAGCTGAAAAGAAGGCTCTCGATGAAGCGCACGCGCGCCTGCAGGAGGAGATGGCGGCCGCGGGCGTTACTGAAGAGGACATGATCGAAAACTTCGAACGGCTGAGAGCAGAAGATCGCCGCAAGAGGCTGGAAGGCAAGTGAGCACCCCAAAGGTGGTGCTCGATGCCAATATTCTCATACGAGCGATCGCCACTTGGACAACTGACAGAATCGAGCTCTATCTGCGCGATGCCTAGCCTTGACCGCCTCCACGTCGTGCTGGTCTCTCCGCGCAATCCCCTCAATATAGGAGCGGCGGCGCGCGCCATGGCGAACTTCGGCTTCCGGGATCTGTCCGTGGTCGCTCCGTATGAGGAACACTGGCGCGAGGCGAAGTCCGCCGTCGGCGCCTCGGACCTGCTCGAAAACGCAAAGCATGTCGAACACCTGGCCGAGGCCGTGGCTGATTGCACGCTAGTCATCGGCACAGGAACGCTCGCGCACCGCAAGCCCGAGCAGCCGGTGATTCCGCTCCCGGAGTTGACGCCGTGTGTCGATGCAGAATTCGCCCGCGGCGGCCGCGTGGCGCTGGTCTTTGGATCGGAGAAGCGCGGGCTCACCCGCGAAGATCTCGCTCTCTGCCACATGCTTGTCGAGATTCCCACCGACCCTCACCAGCCCTCGATGAACCTGGGCCAGGCGGTTGCCGTGTGCTTGTATGAGCTGGCGGCGCGGCGCAAAACCGATGTCCACTTTCGCGACAAAAACGAAGAAGTCGCGAGGACGGTGCACCCAGATCCTGCAGAGGACGGCGCGGCTCCCGCCTTCACGCGCGACCCCGCTTGCGCACGCGATCTCGAATTGCTGGCCGCGGTCGTCGCAGAGACGATGCAGGCCGCAAGCTACTCTCCTGCGGCGATGCAGAAGGCGAATCGCCACGATCTCGACCTGCTGCTGCGCCGACTTGCTCTCACGCGGTCAGATGCACGGCGGATTCTGGGGCTCTTCCGGCGGATTTTGTGGCGGCTCAAGCGCCAAATCGGCCTCAAGGATTGAAATGGGAATCGCCCTCGCGTTGAGTTACCAAAGGTTTTTTTCTGAAGGCGGCAGCGCCTGAATCCCTGCTAAAGTTGCCTTCGAAGGCTTCCCATGCACCTGCCCATGGCTCGCTCCCGTGTCTTGTTTTTTGCTGCACCTGCGGCCTCGCTCGACGTGTCTCGGCCCCGTGTGTTTCAGCGCCGTGTGTTGTTAGTCTGCGGCGCATCGGCGATGTTGTTTATATTGGCCGCGGTAAACGTGCGCGCGCAGCAAGCGGCTCCCGCGCCCATCGCCGACAACCAACCTCCAGTGCAGACGCTGCCGCCGCCTGCAACGCCGCAAACTGTCCAAGCCCCTGCATCGCTGTCCGCTCCCGCTCCCGCAGAAAGTCAGCCGGCGCTGGCGTCCACGGCCGTGCCCGGCAGTGCAGGCGAGGCTCCGGAATCGGGAAGCATCACGGAAGACGAGCTCAGAAAGCAGTTCGAAGGCAAAGATCTTTTTCTGCGCGGCGGCTATCTCGATAACGCGCTCACCTTCAACGAGCGCGGCGTGCTCATCGGGCACTCGCCGCAGGGGTCGTACACGCTGTCCGGAATCCGCATCGAAAAAGTGCGACTTCTCAAACACAAGGTGGAGCTCACGGGCGCGCGTTACGCATTGCACTTCCTGGGCGCGCTGCCGTCCGAGGATCCGACTACTGCTGTCGATCGGGTGAACATCACGCCCAAGAAAAAAGAGGTGCGGATCACCATCGATCGCGAGCTTGTAGTCAAGCCGAAGCAGGAAAAGGGCAAGGGGAAATGGTCGCTACGGGCCGAGAAACCGGCTCTCGCAACG
>JBEKED010000324.1:0-4101 GCA_050014035.1 Terriglobales bacterium
CTCCGTAGCTTTCTCGGAAAGAAATCTGCCGAAGACTTCGTTGGATAAGAGACGACCGCGCGAGGTGAGGCGCAGGATTGAGCCTCTCTGCTCAAGCAGACCGTCTTGCACGCACTGCCGAATGGCGGATTCCCACACCGCAACCGTCTCCGGCCCAAATTCGGCTCGCAGCTTTTTGAGGTCGATGCCTCGGTTCAGGCGCAGACCGAGGAAAAAGTTTTCTTCGATCGCGGCTTGCGGTGAGACCGGGGTTACGCTGTGCGGCACGCGATTCATGTAGGCATCGAGCGAATCTGGGGTGGCAAAGCGCACTGCCGAGCTGCGCTCGGCTTGGACCCTTCGACTTCGCTCAGGGCAGGCTCGCGAGGGCGCCCGTCCCCACGCGAGCACTGGAAGCATCGAGTGGGCATCGACGCCGAAACCCAAGTAAGGCTGCCTCGTCCAATATTTCAAGTTATGGCGCGACTGGTTATTTTGTAACTGCGAACCGGTGCGGGCAAAGTTGGAGATTTCATATTGCGCAATGGCGGCGCAGTCTAGCATCTCACATGCCTGCTGATAGAAATCGGCGGTTGCGTCGTCATCGGGGACGAAGTGGGCGTGATAGCGGGCGCCTCCGGCGATCAGTTCCCTGCCGAGGCGGGAATCTTCATCCACTTCGAGCATATAAACGCTGACGTGCGGAACGCCGGTGGCAATCGTCTCGGCGAGCGAGAAGGCCCAGCTTTCTGCCGTCTGGTGCGGCAACCCGGCGATTAGGTCAATGTTGATGTTGGTGAGTCCTGCTTGCCGCAAGCGGGCAATCTCTTCGAGAACGGTTGAGCGTTTGTGCAATCGTCCGACCGACTGCGCTTCGTGATCGACGAACGACTGCACGCCCAGACTAACGCGGTTCACGCCGCATTGCAGCAAGGTGTCGATGAGCGCGGGCGTAAGCGTTCCCGGAGCGCATTCGACCGTACTCTCGGCATCGGGTGCGACCGCAAACTGAGCGCGCACGGCGGCGAAAATGCGCAGCAACTGCGGGGCATCGAGGATGGACGGAGTTCCTCCGCCCAGGTAAATGGAATCGGCGATGTCATCAAGAGTAGCTCCGAGCGCGTATCCCATCTCCGATGCGAGTTGGCGCGAGTGGGCAATATCTTCGAGCAGGCGGGTAACGTAATTTTTGTAAGCCGCTTTCGAGAACACGTCGGACGCGAAGTTGCAGTAGCTGCACTTGGTCCGGCAGAAGGGGACGGAAATGTAGAGGCCGAGCGGCATACTCTTGTTATTCTTTATTCTATGGGACGCGGGCGAGCGCGAACCGAGCCGCGAACAGTGGCGGCGGTTGCTGCCGGTTCGTAGCTTAGAATAGTGAAGGTAGCAGCCTGCCTCGGAATGGCTCGCCAAATCATACCGGCAAGGTGACAAGGATTCAGGACTAATTATGCCCAGCGATTCGATTGATCGTTTATGTGAGAACTGCGGCCAAACGTTTTCCACATTCCTGCACGAGATGGCCAAACAGAATGAAAAAGTGGTGTGCCCGAATTGCCGTGCCAACCCTGACTGCAAGCCTCCCAAGCCAGGCAAGCCGATTGCTCGTGCGGGGTCGCGCAAGAAGCCTAACTAAAAATCGCTGGATTTTTTCTGTTTGGTCAGCCGTTTCTACAGAGGAGCACTCTTCTGTCCCCGCGAGTCCGCTCGATCTCGATACTTCGTCAGACTTTTGAGATTGACCCCTGAAACGATTGTTGTTGAAATGAGCCGGTCACCTTCGAGCCCAAATTTCAGGAGATCGAATTTCAGGAGATCGAATTTCGGGAGAATCACGCGTGCAATGGTACTTCTGTTTCTTTCTGGTTTCCGGGTTTTGCAGCATTCTCTATGAAATCATCTGGCTTCGGATCGCCATGGCGCAGTTCGGCGTCACCACCGCCATGGTCTCGCTGGTGTTGTCGGCTTTTATGATCGGACTCGGACTCGGCTCGTGGGGATCTGGGAGGTTGGTGCGTAGATACGGAGCGCAGGGCCAATTTCCGGCGCTGAGACTCTACGCACTGATGGAATTATTGATCGGGGTTTCTGCGATCGCCGTCCCTCACGAACTGGTATGGGGCCGCGAGCTGCTTCTGAAAATGGTTCGCGAGATGTCGCTTACATCTTCTGCTTATTACTTGCCGTCGGGAATCTGGCTGGCGCTCACACTGGTGCCGTGGTGCATTTGCATGGGAGCGACTTTTCCCTTGGCGATGGAAGCGATCCGGCAGGATCGCAATCCAAAAGGAGCGCGCTCGTTCAGTTATCTTTATGTGGCCAACGTGCTGGGCGCAGCGGCTGGAGCCATGATTCCGCTGTTCCTGATTGAACTTTTTGGATTCCAGCGCACACTGCACGTAAGTGCAGCCCTGAATGTGCTGCTGGCCGTGAGCGCTTTTTCACTGAGCCTCTTCCGGAAACTATTGCCAGTCGCAGCATCATCGAACGAAACCTGCGGGGCTGCAAAATTCTCCGCGTCCGAGTTTTTTTCCGACAAGGCTTTGCTCTGGCTGTTGTGCGGCACGGGTCTGACTAGCATGGGCGTGGAAGTAGTCTGGGTGCGCCTCTACACGCCTTTTTTGAGCACCGTGGTCTATGCCTTCGCCGCCATTCTCGGACTGTACCTGATTGCCATGGATCTCGGTTCGTGGCTTTACCGGCGCCTGCATCGCGACGATATTCTGGAGAGCGGACTGCTCTGGATTGTGCTCGGGGTTTCGGTACTGGTGGCTTTCCTGAGCGCCGATCCCAGACTGCGGGTTTCCTCGATTGTGCGGGTTGTCTTGGGCATCGGGCCGTTTTCGTGCTTAGTGGGATTCATCACGCCAGCGCTTCTCGATCGCTTCTCGCGCGGCGACCCTGACCGCGCGGGCACGGCCTATGCCATCAACATCGTGGGGTGCGTCCTGGGACCGCTGGTCTCGGGTTTTGTTTTATTGCCGTTTGCCGGGGAACGGCTCGCTCTGTGCGCGTTCGCTCTGCCTTGGTTCGCGGTTGGGATCAAGTATCGTCCTCGCTTCATTTTGTCTTTTCGCAACCTAGTCGCTTCTCCTTCTGGGCTGACTTCTTGCATCCTGGCCCTGGGATCGGTAGCGTTGGCTTTCTCCACTCACGGTTTTGAACAGCAGTATGAACCGCGCGAGATTCGGCGTGACAGTACCGCCACCACCGTGGCTACCGGCTCCAGTAGAGTGGGCAAGCGGCTCCTGGTCAATGGTGTGGGAATCACTAACCTGACGCCCATTACCAAGATGATGGTGCATATGCCCAACGCGTTTCTGCCGCACCCGCCCGAACGCGGGCTGGTCATTTGTTTTGGCATGGGCACGACTCACCTGGCCATGCTGTCTTGGGGAATTGACTCTACCGCGGTCGAGTTGGTGCCCAGCGTGCCTGACCTGGTGACATTCTTTCATCCCAATGCGGCGGCCCTGATGATGTCTCCGTTATCTCACGTTGTGATCGATGACGGACGTTTCTACCTGGAGCGCTCGTCCGCGCAGTACGACGTAATCACGATCGACCCGCCGCCTCCGGTGGAAGCGGCAGGGTCGAGTCTGCTCTACTCGAAGGAGTTCTACAGCACTGTCAGACAACACCTGCGCCCGGACGGGATTCTGCAGCAGTGGCTTCCGCTCGGGGATTCTACCGTGATCGCATCGGTCGCACGCGCGCTCAAGGAATCTTTCCCCTATGTTCGAGTCTTCCGTTCGGTGGAGGGTTGGGGATTTCATTTTCTGGCCAGCATGAGTCCCATTCGTCGCCTTTCCGCTGCCGAACTTGCTGAGAAGCTTCCGCCCGATGCGGCTCGGGACCTGATGGAATGGGGGCCTGCCTCTAATCCGCAGGAGCAATTTGAAATCGTACTTAGCCGTGAAGTATTGCTCGACGCCCTGATTCAGCAGGCTCCCGACGCTCCGGCGCTGCAGGATGACCGGCCTGTGAACGAGTACTTCTTGTTGCGACGTTTGCGCGACCCTGCGTTTTTGCGAGTCGCGTGGCGGCGCCTGCTGGGACGCAGCTAAGATCGGCGATCGCTGGCGCGCAACGGAGTTTAAAGTCCCTAGATCGACGTTGCCG
>JBEKED010000325.1:0-4074 GCA_050014035.1 Terriglobales bacterium
AGCCGTGGCAGCCAAGGGCGGCCTGATCGGCATCGGGTACTGGGACACGGCCACGTGCGGCACCGATGCGCGCGCGATTGTAAAGGCGATGCGCTACGTTTCCGACCGCGTGGGCGTCGAACATGTGGCCCTCGGTTCGGACTTTGACGGAGCTGTGACCGAGCCCTTCGACACCACCGGATTGGTCCAAATCACCGATGCCATGCTGGAGGCAGGCTATTCCGAGCAGGAGATCCGGATGATCATGGGAGAAAACGTGATGAAGTTTCTGGCGGCGAACTTGCCGGAGAAGTAGCAGCTCGCGGATAGCGGGCGCGCCCCGGCGGACGGGCGAGACGCCCGTCACCACACGAGCTAGTTGCCGACGAAGCGCAGATACAAATCGCGGTCGTGGCGGCAGGTTTCCGCCATCTGCTTCACCTTCTTCCAGGCCTCGAGTTGACTTTCGTCGCGCACGCGATCTTTGGCGCGGTCCCATTCCTTGAGGAAGGCTTCCATCTGCAAATGATTGAATACGGTTTTGCCGAACGGATCGATGCCGCTGAGCAGCAGGAAATCGGCGTGGCTGGCGGCGGGAACCACTCCGTGGAGCATCACCCACTCGCCGCGTTCGCCGAGATCGTCTTCCAGTTTCACGACCAGAGACATACTGAGCCTCACTGCGCAATGGTACTGGCCGCAATGTAACAGTCCCGCAGAGTATTGTCCAAACTGAGCGGGGTATCGAAAGTAACCGCGGATTAGTCACCGAGGGGTCGTGTGGTATTCCGCCCCGCCGGACGGGGCGTAGCCCCGTCCCCACACGGTTACGCTTCGCCTACGTGGGCGCCGTGCTGGAAGCGGTATTGCAGAATCTTCGCCGCGAGGGCGGGGCTCACGTTTTGGCCTTGTTCCCGCGCTTCCACCGAGCGCACGACTTCTCCGCGACAGAGGACCTCGGTCGCCGCGAGCCCGGCAATTTCCGCGGGCAACACCAGGCTGATTTCCAATTGCATGTTTGGACGCAGCACCTCCTGCGCCTGGAATAGCAATCCGGAGCGGCTGATATTTTCAGTTGTCCCCGGACGCCAACTCTGTTCACCGAGAGGACGGTAGCGCAGCGGCAGATGCAGATTGAAACGGCGCGCGCGAAACGGCGGAACTTTCTTTTCCAGAAGACTGCCAGTGCGGGAAGCTTTGATGACCTCCAGCGGAATCGGTTCGGAATCCAGCACCTCGCGGACACGATCCTTCAAGGCGGGCAGGCTGAATGGCTTTTGCAGCAGATTGATGCCGGGATCAAGCGTGCCGTCGTGTCCAATCGCATTCTCGGTATAACCCGACATGTAGAGCACCCGAACCTCCGGGAGCAGCTTGCTGATGTGCGTGGCCAATTCGCGGCCATTCATGCCGGGCATGACGACATCGGTAAGCAGGAGATCGATGGTGCCCTGGTAGCCGTCGACGATCTGCAAAGCCGCGGCGCTGTCTTCGGCTGCAAGAATCTTGTAACCCTGGATCTCCAGATATTGGCGGGCAAGATGGCGGAGATTGGTTTCATCTTCGACCAGCAGAATGGTCTCCTGCCCATGCTCGGCGCGCGGCAGGGCCAGAGATTCCTGCGCGGCGGCAGCGTCTTCGCGGCCATCGATTCGCGGAAAATAGGCGCGGATCAAGGTGCCACGCTGCGGCTGGCTGTCGACAAAAATAAATCCGCCGCTCTGCTTCACGATGCCGTACACGGTAGAAAGACCGAGCCCCGTACCCTTGGAGCCCTTGGTGGTGAAGAACGGCTCGAAGATGTGCGACTGGGTTTCGCCGTCCATCCCGACGCCGGTATCGCTGATGGCGAGCATGATGTAGTCACCGGCGGTCAGCGGCGCATGCGTGCGCGCGAAGTTTTCGTCGAGCGTGACGTTGGCCGTCTCGATGGTCAGCTTGCCGCCTTGCGGCATGGCATCGCGCGCGTTGACGGCCAGGTTCATGATGACCTGGTCGATCTGTCCGGGATCGGCGCGCACCGCGCCCAGTGACGCGCCCGGAACCATGACCAGGTCGATATCTTCTCCGATCATGCGGGTAAGCATTTTCAGGTTCTCGGCCACAACCTCATTCAGGTCGAGCACCTTGGGAGCGAGCATTTGTTTGCGGCTGAAGGCCAGCAACTGCCGGGTCAGCGAAGTGGCGCGCTGCGTCGCATTGGAAATTTCCTGCGCCGGCCCGCGCAGCCGCGGATCGGGTCCGATGCGCTCCAGCAGAAACTCGGCGTAGCCCGAGATCACCATCAGCAGGTTGTTGAAGTCATGCGCGATGCCGCCGGCCAACCGGCCGATGGCTTCCATTTTTTGCGCCTGGCGGAGTTGCAGTTCCAGCGTGCGGGTTTCAGTTACGTCTTCCATAAAGATCTCGAAGCTGTTGCCATTTTTGCCGTTCGGAATTGAGCGTCCGGAAATGCGCGCCACGATCGAGGCGCCATCCTTGCGAACGCACTCGGTGGTCAAATTGTTGAATTCTTTTCGCGCATGAAAATAATCGGCGGTTTGAAACCATTGCTGGGCGTCGGCGTACAAGCTTCCCAAATGCCGTCCCCGGAGAGCGGCGGCGCTGTCATAGCCAAACATGGCCACCATCGCGGAGTTTGCATCCTGCAGAATTCCGAGACCGTCGCAGCGGCAGATGCCATAGGGCGCGTTCATCACGAGCGAGCGAAAGTTGCTCTCGGAGCGGCGCAAGCTCTCCTGCGCGGCGCGCAGCGCGGCGTTGAACCAGCAGATCAGCAGCGCCACGGCAAAGAAAAGCGCAAGATGCGCCACCGCCTTGTGATACTCGCTGGGAGTCTGGCCTCCGGTAAACGAGTAGTAGGCGCTGACCGTGAGGGCAAAAGAAGTGGCCGCGAGTCCCGGCTTCCAGCCCCCGTACCAGGCGCTCACCATCACGGCGACTGCGAACACTACCAGCCGGCTTTCCGCGATATCGGAGAAATACAAAGTTGGGATCAGCGCCAGGACCGTACTAAGAAGAGCGACTCCGTAGCGCAGAATAGGAGTGCGCGCCGGAGCGATTGCCAAGCTGCGGATGAGGGGGAGTTTCATTCGCATGGCCTCATGCTATGCGCGGATTCCGCGCACAGCGAGTTACGCCAGTCCACCGCATTTTCCTGGCGGCACAGTGGCCAGAGGTACACGTGCAAGATACAACTCGGGACAGCCTCGGAAACAACTTCGAAACGACGACGAGAGCGGCAAATGCCTTGTCCACAGCCTAATCTCATAGGATGCTTTCCACAAACTCGCTGGTACAAAAAGGCGTTCGAGGAACATAGTTTGTAATAGGCGACGCAACACCCTTGCAACAATCGCCAGTAACGACGAAACTAACGGGGTTTGCCTTGAACATCGGGCGGCCAGCAAAATGAGGCAGGAAATAACGGAATGAATATCGGCCTTTTCGGCGGCACGTTCGACCCCCTCCACCGCGGACACATTGCGCTGGCTAAGGCGGCCGCCGCTCGCTACTCTTTGCGGCAAGTGCTGTTTGTGCCCGCCAACACCCCGCCGCACAAACAGAAATATCCGCTAACCGCGTTCGTCCATCGTTATGCCATGGTCGCGCTGGCCACGCAGGAAGAAAAGCAATTCGTGCCGTCGCTGCTCGAAGCGCCAGAATTCACCACGACTCATGTAGGGACGGACGCATTCGTCCGTCCAGCGGGGCGCAGCCCCGCAGCAGTACCGAACTATACGATCGACACCGTCCGCCGCCTGAAAAAATCCCTGAAGAAATCCGACCGCCTGTTCTTCCTCATCGGAATCGACGCCTTCCGCGACATCGCCAAATGGCGCGAAGCGCGCGCCCTTCTGGCGGAATGCGCGTTCATCGTAGCGAGCCGTCCCGGCTACTCCTTGCGCGACGTGGCCGAGGCCTTGCCCGAAGATTTGCGGCCTCCGGCAGCGGTGACGCGTCCCTTTCACAAGCAGCCGGCAAAAGGAGATTTAGTTCTTCCCGGGGTGACGCTGCATTTGCTGGAAGGCGTTCAGCAGAGCGTCTCGGCAACCGCAATTCGCGAGGCGGCCGCAAAAGGCAAGCCGCTGGCAA
>JBEKED010000326.1:0-4044 GCA_050014035.1 Terriglobales bacterium
GCCCACACCGATATCGTCGATCCGAAAATCAGAATCAATCCGAGGGAGAAGCAAGCACACCAACGCGCTGGCGATAAATAGCGAATGTTCCTTTTCATCGTATCTTCTCCCTCAGAGCCATCAGGCGTACGTCTTCACATTTTGAACAACCCGGCTTATGACACCGTCGGCGCTGGGGCGGTCGGGCATCAAGTTACCGCGCATGGAAAAAAACAGTCCCAGCAACTGACCGAACATGACGTCCACCGGCGGACGACAATCATCGGGCACCGGTGTGCGAATGTCGGGCGCGAGATAGCGGTCGGCGAGACCATCCAAGGGCAGCTCGGAATGTCCGCCTACGGCGATTCTCGTTTTCACGAGCCGCTTCTGCATGATTTCCTGTAACAGATCTCTTTCATAGCGGGCAACGTGTTCATCGCTCGAAAGAAAAGCAACCAGCAACGTGGTTTTATCGAGGGCGGCCATGGGACCGTGGCGCAGCCCCATGGCCGATTGCGACATGGTCAGGATTTTGCCTGCGGTCAGTTCGAGTACCTTCAGCGCAGATTCAACGGCCACGCCTTCGAGCGCGCCCGACCCGAGAAAACAGACCCTTTCATAAGGTGCTAGAGCGGGTGCTGAGGCGGGTTCTGCGGCCAGCGCCGCCGCAGCGTCAGCGGCGTGTGGGAGGAACGTCTTTCCCGCTTCCACGAGCCGGGTGAGTATAGCTTCGTAGGGTGCGAGATTATGAACATGAGCCATGCACTGGCCGAATACGACCATATTCGAGAATGAACTGGTCATGGCCAGACCCCTGTCGTTGACTGCGTCGTCCAGGGCCACGACGAACACTTGTTTCTTGGCAGCGGCGCAACGAATCATGCGCCCTTCCGCGTTACACGACACGATGATGTGATGGATGTCCGGATGACGGACGAGAGTTTTTTCCAGGACCGACACACCCTCCGGGCTATCGCCGGACCGGGAGAAGGAAATCCAGAGGTAGCGCTGGCCTGGGATCAGCCACTCTTCCATGTGGGTGAGGAGGCTGGTGCTGGGAGTGGCAAGGACTTCACACTTCCAGAGCCGACGAAGGACGTTCACGAGACATCTGCCCACGTAGTCGGAAGTGCCGGCGCCGATAAGAAAAACAGTTGGATCCGGCCCTGCGGAATCGCCAAATCCCGCCTTCACAAGAAACGCCGCAAGCCCGGTGCGGTGTTTCTGAAACAACGAGAAGGTTGATTCCCAGGTGGCGGGCTGCTGTGCAATTTCCGCCGGAGTATATAAGAGACCGCGTTCGACTTTCTCTTCTGTCGAGAGATCAAGAATTTTAGCAAGAGCATTCACGCCACAGGCTCCTCGGCGAAACCCGACCGAAACACGGTTGGTGAAGCTGCCGCCATGGTCACAGGGCGGTATAGCACGAATGAAGGCTCCCCCAAATGGTTTCGAGGATGCTTTCGTTTTATTACGACTATAAACATTTACTTGCGATTGGCGTTGAAGTCAAGTACAAAAATCACGGGGGCGTAAGCGCCTTTTTTGGTGCGGATTAGTCTCTCAACCTGATTTCCGGTTTTTCGGACAGGTTTTCAAAACGTCCACCTTTTCCATGGACAAACCAAACTCGTAACGATAGAAAGGAATGCTGGCGAGTTGTTGGCGGCTCACACCTTCATCCTTCATCCTGGCGCACAAACCTCATGCTGATTGAAGAACGCAGAAGGGCAATCCTGGAAGCCTTGCATACGGACGGCCGCGTACTGGTCGGGGAACTGGCCAAGCGCTTTCGCACGTCGCAGGTAACGATTCGCAAGGATCTGGAGATACTTCACTCCACCGGAAGGATTCATCGGACGCACGGCGGCGCGCTGCCCGCGCGCGAGGGAGCGTTGGAAGATCCCACGCTGCGGGAAAAGGAAAAGCTGCATCGCCGGGAAAAGATGGAGATTGCGGCAGCGGCGGCGAAGATGGTGGAAGAAGGGCAGGTGGTGATTCTCGATTCTGGAACCACGACGACCGCCATTGCGCGAGCGCTGCGCGATCATCAAAATCTGACCATCATCACCAACGCAGTGAATATCGCGGCGGAACTGGCCGGTTCGTCCCTGGAAGTAATTCTGACCGGAGGAACGCTGCGAAAGAATTCTTTTTCGCTGGTGGGCCCGATCGCAGAGGAAACCTTGCGCCGCTTGAATGCCGACATTCTTTTCCTGGGAGTCGATGGCTTTGATGTTCACTATGGGTTGAGTACTCCGAATCTTTTGGAGGCGAAGGTTAATCGCACCATGATCGATGTGGCCCGGATCGCGGTGGCGGTCTGCGATTCGAGCAAGTTTGGCCGCCGGAGTCTCTCGTTGATCGCTCCTCCGGCGGCGGTTCACCGAGTTATTACCGACCGCTTAGCTCCCAAGAAGGATATCGATCAGTTGCGCAAGGGTGGGATGGAGATTACTCAGGTAGATGCGGGCGAGCGGCGTGTGGCGCCGGAGATCCGCAAACGGCCGCCGCAAAAACCAGGCAAGTAAGAACCGTCTCCGGGCGGGCCCCGGTGGCTAGGAGAAATCATTGCCACAATTCGATGTCACCATTGCTGGAGAACTCAACATTGACTTGATCCTCTACGGACTTCCCGAAGCGCTGCCCCCCGAACGCGAATTGCTCGCCGAGAATATGATGCTGACGCTTGGCAGTTCTTCCGCCATCGTGGCGCATAATCTGGCTGCGCTCGGCAGCCGCGTGGGTTTTGTTTCTTACATAGGCGGCGACCCCCTTGGAGACATCGCACTGCAGCGGCTCTCCGCCAGCGGCGTGCATGTTGAAGAAGTCATCCGGCACTCCGGCAGTCAGACCGGTCTCACCGTAATCCTGCAGCACGGAAATTGGCGCAATATTCTGACCTATCCGGGGACTATCTTTGCTTTGAAACCGGAACATATTAATTTGGATTACGTTTCCGGCTCGCGGCATTTTCATTTTTCGTCATTTTACTTGCAGCGTGGCTTGCGACCTTATGTGGCGGATCTATTTCGGCGGTTGAAACAGCGCGGACTCACTATTTCCCTCGATCCCAACGACGACCCGGAAAATGAATGGAAGAACGGCATCGAAGAAGCTTTGCGCTCCGTCGACATTTTCTTACCGAACGCGCGGGAGGCTATGAAAATTGCCGGGACCGACAGTATCGATGATGCAGTTTCCAAACTGGCTTCCATGGTGCCAATCGTTGTCGCGAAGCTCGGCCCGCAAGGCGCGATGGCACAGCGCGGCTCCGACCGTTTTGTCAGTCCGGCCACAACGGTGGAAATCGTGGACCCCGTGGGAGCCGGAGACAGCTTCGATGCCGGCTTTCTGCATCAGTACCTGCGCGGCGGCGATCTGCAGAGTTGCTTGGACGCGGGGAACGTCACGGCAGCGCTCTCGACTACGCGCTCCGGAGGCACGGAGGCCTTTCGCGATTCGGAGTATCGGGATCGCTTCTTGCAAAACCACCTTTAAGATTTCAATCCACGCCATGGCGCGCGCCGGACGGCAGCCCGTGGGCTCTCTCACAGCGCGGTCGGAACCCTAGTGGGTTGGTAAGCCCCTAATGTTTTGAGGATCAAAGGTCGTCGGCATGTGGCCGGAGATGTGTAGTTGGAAATGGTCTTCGGTACTCAACCCGCTGAGACCTGTGGCCGTCAGACGCACCTTGTATTCACCGGGCTCGGTATAGGCATGATGCACTTCACTACCGTCGAGCGTGACGCCGTCGCCGAAATCCCAGTGATACGATAGCACCGCGTTGCCGCTGCCGCCGTGAGCCGCAAATGCAAGCGTGGCCCCGGCGTTTCCGGCCGCAGGGTGGTCCGTAGTCACGGCGGGAGCAGATGCGGGGATGTGGGCGTCGACTAATTTCAATACCCGAACAGAATGGGGCGGCTGATGAAAGACCAGCACACCGGCTGTTGGGGCAGGGATCTCCCGATTCTCCAGAACATCCGTAACTGTGTACTGGCCCGTTGCAGACAATCCGGCGTCCCGTAGGTTAGCGCTCGTCAGATCAATCGAGCGATCCCT
>JBEKED010000327.1:0-4024 GCA_050014035.1 Terriglobales bacterium
CAGCGGCAGAGGCGCGTACTTTCTGCAGCCCACGCAGCGCCCCGACGTTTGCAAGGCCGGGCAACCTCTCACGTTGCGTAACATCAGCGTCAATCACATTCCGGCCGGTGGCCACTTCGATCTCAGTTCGTG
The DNA here is from genome assembly GCA_050014035.1 of Terriglobales bacterium. GTDB lineage: Bacteria > Acidobacteriota > Terriglobia > Terriglobales > Acidobacteriaceae > Acidiflorens. The sequence goes on from JBEKED010000327.1 coordinate 133, forward strand.
GACAGGCAGCGGCGGAACGGCTTACTCTCTCTCGGTTGAGCAAGGAAAGATCGAGAGCACGCAGGCCGATCATGCAATCTATTGATATTTGACACTTGATATTGATGAATCGTCTTACCCCAACTTTCGTCCCAAAGCGCGCAACACGAAGCGGATGCGATCCAGCCAAGGCAAGCGTCCGAAGTTAGTGCGCACCACTCCGCGAGTGAAATAAGTCTTCTCCGAATAGTCGATCGCGACCTCGACGACGACCGGTCGGCCGGACCCAGCAACGGTGAGCGCCTGTTTGAGAATCGCCTCCGCATCATTATTACTACGCAACGCCAGATACTCGACGCCGACTCCGCGGCAAATGGCGCCCAGGTCGTAGTCGGGAAGCTCGGTGCACGTCTTCCGCCCCAGCGCGACTTGCTGAAACTGCGCAATCTGCGCCAACTCGCGGTCGCGCAAGACCAGCACTATCACCGGCAGATTGAGTTGGCGCGCCGTGAGCAGTTCGAAGCCGGTCATCAAAAATGCGCCATCGCCCGCCAGCGAAATCACTTGCCGATCGGGACAGGCCAGCGCCGCTCCCAGTGCGGCAGGCACGGCGTATCCCATGCACGAATAGTCAACCGGCGCGAGAAAAGAACGCGGATGTGGCAGGCGCAGGCACTCCATGGCGAGAAACGTTCCGTTGCCGCTATCGGTCGTGTAGATCGCATCGTTGCCGACCAGCGTTTGAAGAGTCTGTAAAAGGTGAGGCGGGTAGACACCACCTTCGGAATTATTCGGCGTTTTCCAATTTTGCTTGACTTCTTCGTGACCGGAACGTATGTCGCGTCGCAGAGATTCATCTACTGGGCGCGATTTCAGATTAGGAAGCAGAGCAGCGACAAAGCTCGCCGCATCCGAGACTACAGATAAATCGGCGGGACAGTTCTTTCCCAGCACCGCGGGATCTATATCGACGTGGATCAATCTACCCGGTGGCGTCATGCCATAGCTTCCCGTGCCTACCTCGGAGAAGCGGCAACCGATGGCCAAAGTGAGATCGCAGGACGCCGCGACCTTGCGCACGAACGAAGGCGCGGCAGCGCCGAAGCCACACCACAACCATGAAGGATGAGTTTCGTCGAAAACTCCTTTGCCCGAAATGGTCGTAGCAACCGGAGCATTCAATCGCTCAGCCACCGCCACAAGATCGGCGCTGGCTTCGAGGGCTCCGAGCCCGACATAGATCAGAGGCCGGCGGCTGGCTTCGATCCATTGCCGCGCTTGCTCAACTTGCTCTGGTTGCGGCGCTGCAGTTGATGGCGTGGGCACCGGAGCGCCGAACTCCAGATCAGCATCGTGACGAAAAATGTAGTGCTCGGCAGGAATCTCGACCAGCGCCGGGCCGGCTGGAGCGCGGCGTGCAATTTGGCAAGCGCGGCGGATGGTCGCATAGATTTCCGAGCCCTGCTCCGCGCGTAACTGGGCTTTGGTCACCGGCCGTGCGATGGCGAGTTGATCCACGTCGTGGAGTTGAAAGGCCTTTCCCGTGTCGCGCCGAATCCCACACGCCAGCACGAGCATGGGGATGCCATCGAGATAAGCTTCGGCAATCCCCGAGAGCGCGTGCGTGAGCCCGGCTCCGGGAACGACGTTAACCGCCGCCAGTTGTCCGGATGCGCGAGCCACTCCATCGGCCATGAACGAGGCGCTCTGTTCATCGGTGACCAGCACCGGTCGCACATTGGTCGAACGCGCGAGTGAATCGTAGAGCTCGATATTGTGCGTGCCTGGAATGCCGAACGTGAAACGCACTCCTTCATCTTCCAGCGCGCGCACGACGATGTCCCCACCCGTCATTTTGCTCATGACATAGCTCTCACGATCTCCCTCCGACTTGGTAATATCGTCGGGAGCCGAAGCGTGCCCTGGTCGACTACTCAGTCATGGATCGCAACTCTTCGATAATCGACCTCAGCTCCGCGACTGCTGCTTCATCCATCCCACCTCGTCTGTTTACGAGCGGACTTAGCTTGTCGCATCGCTTCCTGTAGTGCTCGACCCTCAGATCCTGTTGTCCCCCCGTCTCCGCAAAATCACACCATTCAATAGAGTCGCTCGGCCCGTCCAGGAAGCGCTCGATAACTCTTGCCGCTTCCTCTGGGGTCATATCGCCCTTCCAACCCATAACACTTCCTCCTTCCGAGAATAGATACAGCCGGTCGCATTAGGGCGCTCGATAATAGCTTGTTCATAGAAGAGATCTCATATCTTCGCGCACGGTCTCCGCCACCCGGTCCGCCAGCGCCATAATCGTCAGGTAAGGATTGATTTCCAACGAATTCGGAAACAGGCTCGAATCGGCCACGTACAGCCATGGGACTCCGTGAACCCGCCCAAACGAATCGGTGACTGAATCCGCGGGATCGCTGCCCATCGCGCATCCTCCCTGCAAGTGCGCGGATGCGATCGAAAGTTTGCCGGGTTTGAAATCCGGATTCTGCGCGACGTGTTCAAGGCGTCCCGCCTCCGCGCGCTCGATGGTCGGAGAATGTGAAACCGGCACATGGGCACGAATCGCCCCGGCGGCAAAAGAGATCTTCGCCGAAGTAATCGCGCCCTGCACCAGGCCGTGAATCACCTCCGGCGTGAAACGGTAATGAACCACCGCGCGCCCGTTGCCGTCTATGGTCACGCGATTGTGGTCATGGACCTCATCACACGCAAGCACCAGAATCATCTGCAGCCGGGGAAAAGCTCGCATGAAACGGCTGTGTTCTTCGCCGAACCCAACCATCGCCTTGGCGGTGGTAAACGGAAAGTACATACACGTCTCGAGCAGGAAGTGATCGCTCTCGGCAAACTGGTCGAGATAAAAACTCTTCGGGTGACCGACCGCGTTGGTGATTGGCCGGTCATGTTCAGCGACCATGATGAATGCAGGATGACAAGTGAACCCGCGTCCCAATCGCGGCAACCCGCGGCCAAACCCGGAGCGCAGCAGCAGCGCAGAAGAATTCACTGCACCCGCACACACCACCACAACTTTGGCGTCGATTTCGTAGTCGCCCGCTTCCCAGCTTGAGGGCTCGCCCTTAGTGCCTTCCGCTTTGTCGCTCACCCTCACAAATACTTTCCTGTCCGCAATCCGCTGCACTTCGCAGCGCGTCACTACCTCCACTCCATTTTGTTCTGCGCGCGGCAATTGCACTCGATTCGTCCCCTGCTTCGCCTGGTTGGGACAGCCCAGATTACACAGGCTCGATCCCCGGCATCCTTTCAGGTTCACGGGAAACTGCCGCACGCGATATCCCAACTGGCGGCAGCCCGAAACGAACAGCTGGTTGTTTTCGTTGAGCAGCGATTCCTCCAGCAGGTGAACGTTATTTTCCGCCACATATTTGCGCGCGCGCTGTTCCACATCCGCAAAACTGAGCCCGGGCACGTTCCAGCGCTCGAGCACTCGTTGTGGCGGGAGGAGCGATGTTCCCGTATACACCACAGTCGAGCCGCCATAGGCGCTTCCGAAGGCCAGCGTCATGGTTTGTTCGGCGGTCAGGAAGCCTCCGCCGTCTTCGTAGAGCGCCGTCGCCATTTCCACTTCGCGCCCGGTAAATTCCTCGTCGCGAAGTTTCGGCCCCTTCTCGAGAACGGCGATGCGCGCGCCGTCGCGGCAGAGCGAAGACAATTCCTGCGCCACCGTCCCTCCGCCTGCGCCCGAGCCGATAATCACGATGTCATAACTACACCGCTTCATCGTCATCCCTGCACCGCCTCCCAGCCGCGCGCCTCGGGACAATAGCCGATGGCGTACGCGGCTTCGGGTCTCCCGTAATAACCCAGCAGTGCAAGAGTGCGCAGGCCCCAGAATCCGCAGCGGATGCGTTCTACCGGATGATCCTGTAAATGACGAAGGATG
>JBEKED010000328.1:0-3996 GCA_050014035.1 Terriglobales bacterium
GAGGGAGCGAAAGGCGGGTTAGAGGACGGCGGTCATAGGCAGGTGACAGAATAACGCGGGCGAGGGCGCCCGCGCCACACGAACTTATAAATCAACCGCCCAGTTCACGGGCGGACGCAGGTCTTCGACTTGAGCAAACGCCTTATCCCTGGTAACCAGGGTTGCGTTTGTACTGATGGCATGCGCTGCGATTAGCATATCCAGATTGCCTAGGACTTTTCCGGCTCGTTCTAGTTTGGCACGCAGGTCTCCATAAACAAGAGCCTCTGCGCTGCTCCAGGGCAGAATGCGCAGCTTGTCGAATAAAATGTTGAGAGCGGCGAGGCGCGCCGATCCTGGCGCCTGCTTCGACGTACCATAACGAAGTTCGGCTTCGGTAATCACCGAAATGCATCCGATTTCATCGCCCTGAAGTTTCTGCAGTTTGGCTCTTGCCGCTGGAGACTTCTCCCGAACAATGTAGCTCACGGTGTTGGTATCGAGCATCCAGAGTCGAGTCATAAGTCGTCGCGCTCTTGCGGCGGTCTCTGATCTCGATCTTCCAGGAAATCGTCAGGAAACTTGGCGTCATCGAGAGCCTTAAAAACTTCGGCCCAGGTCTTTGTTGGAGACTCCGACAGAATCAGATCTCCGGTTTGAGGATCGCGGCGGATGTAGACCTCGTCTTTGCTGAATCGGAATTCGGCGGGAATTCGAACGGCTTGACTCCTGCCGCTAAAGAAGACTTTTGCCTTGGACGTTGGCGACATCGCGATTTCTCTCTGCTATATATCATGCTATATAGCAGGGTGGATTGCAAGAAATTCTTCGGGTACCCATTCTCGGCAAAGCACGCGGGCGAGGGCGCCCGCGCCACACGAGCTACACCTGGTCTCGCTACACTTGGTCTCGGGCCTCGCCTAGTACTACTGGCACTTCCAGCTGTTTCTTGCCGCGGAAGATGGTTATTTTCACGGTATCGCCGGCGCGATGCTTGTTCATGATCTGGGCTAGAATTTGCTGGCTTTCGATTTTTTCTCCGTCGATGGCGACGATTAAATCTCCGCCAATCATGATGGGAGTGTTGCCGAGGTAGGCGCGTTCGGTGCCGCCCCGCAATCCGGCGCGATCGGCCGAGCCTCCGGGAACGGATTGCACGATGAGCAGGCCGTAGTCGGCGGCAAGGCCAAGCTCTTCGGCAATTTCGGAATCGATGGGAATGGTGCGAACGCCAAGCGCGGGACGGCGCACGCGTCCGAGGGTGACCAGATCGTTGACCACGGCTTTGGCGGTGTTGATGGGGATGGCGAAGCCGATGCCGGAGCTCTGTGCAGCGCCATTTGAGGCGATCATCGTGTTGATGCCGATGACTTCGCCGTGCCAGTTGAGCAGCGGGCCGCCGGAGTTGCCGGGGTTGATGGCGGCGTCGGTCTGGATGGCTTCGTCGATGACCAGGCCGTCTGGCTCGCGTACGGAACGGATGGAGCTGACGATGCCGCGGGTCAGGGTTCCGTTGAGACCGAACGGGTTGCCGATGGCGTAAACCTTCTGGCCGACTTGCAGATTCGTGGAATCGCCGAGAATCAGGGGCTGCAGATCCGAGGCTTTGATCTGCAGTACGGCTAAATCGTGGGACTTGTCGGTGCCGACAATGGTAGCGCGATATTTCTTGCGGTCATGGAGCGTAACCCAGATCTCGCGGGCATCCTCAATGACGTGGTAGTTGGTGAGAATGTGTCCTTCTTTGTCGATGACGAAGCCGGAGCCCTGGCCTTCCTGGGAATAGAGACCGTAGAAGAAATCGAAAGCCTGGACTTTTGAAGTGATGTTGACGACGGCTCCGATATTCTTGCGATAGACGTTAATGTTGTTCTGCTCTTCGGCGTCCAGTGATTCGCTGCCGGCGGCTTCTGTGATTTCGGCGTGCTGCGGATGGCTGATCCAGTTGGCGGGATGAAGATTCCCGTTGCGGAAGGTTGTAAAGTAGAAGAAGGCCGACGCCAGAATAATGGCGAATATAAGAGTGCGCAAGAATCTCATCCTGGTTAATCCTTGAAAAGTTAATCCTTGAAAAGCCTGCAGATTGAATTCTAGCGAAAACTGGGAATTACCGCAGAGTACGCAGAGGTCGCAGAGTTCTGGGGGATTGGTTTCCCCGGTGTTCCGGAGCCTGCCCTGAGCGGAGTCGAAGGCTGCCGCCAGTGGTTCAGTATTTCTCTGCGCGCTCCGCGTCCGCTGCGGTTCAATCAGGTTCGTGGCCGTAGTAGCCGCGGTGTTACACTCGTGTGATTATGGCGGAAGGGCGTTCGCGGATTTGGATATGGGTTCTGGTGGGCGGCGGGCTGTTTGCGCTGTTCGTGGCGGGAGTGTTTACGCTGGTGTACCTGAGTTTTGGCAATCAGGACGAAGAAGCATTTACCGGATTCGGCCCGAAGATTGGCGTGGTGAATCTCGATGGCGTAATTTTCTCTCCCAAGCAGATCGTCCCGCAGCTCAAGAAGTTTGCCGATGACGATTCCATCAAAGCGATCATCATTCATGTGAATTCGCCGGGCGGGGGCGTGGCGGCGTCAGAGGAAATTTACCGCGAGGTGAAGCGGATTCGCGACGAGAAGAAAAAACGCATTGTGGCATCGATTGAGACGGTGGGCGCGAGCGGCGCGTATTACGTGTCGTCGGCCACCAACAAAATCTATGCCGACAAAGGCAGCATCGTCGGTTCGATTGGCGTGATTGCGGAGTGGGTGAACTACGGCGAGCTTCTGCGCTGGGCAAAAATGAACCCGATCACCATGAAGGCGGGGGAATTTAAGGATACGGGCAGCCCAACGCGCGAAATGACGCCTGCGGAACGGGAGTACATGCAGGGCCTGATCGACAACATGCATACGCAGTTTATCCAGGCCGTGGCCGACGGCAGACACGCTAAGGAAGCCGACATCCGCGCCATCGCGAACGGAAAAGTCTGGACCGGCGAACAGGCGGCCGATCTGAAACTGGTCGATCAGATTACGGATTTTGAAGGGGCGGTCAAGGACACGGCGCGGGCGGTCAATATCTCTGGCGAACCGACGCTGGTTTATCCGCCGAAGGAGAAGCGGTCGGGACTGGATTTATTGTTTGGCGATGTTTCCGATTATTTGCCGACGCGCGAAAAGCTGCTGGAGCAGCAGGTTGGGTTTTACTATCTTTGGAAATAACCGAGGTCAGTTGTCGACTTTTAGTAAGGAAGCGAACAGCAGGTCCTTCGCTTCGCTCAGGATGACAACTCGCGATCCATGCACGGTCAATGGGCGGAACTGAGAACTACACTTGCGCAGAACCCCTTAAATTTGAGAAGGTTATAGGGAGGCGCCGTGCAGCGTCGGGGGCAGGAACCCCCGAGCATTGGGAACCCTACTAAGGAACCGGCCCCAAAGGGAGCATAGAGGCTTATGACGAAGGCTGACCTGATCGAAGAAGTTTCCCGGCTGGCGGAACTTACGCGCAAAGACAGCGAAGTGATTGTGGATACGATCTTTGACAGCGTGGTGCGCTCGCTGCGGGTGGGCGACAAGATCGAGATCCGGGGCTTTGGCAGCTTTCGCACCCGCCAGCGCCAGCCGCGCGTCGGCCGCAACCCGAAGACCGGCGACCGCGTGGAGGTTCCGGCCAAGAAGATTCCATTCTTCAAGCCAAGCAAGGAATTGAAAGATCTGGTCAACAGCGGCGCTTTGGCGGAACGGGCTCCGGTCACGCCGCCGGCACCGCCGACGCCCTCGACCGCGCCCTAGGGAACATGATGGAGCGACGGGCGTCCTCGCCCATCCACTTGGGTGCGTGCCGTGGCGAGAGCCCGCCCTAAGCTTGCCGAAGCGACGCCTGGCCCCTATGGATTGCACCGGCAAACTTACCTTCAGCATGTAGGATAAGAGAGCCGGGCCCATAGCTCAACGGTTAGAGCAGCAGACTCATAATCTGTTGGTTCTAGGTTCGAATCCTAGTGGGCCCACCAATCCTTTTGAAATCAACATTTCA
>JBEKED010000329.1:0-3885 GCA_050014035.1 Terriglobales bacterium
CGAGCTTTACCAGCTCATCTGCGTCTTGCGGGCTTCTTTGCCTGCTGGACCCGCAAGGAAGCTTTCCTGAAGGCTACCGGCGATGGACTCTTTTTTCCTCTGGCACGGTTTTCCGTGACCACACATCCTGATCTCCATCCGCAGCTCGAAGAAATTCAAGGAAATACCGACGTTCACCAACACTGGTTTCTCTCAGATATAACTGTCGCCGAGGGCTATCGCGCAACCGTCGCCGTCCAGGCCCCCTGTTCCGGCTTGGAAACCCACACTTACGTGAACCCTGACCAGCGTGCTGTCCCGTAAGTGCGTGGCATTAGACTTAAGTTGTCATCCTGAGCGAAGCGAAGGACCTATGTATCTTGTTTGCACCACGAAACTCTTCGCTAGCCTGGGACCAAGTCCCCGACTTTGTTCGCGTATTTCCGGGGGAACCGAAGGGATGGACCCAGCCTTGGCTGGGAACGTCGCAGTGATAAAGTCTCCAATGCACCGTTATCTGAACTCAATGAAAACCGTCTCGGTTGCAGCAGCCATAGTCTTAGCGATTCTCTTGACCTTACTCCATCTGCGCCGCCAAAATGGGCACGGTTCGCATTCCTCCGCCCTCCAAACCCAGTCGGCAGTGAGCGGGCCAGGAAACAAGACACCGCAGACGGGAAACGACATACCGTGCCTTGCAAATGCCGCCGATGCTGTCACGGCCAAGTCACCAACGGCGACGGCCACGCCGGTGCAACCGCATTATGTCGATCTGTCCTGGAAGGCGAGCGCTTCTCCCGGAGTCGTAAAGTACAACGTGCATCGTTGCACTCCGGGCAGTCCGTGCTCGGCCCTCACGTCGGTGATCGCGTCCGTGCCCGGCACAAGCTACACCGACCGCCAAGTCCAACCATCACAAACCTATTGCTACTTCGTCACTGCGGTCGCTTCCACGCCACGGCCAGACAGCGGTCCTTCCAACATCGTCCACGTCGTCATCCCTTCTCCATAAAGTTCGAGCGCAGACAACGTCAGGACCGCATCGTGATCCTTGCCGTCTACCACGGGGCACAACAATGGCGGCGCTTGCTTTTGGGTGGCGCAGCGGTTTACCGCTGCGATAAACGCCCTATTCTCCGTGCCGGCTTCAGCCGCTGAGGGAACGACGCGCCGAGCAATCGAGTTTTTCAGCAAACTGCTAAGCACTGAGAACTACACTTCGAGGAACCCGAGTCCAGCCTTAAGCGCATCCAGCCAGGCAACGCCTATAAGCATTTTCTAGCCGTTTGCATCCAGCCCCAAGCACTGCAGACGATGTCAGCAAAGTCGCGTTGGGCGCCCCATCCCAGCACTTTTCGAGCTTTCGCCGGATCGGCCACCAGAACCGGAGGATCCCCCCGCCGCCGTGGTCCCATCCGTCGTCGCGCCCGCCGTCCCGTCGCGCTTTCCGCCGCCTGAATCACTTCCAGTACAGAATGTCCCACGCCCGTTCCCAGATTCACGGCAATCGAATCCCCGCCTGCCTCCAGATATTGCAGAGCTCGAACATGCGCATCCGCAAGATCGTTCACATGAATGTAGTCGCGAAGGCATGTGCCGTCCGCCGTCGCGTAGTCTGAGCCGTAGATTTGCAACTCCGGCCCGTTTGCTGCGCACGCGGCCAGCGCCAGTGGAATCAGGTGAGTTTCCGGCGCGTGGAGTTCCCCAATCTCCCCGCTTTCATCCGCTCCCGCTGCATTGAAATAGCGCAGCCTAACCGACCGCAGCCCGTAAGCCGCGCTGTAACCCTCCAGCGCGTTTTCAAAAAAAAGCTTCGATGTCCCATAAGGATTCACCGGCTCCCGCGCCGTCTGCTCGGTGATCGGAAACTCTTCCGGGATGCCGTACACAGCGCAAGTCGAGGAAAATACGAAGCGGCGAATCCCCGCGTCCAGCACCGAATTCAGCAGGCTAAGCGCCGCCGCGACATTATTCGTAAAATACTTGCGCGGATTCTCGACCGACTCGCCCACGTACGCGTGCGCGGCAAAATGCATGACCGCGTCAACCCGCGCCAGCACCGGACGAAGTGCAGCCTCGTCATCAATATCTCCCTCCACCAGTTCAAAGCCTTCCGCCAATCGCCGGTACCCGGTCGAGAGATTGTCATAAAGCACCACCTCGTAGCCGGAACGCCGCAGCGCCCGCGCCGCATGACTCCCGATGTACCCCGCTCCACCCACCACCAGAATCGCCAACGAGAAACCTCACCCAGCCCGCAATCTAAAGGTAATGTCTGAAAAGTGGGTTGAAGGGAAAAAAGCGAGCTTCCGTGCGCTCATCACGGTTTTTCTCTTCGCTGAAATGCGCGTATGGTTAGCGGCAACGTCCTTCTGGGTGCGGAATTCGATTCCCCAAGGCTAATTCTAGGCTGGGATCATCGACTCGGGCAGGCCACGAATGTAGCCTGCACTTTGGGCCCTAGCAGGCCGCGAAAAACTCGATTTTGGTCTCGCCTTTTGGGTGGCGCAGCGGTTTACCGCTGCGATAAACGCCCTATTTTCAGTGCCGGCTTCAGCCCTGAGGGATCGACGCGGCAAGCAACCGAGTCTTTCGGCAGCCTGTTTAGCCGCTGAGGCCGCACTTTTTTGCGCGGGGATGAGTTTTTCCTCAGCCTGCGACGCTAATTCCACGGCTGAGTTGGTTCTTTGATTCTGTAAATCACATACCAAGTTCCGGCCATCAAGGCCCCCGAAAGCAAGCGCATCAACGTGTGCATGGAAGCGAAGTAGCCAGCATAACCGGCAACGCCGACAACCTGAAACAGCAACTGCCCGGCGGAGCAAGCGCGACGAAACCGAGGCGACAGCCGTTCCCGCCAACTGCGCACCCGATCAAGCCGCTCCTTAAGCGCCTGTGCGAGACGCTCCTCAAAGCTCACTTCACCGCGTTCCACCTCAATTGCTGGTGTAGGCGGCAAGCCCTGCTCGAATCCATTCTCAGTCGTAGGAGTAGGGATCATAGGGAACCGCCCGGAGAAGAACCCAACAAGTACTAGCAAACCCAACTGCTCTCGGAAAGTTGCGTCGCCGACGATAACCCGCCATATCACAGATTGACCCGCGGTCAAAACGCGTAATCGCCCGTTTACAGCAGCGACGAGTTCCCGAGTGTTAAACGCTGCAGGCTCTTCTGAGACTTTTCATGCCCCTGCTTCGTAATACGCGCAATACGTATGAGCGGGAGGTATTGCCGATGAAACCCTCTTTGCCCTTGCTTGTGGTTGTCCTCCTGGTGCTGGGCGTTCTGGCCGGATGCGCGTCCGGCCCTAACCCGTCAAAAGGAACGGCCAGCGAGCACGGTGGAGTTGCGGGCTTCTGGCTCGGCCTCTGGCAAGGCTTTATTGCGCCCCTTGTGTTCGTGGTCTCGCTGTTCCGGAGGGACCTCGGTATCTACGAGGTCCATAACAACGGCGCTTGGTACAACTTCGGCTACCTCTTCGGTCTAGCCTGCTTCTTCCGCGCCAGCGGCAACCGGGCGCCGCGGCGGGCGGTAAAGTCTGGCACTCCTCACGGGGGCGCGGGTCAATAAGTGAAATGACCTGTTCACGACAGTTTGACTGTGGTTTGAGTATCTCCAGGCGATATCTCCGGGTGATGGATCAGCAGCGCCATTGCAGATTTTGTTTTTGCTTTCCTGTGCTGCGTGCTAGTTTGTGGATCCTCTCCGTGAGCCAGTGCCGCGCTGGCAACAAAATTCGCTCAAGGGAGGTCAATGTGAAAACAGAACGCCTGACACAGATCGTCCTGGTGATCGTGGGGCTGTTGTATCTAGCCCCAATTTATTTTCTATATATGGATCTGCAGCATTCCGCCTGGCTTTTGGTGCAGAAGAACGAGACCGAACCCATGTTTCTGAGCTTCTTTA
>JBEKED010000330.1:0-3878 GCA_050014035.1 Terriglobales bacterium
CGAAGGGCGATTTCTCAACCAGCCCATCGAAATGGTCTTCATCCGCGCGCCTAAGATTGAGCGCGTCGGCGCGGGCGTGGAGGTGGTTGCAACCGAGGGTAAAGACCCGGTTCTGGTGCGCACGGGCAGAACCCTGGCCGCCACGTTCCATCCGGAACTGAGCGACGACCGGCGCATTCATCAATATTTTCTGGATCTGGTTGCTGACCACAACCCGTCAAAACACTGACCGGCCAAGAGTTGAGAAGGAAATCGCCGAGGGGGCCCTCGGCAAGGAATTATTTGCTCAAGTGAATTCTGATCAGAGTGGCCAATCCTACCAAGCCGCCTCCGAGCAAGAAAAATAAACCGGGTTCCGGGTAAACCGAGGATCGTACAACGGCAGGTGCGGCGAAGGAATTTGCAGTTAGCATCAGGACGATTGAAACGGCAGGGCCCAACTTTCGCACGGTGAAACTCCTTTCGCCATAGACACTGGCAAGCGGCGTTCCATCCGCGCGGTTTTCACAATAAGTTCATAGAGCTGATTTCCGGGCAGATAATGTCTCTAAATTGTAATGGACTGGCATTTTCCCAAAGATCGGATTCCCCGGTGTGCAGTATTTTGCATAGTTTGTGGCAACCGATGTTCCTCTTCCCCTTCTGGGCGCGGGTTTTGGCCCGCCGCTTGTGTCCATGAAATGTCAGAGATTTGTCGACCGGAATCGCGGGGAACGGGGTCCCGGATCACAGCAGTTGATCGATCTTCAGTTGGTCGATCTTGGCCGCCAGAATGAAATCCGATTCGGTCAGCCCATCCACCGCGTGCGTCCAGAGCGTGATTTCGGCCTTGCCCCAACCCAGCAGAATGTCGGGATGATGACCCTGTTCCTCGGCCAGTTCTCCCACCCGATTCACGAAAGCCAGGGCGGACTTGAAGTCGGGAAACTTGTAGCTGCGCACAATGTGATGCTGGTCGACGATCTTCCACTGCACGGGATCGGCGAGCAGGCGATGAACGTCGGAGAGATCCTTCCCCTTTAGCGGCGGCACGCCGCCGCGGCACGGAACGCAATTCCGGTCGGCAAGCCTATGCATACCCAGATCAAGCTCCTAGAACGGAATATCCTCGTCCGTAATCGGAGAACTGCCCGCCGGCGCGTGCTCCGGTTCGGGCGCGCTCTGGTCGAAGTTGTTGCCGCCCGTCGATGCGGAAGTTCCCCGCGAACCGCCAGCATAATCGCCACCGCCTTCGCCGCGGCCGCTGAACATGGCGAGGTCGTAGCCTACAACTTCCGTCATATATTTCTTTTGACCGGTCTGCTTATCGTCCCAAGAGTGCGTATGCAGTCGCCCCTCGATGTAGACCTTGCTGCCTTTCTTAAGATAGTCACCTGCAATTTTTGCCAGCCCCTCCCAGAGCACGACGTTGTGCCAATCGGTGCGCTCCTGCCACTGGCCGTCTTTACCCTTGAAGCGCTCAGTGGTTGCCAGCGAGAATTTCGCGACCTGCGTTCCCTGGGGCGTGAACTTGATTTCTGGATCCTTACCGAGGTTTCCGAGCAGAGTGACTCTGTTTAGGCCTTTCATGAAAAGTGGACTCCTTCGCAAACGTTGACCTTCAAGACGCTCACTATAGCAGAATTGGGTCGCCCCTTGGCGGTGTCGCAGGTACATCCAATATGTGATGAATCGGACGGGCCTACGCTCAAGATGAGATTCCCTAGCTGCTACCGTTTGCGCGCTGCGCGAGCCTTCAATGAATTTAAATTCTGCTTCACTCGGAGTTTCACCAGTCGTTCGATTAAGCCGTAAGGCATTGGCTGGTCGAGGGGAAATCGCAGATTGCCTTTCTCTCCCGCATATCGTGACGACGCCTTCTCTAACTTCGCATCGCCCCTCACCGGAGGATAGAACCCGATGTGCTTTTTGAACGCGGCAAAGTGCACCAAAGCACCGTTCAGGATAAAGGTCGGCATTCCGTAGCTGATTGTCTCCTGCGCGTCGGGCGCAGCGCTCCTGATCGTCAGCCGAATTCTCTCGAGGATGTCGCGGACCTCCGGCGAAAACGATGCCATGTACTCCTCAATGTTCTTGGGAGTGGCGTTCTTGGGAGCGGCCTTCTTACGAGCGTCAGGAACGGTCGGCATAGTGTCTCCGGCTATACGAATATCTGAAACAGCATCAGGTAGACGATCACGCCCGTGACCGAGACGTAGAGCCAGAGTGGGTAGGTCCAGCGCGCGATGATCCGATGCCGGTCAAACTGCCCGCGCAATCCGCGGCTCAGCGTAATCAGCACCATGGGCACAATGACGATCGCCAGCGTAGTGTGCGAGATGAGGATGGTGAAGTAGAGAATGCGCGTCCATCCGGTGCCGCGAAAATACACGATGCCGCCGTGGTGGGGCCAGTGGTAATACAGGTATGACGCGAGAAAGAGGGAAGAGGTCGCGAACGCGGCGATCATCACCGCCCGGTGCGCCGCTATCTTGCCGCGGGCAATCAGCGCGCGTCCGATGACGAGCAGCACGGCGCTCGTTCCGTTAAGGGTCGCGTTGATCTTGGGGAAAATTGAGTAGTCGGTCATTGTCCGGTCACGAGAGAAGTTTATTTGTACGGGGAATGGGGCGGCTTTGCAAGTCAGAGGTAGTGGCTCATTTTAATAAACTCCACCACCAAGGTCACGAAGGCACACGAAGGAAAAGACACACCAGGGCCTTCGTGCAACTTCGTGCCCTTGGTGGTTCAGGCTTTTCTCGGGCGCGTAGTCAAATTGAGCCGCTACCCCGACCTCTCAGCTCTCGCTCCCGCGCCGCGCTTGCGTATAGAATATGAAAACCATGTCCAGTGTGGGGAGTTCACAGCCGCCGACCCCGGCGGCTAAGAAGGAATCTGGTTCGCACCCGCTGCCCGTGGTGGCCGTCTGGGTCCGCGATCTCCTCGTCTCGCTTGCCATCTCGGCGTTCATCATCATCTTTCTTTACCAACCGGTGAAGGTCGAAGGCACCAGCATGATGCCCGGCCTCGAAGATCAGGAGCGCATCTTCGTCAACAAGTTCGTCTATCGCTGGGAGCCCATCGAGCGCGGCGACATTGTCGTCTTTCGCTACCCCCGCGACACCTCGAAAAGCTACATCAAGCGCGTGATCGGTGTTTCCGGCGATCGCATCCGCATTGAAAACGGACAGGTGTATGTGAACGGCCAGGCGCTCGACGAAGGTTACGTTCCCACTGATTACGCCGATGCACGGTCTTATAGCGAAGTCGTGGTTCCGCCGAATAGTTTTTTTGTTCTCGGCGACCATCGCACCATGTCGAATGACAGCCGCGACTTCGGTCCCGTCAACGAACGCTACATTTACGGCAAAGCTGTCTTCGGATATTGGCCCATGGACAAGTTGGGAAGACTGCGCTAGAGCCGCGATCAGCCGTCAGCTCTCAGCTTTCAGTAAAACCAGGAACGCCATGCGATGGCACTTCACATGCGTTCTGCCTCCGCTTTCCCTCCGCTTGACACCGCCGCCTTTTCGCTCCAAACTGGTTCCACCGGACGCCCCCACGTCCGTTGATCCAGGAGTCTTTCCTCAGGCTGTCTGATCTACCCAGGAGGTTCTATGACCAAGCTGCGCCTTGCGCTGCCCGCTCTATTTGTGTTTCTTTTCGCCGCTACACTCTGGGGCCGGGACCAGCAGCCGCAGATTCGCATCGGCTATTGGAGAGGCATGAGAGTCACTTATACCTGGGTTCCCGGAAAGGATGGCAAGGGCAAGGCCATCTTTGAGGGCGATATCCTGCTTGACAATCTCGAGGAATCGCCCAACAGTCCGCGCAGCCTGAGTCTGGGCGTCGCCTACTCCAGTTATCTCTGGCCCGCGGTGGACGGCCTGGTTTCGATC
>JBEKED010000331.1:0-5223 GCA_050014035.1 Terriglobales bacterium
TTTGGTAATTTTGTAATCGGGTAATTTGGTAATTTGAAAATCGAAACCCAAGCGCTCTTAAATTACAAAATTACCCGATTACCAATTACAAAATGCCCTATCTGTCGATATCCCCCAGAATCACATCAATACTTCCGATAGCCGCCACCACGTCGGCGATCAGTTGTCCTTCGCACATCTTCGCGAGCGTCTGCAGATTCGCATACGACGGAGCCCGCATGTGCACCCGATACGGCTTGGCCGTGCCGTCGCTCACCACGTAATACCCCATCTCGCCTCGCGGCGATTCGATCGCCTGGTACACTTCGCCCGCCGGAACCGCAAAGCCCTCGGTGATGATCTTGAAATGGTAGATGAGCGCTTCCATTTGCGTCTTCATCTTTTCCCGGTCCGGCAGCACCACCTTGGGAGCGTCCGCCTTGATCGGGCCTTCCGGCATCCCCGCCAGCGCCTGCTGCACCATGCCAATCGACTCACGCAATTCCTGCACCCGGCAAAGATATCGTGCGAACACGTCGCCTTCGCTGCGCACCGGCACGTTGAACTTGAAATGTTCGTAGCCGCTATACGGAGCATCCCGGCGCAGGTCAATGTCCACTCCGCTCCCGCGCAACGTTGGACCCGTTGCCCCCAGAGCGATCGCGTCTTCCATGCTCAGGTAAGCAATTCCCTTGGTCCGCATCATGAATATGGGATTGCCCGTCAGCAAGCCTTCGTATTCATCCACCTTCCCCGAAAACCGGTCGGCAAACTTTTTCACCCGCTCGAAAAATCCCAGCGGCGGCTCCAGCGCCAGCCCGCCAATGCGGAAATAAGAACTCATCATCCGCTGTCCACTCACCATCTCAAATAAGCGCAGCACGTCTTCGCGCTCGCGGAAGCAATAGAGGAAGACGGTCACCGCCCCCAGGTCCATGGCGTGCGTTCCCAGCCACACCAGGTGCGAATTGATGCGCGTCAACTCGTTCATCAGAACCCGCATCCACTGCGCTTTCGCGGGAATCTCCAGCCCCAGCAACTTCTCCACCGCCAGGCAGTAGCACAGGTTGTTGGTCATGGGTGCGAGATAATCGATGCGATCAGTCAGCGGCACCACTTGCTGGTAGAACTTGGCCTCGCAGGTTTTCTCGATGCCGGTGTGCAGGTATCCAATCTCCGGCCGCAAGCGCACGATCGTCTCGCCTTCAATTTCCAGCACCACCCGCAACACCCCGTGGGTCGAGGGATGTTGCGGCCCCATGTTCAGGATCAGGGTTCCATCCTGGCTGGGTTCTGCGAAGCTCACGGGAAGTTGCGGCATGACCTAGCGGTATCCCTCCACCGGGTAGTCTTTCCGCAGAGGATGGCCTTCCCAGTCATCGGGCATCATCAGGCGTTGCAGGTAGGGATGTCCGGTGAAGCGCACGCCAAACAGATCGAACACTTCCCGTTCGTAGAAATTGGCTGCCGGCCAAACCGACGTCACCGATTCCAGCGCCTTCCGACGGATACCAGTCAACGCAGGTCACGTCGCACAAGTAGTTGAACGGGCAATCGCCGGCGTCGCGTAAAATCGCGCAAGCTTCGCGAATCCCATCTTTCTCCACCCAGATCGTCAATTCGTCGCGGTCGAATTTCGCCGCCTGCACCATCCTCGCATTCCATCCCAGCAAGCTCGCTAGCGCGGGATGCGACTTCAGTGCCTCGATATCGGTGATGGCAGGAATCAGCGGCATCAGAAATCACCCCGCTTGGCCGCCATCAGGCCCCAGTCCAGCACCCCTTTTTTCAATATATAGAAGAGGCCGACCAGCACGATCCCGATGTACACCATCATCTCCCAGAAGCCAAACATCTTCAGTTCGCGCAGCACGATCGCCCACGGATAAAGAAAGACCGCTTCCACGTCGAACAAAATAAAGAGCATCGCCACCAGGTAGAATTTGACCGAGAATCGTCTGCGAGCGTCGCCGACCGGCTCCACCCCGCATTCATAGGCCGACATTTTCGCCAGCCCCGGCTTATGCCGGCCCACCAACTCCGAAAGGATTACAATCACGCTCGCAAGCGCCACCGCGAGGACGGAGTGCAGTAGCAAGGGCAGGTACTGAGCGAAATGATTGTCCGGCATAAGACTGGCTATATATAATCTGCGACAAGTGCATCCGTAAACCCTTTAGACTAGTTTTGACCGGCGGAAGTGTCAAGCGAAGCGAAATGTTTTGTAGCGAAATGTTTTGTAGCGAAATGTTTTTGGTGCGCAGTTCAAATTTGCCTTGAAAATTTGAATCACCCTCGAAAGGTCGCGCCTCTACAATTTGCTGAAAAACTCGATTTCGCTCTTGCTTTTGGGTGGCGCAGCGGTTTACCGCTGCGGTATCTGGCTTTCTTTCAATAGCGGCTTTAGCCGCGGAGGGAACGCATCTGTCACACCGACTACTGCAGCCCGTCCGGAAGCCTGTCGCAATCAGACAGCACCACCGGGGAAAGCCTGAACCCAAATGATCTTTGGCTTTAACACCGACATTCGCCACCAAGACACGATCTATCACGTGCAGAGCGAAGCCCGCGAAGGCGAACAACTCCTCCAGACCCAGGTCTTCGTTCGCGGCCGCTGCATTGGCAAGCGCGCCGTTCCCTACGGAGCGGACGCCGCCAAAGGTTTTCCCGCCAACGATCAGGACATGGAAAAGCGCCTGCGCGAATTGCATCGCGAGGTGCTCGACGCCATCCGCGACGGCAAGCTCGATTCCATCTTCGACAAGCGCGAGTCGCCCGAAGCTCTCGCCGCCGTCAAAGAGCTCGACCTGCAGTGGATCAATGCTGACTCCGTGCATACTTCGGGCGCCTTGTCCATGCACATCCGAGTCACCGACGGAGGCGTTACCGTCGCCGGCGCCCGCCTCACTCTGCGCTTCGCCCGTCCCGACGCCGCGCCCTACTACGCCCAGGTTCTCACCGACGCTCAAGGCAAAGCCGAGATGAATGTTCAGGTCGAGGAAAAGTCCCTGGCCGATTCCTCCGTGCTCGTGCAAGCCAGCTTCGATGGCAGAACCGCAACCAGAAAGTTCCAACTGCGCCCCGCAATCTAGCTGCCCATGAATCTAACCATCAACGGCGAAACCCAAACGTCCTCCGCCGAAACTCTAGGCGCGCTCGTCGCATCTCTCGGCATGAAACCCGACCGCGTAGCCGTAGAACTGAATCGCGAAATCGTTCCCCGCGACCAGTGGCAGCAAACTCCCCTGCACGAAGGAGACCGCTTGGAAATAGTTCACTTCGTAGGCGGCGGTTCGGAACATGCGAATCGCAATTAATGACTTGTCAGTTTTAAGATTTGTCATCCAACCCTTAAGATTTGTCATCCCTCACGAAGTGAGGGATCTGCAGTTCGCCGCGATGAGCACACTCCCCGGTATGGGCTCACGTTGACAATGCGAAGGACACCAAGTGCCAAGAAGGTCTTCCTTCAAGTAGTGCTTTTCCTTAAGTAGTGCTTTTCCTTCGTGTACCTTCGTGCCCTTTGTGGTGGACGTTTTTGGCAAAATGAGCCGACTCCCCGCAACTCTGGCATCCCATTCCCCAAACCTGCTAACCTGTTTTCGCGTGGCCCCGTCGTTCAACGGATAGGACTTCAGTTTCCTAAACTGACTATGCAGGTTCGATTCCTGCCGGGGCTACCAGTTCCCCCTCCGCTCGCGCCCACCCTGCGCAGAGTTTTTCCGTTGAAAAAGTTTCACTTGACCTCGCCTTAGACTGGGATCAGACTGTCCCGTTCAGGCTTTCCGGCCTAAAGCCCCACTCTGGGGATAGTAGCTCCGACCGCCCAAAGTGCCGGAAGCAGTCCGACGGTGAGCCTCTTTCTTGGTGCTACGGAAAGTGAGGACAATCATGAAGACCCTCCCATCTCCTTCGAAGCCAGCCAACGTTCGTGATTCTCTGCATCAGCACCTTCACTTGTACGCACTAGCCGCAAGCGCCGCAGGAGTGAGCGTCCTCGCGCTGGCGCAACCCGCCGAGGCCGAGATTGTTTACACACCCGTCCAAGTGACCATCGGACCAGGGCAGACTTACAGCCTCGATGTAAACCAGGACGGAATTGTCGATTTCACCATCCGCAACCATGGCCACGCCACTACCTCCGGATTTGATGCCAGCGTCTTCGTGCGCCCCGCCCCAGGAAATGCTGTAGCCGGACATATTGTCAGGTACGGTCGCTTTAATTGGGCCTATGCGCTCACGTCTGGCATGCGCATCGACAAAGCCGACCGCCACTTTGCTCCGGGCCGCGCCACCATGGCTTTTTCTAACTGGAATTGGCTGGCCCCGATACCACCGTAATCCTCGTTTCCGATCACGGCTTTCACAGCGATCATCTACGCCCGCGCGGCATTCCCATCGAGCCCGCCGGCCCCGCCGTGCAACATCGCAACTTCGGAATCGTTGCAATAAGAGGCGCTGAGGGTGCAAACATCAAGCAAGACGAAAGAATCTACGGAGCAACTCTGCTAGATATAACTCCCACCATCCTAACCTTATTCGGATTACCCGTAGGCGCCGACATGGATGGCCGAGTGTTAGTGCAAGCCTTCGACGAGCCGCCAGAAATCACCCGCATCCCCAGTTGGGAGCAAGAGCCAGGCGGATGCGGAATGCATCCCGCCGATCTGCGAGTGGATCCCGTAGCCGCCCAAGCCGTCCTCCAACGTTTCGTAGCGTTAGGCTACATAGAAGCTCCCGGAGAGGATCAAGCCAAAGCCGTAGAAATGGCCATCCGCGAGCAGCATTACAATCTAGCGCGAGCGTATCTCGATGCCCGCCGCTATCGCGATGCCTTGCCTCTTCTGGAAGAGTTAGTAAGTAAGTGGCCAGACGAAATCCGCTTTTCTCAACATCTAGCGCAATGCCATCTATCCCTGCGCAACCGAGCCGAAGCCAAAGCAATCCTGGAGCACCTAATCAACGCCCCGCCCAAGCCCCCCAAAAAGAAGCAAGCAACAACAAAGATAAGAATAATAATGATGATAGTAATAAGGATGACGAACCTGTGCCTCCCGAGCACAAACCAGCGCCCGCCGGAGTTACGAAAGAAGGTACGAAAGAAGTTATGAAAGAAGTTGCGAAAGACGATGCGAAAGAAGTTGCGAAATCGCAACCAGCAACGCCCCCAGAGCCACCGCCAGAAGAACCACCGAAACCGCGTCCCTGGGCCGACCTGCTAATGGGTATCATTCATTTCGAAGA
>JBEKED010000332.1:0-3843 GCA_050014035.1 Terriglobales bacterium
ATGGGGATTTTTCGCCAACAACGGATACTGCGGCATAGAATTTAGTCTATGCGCTGCTGTCTGGTCGCTCTTGCCGCCGCAGTTCTTTGCCTTCCGTCGGTGGAGGCATTCAGCCAACAATTGCCATCTGATGCCGAAATTAAAGTGGCAATTGCAAGATTGGGCGACGATACCGACGCAAAGGGCCTCACCAAATTTGAAATCCTCTACAAGAACCCTCAACGGTCAACCGAACTGCTCATTGCTACATTGAAGCCAATCCGACGTGGTCAATACGTGACGGGCAAACATCCGCAAATCGTCTGGAATATTCGCGCATTGCGGTCACTTACGGGGCTGGATTTTCGTGGCCCCACAAGAGCTGACCTAACGGATGATGAAGCCCACTTTCTAGGTCATGATCCAAAAACCGATGAGGTCCAGTTCTTCGGTACTTGGATGTCCCGCGACAGAGTCTGGGTCGCGCCCGTGGACGCGCAGACCACCATCATCAAGAAATGGCGGAAATGGTTTAGAGAACACGGCGAAACCTTCGCCTATGTGGATGATCAGAATTTCGATCACTGGTATTTCTGATGACGAATCAGTTTTTGAAGAAAATGGAAAATCATGCTGCGGCAGAGGCGATCCGTTTGTCCAAGAGCAATCGCGGAAAACTCCGCCTTATAGGCACCGCGATTGGTGTGGTCGTCGTGGTTCTGTTAGCCCTCTGGATTGCGTATCACTGATTCAAGGCGCTCAAGTGTTGAAACCAGGCGATTGCACTCAGAATCCCTCTGGATGGCAGATTCTTGGGTAGGGGAAACGTCCGTGGCTCTGGGATGAGTCCCACGTTTGCAAATGCGGCAAACGTGGGGCACCCGTCGGTGCGGGCTGACGCGGCCAAGTACAGAGGTCCTTCGCTGCGCTCAGGATGACAACTTAGAGGTACTTGATCACGCATGCACGGCTGCGAAGGCCTGCTTGGCTGTGGCTATGGTTTGCTGCACGTCTGCTTCGGTGTGGGCTGCTCCCAGGAAGGCGGCTTCGTATTGCGAGGGCGGGAGGTAGATGCCGTTTTCGAGCATGGCCCGGAAGAAACGGGCGAAGGCTTCGGTGTCGGATTTGGCGGCGGACGGCCAGTCGGTGACTGGGCCCTTCGTGAAGAACCAGGTGAACATTGAGCCTACACGGTTGTGGCACATGGTTACGCCGGCGTCGTGGGCGGCGGCGGCTACTCCGGCTACTACTGCGGCGGACTGCTTGTCTAGTTTGGCGTAGATGTCTTTGTGGTCGCGCAGGTGGCTTAGTGTTGCATAACCTGCGGTCATCGCTAGCGGATTGCCGGAGAGCGTTCCGGCTTGATAGACGGGGCCTAGCGGGGCGATCAGATCCATGATTTCGCTGGGGCCGCCGTAGGCGCCTACGGGTAGGCCGCCGCCGATGATTTTGCCCATGGTGGTTAGATCGGGCTGGATTCCGTAGAGTTCCTGGGCTCCGCCATAGGCCAGGCGGAAGCCGGTCATGACTTCGTCGAAAATCAGGAGCGACTTGTCTTGCTTGGTGATGGCGCGCAGAGTTGCGAGGTATCCGCGGGCTGGAGGGACGCATCCCATGTTGCCTACTACGGGCTCGACTATTACGCACGCTATCTGGTGCTTGAATTTATCGAAGGCTTGCTCGATGGCGCTCGGGTCGTTGTAGGGGAGCGCTAAGGTGAACTGGGTGAATTCTTCGGGAACTCCAGCCGAACCTGGAATGCCGAGCGTGGCGATCCCTGATCCGGCTTTCACCAAAAGCGCGTCGGCGTGTCCGTGATAGCAGCCTTCGAACTTCACAATGTATTTACGTTTTGTGTAGGCGCGCGCCAGACGGATGGCGGACATGGTTGCTTCGGTGCCCGAACTAACGAAGCGAACTTTTTGCATGTGCGGGAAGGCGGCAATTACTAACTCAGCGAGATCGGCTTCGCTGGGAGTGGAGGCTCCGAAGCTGGTGCCGTTGCGGGCGGCGGCGATTATGGCTTCGATGACTTTGGGCGCGGCGTGGCCCAGGATTAGCGGACCCCAGGAGCCGATGTAGTCGACATACTTGTTGCCGTCTGCGTCCCAGATGTGCGCGCCCTGGCCGCGGACTATGTAGAGGGGATCGCATCCCACGCTGCGGAAGGCGCGCACGGGGGAGTTTACGCCCCCGGGAATTAGCTGCTCGGCGCGCTTTTGCAGCTTGCGGGATTCGTCGGTTTTGCGGGGCATCGGATCCTCATTTCCTGTTTCTCTTCATCTTATCGAATTCATCGGAGATTCACGAAACCGCAATACTCCTGCAATCTCGCGTGGGTATCTTGGCGACAGTTGCCCTTCTAACCGGGAGGGTTTATTAGGGACGGCCTTGGGGGGCTCCGGGCTGTCCTTTTTTATTCCCTTGGAAATGCGCCTTGGTCGCGGCAAACGTGAGTCCCTCCTCGCAGTAACGTAGAAGCCAGCTTTTCGCGGGCGAGGGCGCCCGCGCCACACTCTTAATGGTTTCGCTGAATTCCCACTTCCTGCTTTTGCGAGGTGCGAAGCGCCCAGGCCATGCGCGGGGTGTTGTGGGCAATTCCGAAGCGTCCCTGGGCATCGAGCAGAATGATTCCCCCGTGGCCGTTGAGGCGCTGCTTCAGATAATTCATTGCTTCCTGCGCGATCCACTCCGGCAAGCTGCCGGATTGGACGCGATCGGCCGCCCACTTCGCCAGCACCAGTTTCATGATCGGTTCGCCCCATCCGGTGGTGGAAGCGGCGGCGCTGAGATTATCGGCATAACAGCCGCAGCCGATCAGCGAGGAATCGCCGAGGCGGCCAGGATCTTTATTGAGCGTGCCGCCGGTTGAGGTGGAAGCCGCAATGTTGCCGTCGCGATCGAGGGCCACGGCTCCGACGGTGTCGTGCGAAATTTGGGGCGCGAAGAGGTCGTTGCCGTGATTTGAGCTCTGCGCCTGATACTCGCGCAAGCGTTCGACTTCCCTGGGAATGATGAGATCTTCATTGCGGCAGAGCGCGATGCCGTGCTCGGCGGCAAAGCGTTCGGCGCCTTCGGCCACGAAATAAACATGCGTGCTGTCGCTGAGAATCTTGCGCGCGGCACGAACCGGATTGCGCAGGCGCTCGACGCAACCGACACCGCCGCCGCGCAGAGTGGCGCCATCCATGATGAAAGCGTCGAGTTGCACTTTGCCGTCGCGGTTCAGGAAACTGCCGCGGCCGGCGTCGAAAGTCTCGTCGTCTTCCATGACGACTACAGCCTCTTCAACCGCGTCGAGAGCCGAGCCGCCGCGTTCGAGGACGCGCCATCCGGCAGCGGCGGCGTTGCGCACGCCGTTGAGGTGAGCTTCGACCATGTCGTCGGGGATGGCCCAGGCACCGCCGTGAACTACGAGAACTGGATTGGTTGGCACTTTTGTTCCTTGCGGGAAGTTGCGGGGAATAGTCTAGCACTTGAACTTTGATACGATCAGGGTGCGTTTGCAAAGTCCTGGCGATACTGGAGTCGAGGAGGTTGTCTTTTGGACTCGGGGATTATCGTAGACAACAGTCCAATCCAGTTCCGCTCAGAGCAAATTACGGCCCGTTTTCTCTCGCCCGAGGGAGCGGAGGTGACCAAATCTCTCGAGGTCCGGTTTGATCCGCTACTGGGGACCTCTTCTCGTATTGCTGAGGGCGTTATCCTGTCGAAGGCAGATAAAGGCGCACTTGCTCCTCTTCAGACTCCCAACGCAAACTGCCCGTTCTGTCCGGATCGAATCCGCAAAGTCACTCCCCAAGTGTTGCGGGCAATTCACTCCGGCGGACGCCTGCAACGCGGAGAATCTTTGCTGTTTCCCAA
>JBEKED010000333.1:0-3837 GCA_050014035.1 Terriglobales bacterium
TGTAGCACCGGCAAGCGCGCGCCAGATTCTTCTGCTTTTCAATCAAGAGTACTGGCAGGTCGACTCGCTCGATCTCTCCGGCGGCAGCACTTACGGAGTCTTTGTCACCGGCGACAAGGGGTGGCTGCACCATATTTATCTGAAGGATCTCTATGTCCATGACGTCCACGGTAGCGCATTCAAAAACAAAGACAACGGCCTGGTGATTGTCGGCCCGAGTAGCGTGAATGTCTTCTTCGACGACATTCTCATCGATGGTGTCGACGCGGCCCACACCAATCAATGGGCAGGCATTCTTGTGGGCGGCGGCAGTTTTCCATATAAAGACGACGCGCCCCTCAACACCAGCGTCCAGATCCGTAACTCCACGGCCCACGACGTCTACGGTGACGGTATTGTGCTCTTCCGCGATGCGCGAAGTTCAATCCGCGCCAGCGCAGCATGGGAAACGGGCATGCAGCCGACACAGGACGTTGGGACGCCGAATGCGATCTGGACCTGGACATGCAGCGATTGCGTCGTGGCTGACAACGAAGCCTACGTCACCGACAGTCCCGGCGTCGACGGCGGCGCGTACGACATCGACTGGGACAATACGGACAATACCGTCGAACGGAACTACGCGCACGACACGGAGGGATACTGCATCGCTGTTTTCGCCGCTGGATACGTGACTCGCAACAGCGAGGTGCGAGGTAATCTTTGCGTTGACAACGGCCTCAGCCCCCGGCTCGGTGAACTGCAGGGGGCCATTTTCGTGTCCACCTGGAATGACGGCGTGATTCGCGGCCTCAAGATTGAGCAGAACAGCATTCTATGGAGTCCGCGCACTCCGGGTGCAGCTGCCATCGTCAGCAACGCGCAAATCGACGGCGCCGCTCCAGCGGTGTTTTCCGAGAATCATGTTGAGTCGACCTCGGCGTTGTTGTATCGAGTGAATGGATCGTGGGCCGCATCGCATAACGACTATCGCACCGGCGGCGATCCGGTGTTTACCTTGGGCGACCGGCACGATGTGAGTCTCGCTGACCTGCAATCGGCGGGGAATGAGACAGGAAGCTCTCTTGAGCGGGTGGCGATGCCTACGCTCGAGAGCGCGCTACATATTGAAGCCGGCATCGATCCCGCACTCGATGACGACGGCCTGCTGATGCCCGAACCGTGCGGACAATTGCTGGTGCTGCGCAGCCTTGCGGGCCAATACCATTCCCAACGGCTGACAATCACCGTGCATTTACCGGCACGAAGCCCGAGCGACGCCGAGATCAACGCCCTTGAGGATCTGGAGAGTGTTTATCCGGGCGCCTTGCATTTCGAACGCGATGCCTCAATCACAAAGGATGCTTCATCCGGTGGAACCATTCGGTTGGAATCTGTCACTGGGCGCCTGCTCGCCGAGTGGCATGGATTCCAGAACGCCGCGACCCTGGGCGGTGCGGTACGCGCGCGCCTCGGCGCACCTGATTATTCACATATGCAAAAACTTGTCGCACCGGGAGGCCAGGAATGACCAGGCTTCGTCGCATGAAGCTTTGGCGTACGCAGGTGACTCACAGAGCCTGCTCGACCGCGGTATGCGCCGGTTTCATGCTGGCGAGTTTTTCGGCTCCGGCGCAGAATGAGCCAGTTCCTCCGGCGATCTCCGCTCCCATTTCGGTGTATAACAACTGGTCGTCGTACGATGAGCTTTCCGACAATATACCGCTCACTGAAAAACTGGCGATGCGCGAGCTCGATGAGCTGCTTCGCCTGAAGCGCGCGGGCGTGCGCTTCGACTACTACATGATGGACGCCTTCTGGTTCGCGCCCGACGGAGCCTACCGCACCTGGCGCAAGCCGAATTGGCCAAACGGGCCGGACGCGTGGATTCAGAAGTGCCGTGAGAATCGCGTTCTGCCCGGCCTGTGGTTCAGCACCAATACGCTGGTGAAGATTCGTGCTGCACCCGCATGGAAGGACTCGCTCAATGCTGACGGCGGCGCCATGTCGTTTTTCGAAGGCGGCTTCCTGCCCGATTTCATGAACGCGCTGCAGTTCTGGTACGACCATGGAATCCGGATGTTCAAGTTCGATTTTGTCGATATGACGGCTGCGACCGCAGCCGACGCTGCCAGGATGAGCAAGGCAGAGATCAAAGAGCGCAATGCCATAGCCTTTCGTGAAGCGTTGCTGGCGTTTCGAAGAAAGAACCCCGAGGCCGTCCTGCTCGCGTTTAACGGCTTCGGCGGTACGCTCGACAACACCTATTCATCGTTGCCATTCAGCGATCCCACTGATTTGCGCTGGCTCGAAGTTTTCCAAATGGAGTACACTGGCGACCCGCGTCCCTCTGACGTGCCGGAAGCCAATTTCTGGCGCTCGATGGACATCTACAGCGATCACATGGTGCGTCGATTTGAGCAGCTTGGTTTTCCCCTGGAGCGCATCGACTCAACAGGATTCATGGTGGGCAAAACAGGCACGATTTACTATCGCGCGATGCATGCGTGGAAGGGCGCGTACATTCTGATGATGGCGCGCGGCGGTTGGGTAAACACCGTCCACGGCAATCTGGAACTGATCGATGGCCAGGACGCGCGATGGATGGCACGCGCTCAGTCGCTTTTCTTCGAGTTGCAGGGACTCGGCCGCATCCACACATTCGGCGGCGTTCCCGGAGATGTCGAACCCTACGGCTTTGGAGGCGTGACCACGCGCGGGTCGGTTTACGTGGTCGTCAATCCGGGCCAGACAGTTGCCACCATCAAGTTGCCGAAGCTGGCGCCGGATCAACCTGCGCTCGGTGCAGGCCGCATTCAATTCCGCGACGCTGGATTTCGGCTTCGGCTCAACGGGACGCAAATCTCGCTCGGCCCCGGCCAGATGGCGATCGTGGGTTTTGGCGCTTACGCGTCCCCGACCTATGACTTTGGAATCCAGAGCGATGTCGTGATTCCGCGCTCCATCTCGCCGTTCCCGATTACCTTTCAAGACGCCGGCAAAGGAACGATTGAAGCATCCATCGATCCGCCCGCGCATGGGGTGATTCGCATTGTTGTGCAAGAAATGACTCCAGATGGGAAGCTGCGCCGAACCTGGGCAGGTGGGCCGCCATCGGGTGAAAACATGGGCAAGGTCTTTGCGCTCTCAGCTTCGCAAAACGGTCGTTCAGTTCCCGTTCGCATCGACTACGACAAGGTGATCTGGAGCGGTCTGAGCTGGGCCGTTGGCGAAATCGATGTGAATGACCTGACTCCTGGGACGCCGCTCTTGCTGCGTTTCCACTCCGGAGAAAAAGATCCGATTACGCTCAAGGGCGCGGCCTATCTGGTCGGGTACTGAATTCAACCGGTCGGCAATGCCGGCCCAAACCAAACGGACACTTTCCGCAATGTCAAGACGATTCCTGCTGTTCCTTCTCTTCATTGTCGCTGGACTTTCTGTCAGCGCCCAGAAGATGGCGCCTCGCGACGGCGACCGCGTCGTCTTTTACGGAGACAGCATCACAGCGCAGCGATTCTACACTCGCTTTGTCGAGGACTTCGTCCTCACGCGCTATCCGCAGCTGCATGTCATGTTCTTCAACGCCGGAGTGCCCGGCGACACAGTGAAGGGCGGCTATACCGGCGATGCTTCTGTGCGGCTCAGACGCGATCTTTTTCCGCATCAGCCGACTGTGGTCACCGTGATGCTGGGCATGAACGACGGCTACTACCTGCCATTCGATCAGAAGTATCTCGACATCTACGGGGATGGTTACCGCAAATTGCTTACGGCAATCCAAACGAATCTGCCTGGCGCCAGAATCACGCTGGTTTCGCCAACGCCATACGATGAGATCACCCATGGCACGGAATT
>JBEKED010000334.1:0-3835 GCA_050014035.1 Terriglobales bacterium
CGAGTCCGCCGTTGGCGACGAGGCCGCCGACGCAGCCAACCCAGACGTTGACGCGTACGCGGACCTCGGGATCGCTGCTCGACGAAGATGCGGGCAGCGGCAGAGGTTTGCTGGCATCCAAGGTTTCGCCGGGGTTGGAGACGCTCTTTTTGTCGCCGCCCGTCCACTTGCTGAAATCTATGACTCCGTATCGATTCAGGCTGTAACCAACCAGGGCTACGCCAACCAGGAAAATAAGAACCCATCCACCGCGTTCGATTTTCACCGCCATAACCTTTTCCTCCCCCGCATGTTGCTACAGCGCCTGAAGGCGCATTGATAAGTTCGGCACTTACGGTATGCCTGAGGGCATACCTTGATACTAGAACTGGAACTCATCTCATAAATATCTCTCCGAGCGGGCCGTCGGGCCCTCAGGGGCTAAAGCCCACGTTCTTATCAGTCCTGAACGGCACGGCTGAAGCCGTGCCCTACCCAAAACCATCTACCTACCGAAAACCATTTATGAGACCAGTTCTAATTACACTGGCAGCATGAGCTGTACTAGCTGCGTTGTGGTTCCTTCGCGGCAATGGTTTTTTCAGCGCTCGCTGGCGCGGCTGCCTGCGGAGATGCCAGGCCCATCTCAATTTTGAATTGCTTCACCAGTTCGGCGGCCTGGAGTTTTTCAGCGTCGTCGTCAATCTTGATCTTCTGCTGATCCACGTTGCTCATAGCCATATCCATGCGCGCTTCGTTGACGGCAGTCGTCTCCTCGATCTTGCGGACCATCTCGTCGTGCGTCTGACTGATTCCGGCAACTTCAAATTGCTCCATGGCATCGGCGACCTTCTTCTGCCACTGGGAGCGGCGATAGTCGGCGATGGCATTCAACGCCTCCTGCGTCTTGCGCTCCTTCTCGCGCATGAAGGCCTGCTTCACGGCCATGGCTTTGTCGAAGGCGGCGCGGGCGGTTGTGAGCTGTCCCTGATTTCTGGCGAGAGCGCCCTTGGTCTGCTCCAGTTGCGCCGCGTAGGTGCCGGCAATGTCGTCGCGCCCAGCCTGAATCGCGCTCTTCACACGAGCGGTCAAACTGGCTACGTCATCTTTGTATTTCGCTTCTTCTCTTTCGAGCAGCGTAACGTTGGCCTTGACCATGGCGATGCTCTCGTTCATGCGCGGCACCTGGTCATTCATGTCGCGGATATTCTGCTGCAGAATCATCTCGGGGTCCTCCGCCACCGAAATGAAGAAGCCCATGAACGACCGTATCACTCGCGTCAACCTTTGCCACATAAATCCTCCTGTTATGGAACGCTACGCTGTTTTCGATGTGGGCGGCGGCGCATTTCCATCGCCCGTCGTAATGGGGTTTTCGCTGACAAAATACCCGACTGCGTCGGCAATCTTTTTTTCTGCCTGCTGTTTTTTGAGCCGCCAGCCGGTAAAGCGCTCTTTCTCCCGCGAAACTTCTTCGTTGTTGCTTTGGATCTTCGCTCGCTGCTCGGTCACATACTTGTCAATCTGGGCCTGAATCTCGGTATTTTCCTTATTCTTGCGAGCTTCCAGTTCGTTGGCCGCGCGTTGCTGCACGCGCTCGTAGGTATCGAGAGCGCGGTCGCGTCGAATCGCATCCTGGATGACCTCCTTGATATCTACGCCCGCGGCGTCGAGAGCCACCAGCACCGAAGACTTCTTCACGTCCGAGGGCAAATTGCGAATGTGTTCGCTCTCCAGCATTTGCGAGACCTTGAGGATCGAATAACCCTGGGGCGCGGGAGGGATTTCGGCCGCTTTGTAAATCTCGTCGAACGAAGTAGGATCGGAGATCGGCGTAGTAAATTTCGGCTCGGCGGCTATGCTGGATGCGATTTCAGCCACGCTCTGAGCCGCATTTTTGGCACCGGCCGAGGTGTTCCGTGCGTTCGGCGAGCCACTCGGCAAGTTGGCCTCGGTACCCGTCGTGTCGTCGACAGAAACGATGTAGTTGTACCATTTTTTGGACATTGGGCCTCCTACTCAAACAACCCAGCCAAGCGAAAAAAAAGGCAAACGTGGTGACCCAGAAAGCTAATTGCCACCGTGTCCTTTGTCAAATGTTGTCATATAGTTCCGAGTCTCGCCACTTGGTTGAGCGATTTTCGGTCCAGAACCGCAGGCCCGAAGCCTCTGCGCACAATCACGCATTAATTTAATCGCACATCCCGAAGCTGATCAATTCAGCTAGAATGAGCGCTCTTACCGTTCAAAATGAACCGCTCTTTGAACGGGTAGCGAACGAGTAGGCGGAAAGGAATTATCGTGCCCGAGAACGACCTCCCCGAGATCCTGAGCCGGGTTATAGAAACCAAGGCCGAATACGATATTCGCTTGCTTGCCCAACAATTGGGAACGAATTATCGCTCGCTCATGTATTGGCTGCGAGGCGAACGTCAATTCCCCGCGCACTTTCTGCCGAGGATGTGTGTGCTCCTCAAGAATTACGAAGCTCTTGATTATCTCGAGAGCCAGGCCGGGCGCGTGGCCTTCAAACTGCCAGACCCCGACATGACTCTGGAGAGGGAACTGGTTGCGGTTTCGCACCTGATCCGGGAAGTTGGAGAAGCTCTGGAGAGCGTTGCGGAAACCCTGGCGGACGGCGTGGTTGAAGAGAGCGAATTGCGGGTAACGATTCCGAAGTTGGAAGCCGTAATCCAGGAATGCGCTTCCCTGAAGTACCTGTTGGAAGATCTGTGCAAAAAGAAGAAAAAGAAGACAAAGCGATAGCGCGGGGAATGCCGGCCGCTGAGCCGGGACTTGTAGGCTTCTAGCTGCAATAGAAAAATTCGATTGGACGCTGTTCTGCCGTCGCATTAGCCTCATCGGTTGGGGGAATACGTGTGCGCTCCGGGGGCCGTAGACGAGGAAATAGTGCGAAGGAATAGAAGAACATGAAGCTCGCGGGTTTCTTATTGCTAGTTGCAGGATGGGCGATTGTGGTTGCCGCCGTCGCATTGCTGCCCTCGGCCGGTGCGCGGGCCGGATTCGTGCTGGCCGGCATAGCGACGGAATTGTTCGGCCTCGCGCTCGCGGTCCGCTCTCACCTGGTTTTGTCGGCGGAAGGAGAGTGACGCCTTTCGTGGTTCCTCCTCCATTTCTGCCTCCTTTCTCCGAAGTCTCCGCCGTCCTCTGCTTGTTGCTCATCTTGCTGGTTCCGTTTGCTGGCGTCGGCTTGGCCCTTATCAATACGGGCCTGGGGAGGGCGCGCAGCGCTGCCCATTCCATGCTATCGGCGCTTTGCGTCACGGCGGTGGCTGCGTTGGTGTACGTCGTCGTCGGCTTCGCCTGGCAAGGCGTCGCGGGCCGTCCGGATCATGCTGTGCTGATAGCAGGGAAGGCATGGGGATGGATTGCGGCCGAGCCATTCTTTCTGCGCGGGCTGCGGCTTGATCTTTCTCCCTCGGCGCTAATTGTATTGCTGCAGATGTTCAGCGTCGGATTGGCGGGGATCATACCGCTGAGCTCGGGAGCGGACCGCTGGCGGCTGGGCGCAATCTGCGCTTCGACCGCTCTGCTTGCCGGGTTCACGTACCCCCTGTTCGCGCACTGGGTGTGGGGTGGGGGATGGCTCGCGCAACTCGGCGTCAACTGCGGCTTGGGACGAGGCTTTGTGGATGGTGGAGGCTCCGGCACAATTCAGGTTGTGGGTGGGGTCACGGCGCTCTCGATCACGTGGATTCTCGGCCCGCGGCGAGGAAAGTTTTCCGCCGATGGAATGCCTGCCGCTCTTCCCGGCCACAACGCCGTGCTGGTTCTGCTGGGATGCGGGTTGGCGTGGATGGGATGGATGGCGCTGAACTCCGCCGGGGCCATGTTG
>JBEKED010000335.1:0-3812 GCA_050014035.1 Terriglobales bacterium
CCATGCCTCGCTAATTGAACACTCCCGCCGCAGAACCGAGTCAAACAGAACGAACCGGAACACGCTGTTGAGGTAGAGAAAGACAAACCCCAGCACGACGGCCACGAAAACTGCGACCACAATCAATCCGACAATCTGCCCCAGGTGATCCGAGATATGCGAGGGATTGAAGGGAGGCCAACCCGACGGCAGCCTCGACAGCGAAGGCATGTTTTCGGGTTTACGCGGATGCGTGAACTGGCCGACATTTCCGAAATTGCATCCGCCGACGTGCACTTCCGCCGCCAGAATTCCAACCAGCGCGAGGCGCAACCATTGGCCAAAACGAAAGCGAGTGAACAGTTGCTGCCGCGTGTGCTGCAACGCGGGTTGTACGCAATCAACGGCAGAAACGGGCAATGGATGACCTCGTACTGATGCCGCCAAGGTATCGCGGAGGGAGTTGCCGCGTCAATGAGCGCAGGAATTTTGCAATTTGGTAATCGTGTAATTTTGTAATCTAGAATTACAGACCACGCTGGAGGGGCGGGGACGCCCGTCTCTCCACTTGCCATCATTCGTAGCGCAGGGCCTCTACGGGATCGAGATTCGCGGCACGGGATGCGGGAATCATGGCGCTCAGCACGCCGACCAGCAGCAACACCAGTGTCGAAACCATGACTGTGAAGAAAGAAATTCTGAGGTGAATGTCGGCCTTGCCGGAGTCGTCCTCGAACAGCGGGCCCATCAGCGGAAGCGTGCCGACGGCCACCGCAACCACGTACGACACTACGATTCCGATGACGCCGCCGAGCAGTATGATGAGCAGCGTCTCGGCGAGAAACTGCGCTTTGATGTGCCACTTCCGGGCGCCGAGAGCGCGCCGCAAACCGATTTCGCGAACGCGTTCATCGACTGAGACGAGCATGATGTTCATCACGCCCACGCCGCCGATTCCCAGCGTGAGTATGCCGATAAAAATGAGCAGCACCTGGAGACCGATGGTGATGCCGTTGATCACGGGCCGGAATTGCTCTCGGCCAAACATTTGAATGGCTTTCTTGTCAGTGGGCGAAAATTGCTGGCGCGTGGCAATCGCGGCCAGGACCTGCGCCTCGGCGCGCGCCTCGAATTGCGGCGCGATGGGCTCAAATACCAGAACGTTGGCTTCTTTGGCATTCCACAAATCGTTGGCCGCGGAATACGGAATCCAGGTCGACTCATCGTCGCTGGAAAAATAGT
This sequence comes from Terriglobales bacterium, assembly GCA_050014035.1. Lineage (GTDB taxonomy): Bacteria > Acidobacteriota > Terriglobia > Terriglobales > Acidobacteriaceae > Acidiflorens. The sequence continues at coordinate 1,222 of JBEKED010000335.1, forward strand.
TGCTTAACTGAATCTTGCGATCCATGGTGCCAATCACCGTGAAGCGCACTCCAGCAATCACCACCGTTTCGCCAATCGCGGGGCGGCCGCCGAATAACTGCTCGCGAACGCGCGCGCCCAGAAAGACTACGCGGCGGCGTTCCAGTTCGTCGAGAGAGTTGATCCAGCGGCCCTCCGAGGGCTGCTCGTTGCGCATGTCGCCATATTCCGGGCAAACGCCGCGGACGGGCGCGGTGCCGACCATGCGGTCTCCATAGGCGATGCCGGGGCGGCGCACGGTTTCGAGACACGCGTGGCGAACATAATTGGCGGTCTCTTTGATCATGTCAACGTCGGCCTGCTCCAGGATGACTTTCTTGCCGGCGCGTTGGCCTCCAGGTTGTTCGCTGGTTTGTTGCGGCCAGCAGATGACGGCGCCTTTGCCGAAAGCATCGAAGCCGCTCACCAGAATTTCGCGGAAGCTTCCGCCGTAGGCGATCAACAGCGTGACCGTGGCGATCCCCCAGACGATGCCGAGCATGGTGAGCGCGCTGCGTGTGCGGTTGCGCCGCAGCGCCGTCCAGGCTTCGTTCAGGATCTGATAAATCATGCCCATGTTAGCCGCCCGCCTCGTGGCGCAAGGCTTCGATGGGATCGATGGCGGCGGCTCGGCGTGCTGGATACAGCGCCGACAGAATAGCAATAGTCCCGAGAACTGCCAGAGCCACGGCTCCCGTTTGCCACGTAGGCAGCAATCCGGCGAAAAAGTCGGGCATCGGAAGCAGATCGACGAGCGCGCACAAGCCGAACGCGATCAACAGACCGGTGCCGCCGCTGATCAGCGCCACCATCAGCGCTTCCAGAAAAAATTGGCGCAGGATGCTGTTTGCAGGCGCTCCGATGGCTTTGCGAACTCCAATCTCGCGCGTGCGCTCTTGCACCGCTACCAGCATAACGTTCATAACGCCGAGGCCGCCGAGAAACAGGGTCACGATACCGACCGCTCCCAGAAAGTACTTCATGCCGTCAGTCATGGTGCGAAAGGCTTTTGCTTCCTGAATCGTGTCCCAGATGGGGCAAGCTTCTTTGTCGGTGGGATCGAAGTCGTGCAGTCTTCCCAGGACATGGCGGATTTCTCCCTTGCAGGCTTCGTGGTGTTCGACCGAGCGTGGCACGACCAGCAACTGATCGAAGGTGTACGGCGTGCCTGGCGGCTTATCGGGAAAATCACGCCGCATGGCGGGGAATGGAATAAAGATTTTGTTGATGTCCCACCCGTCGTAACTGGAGTCTTGCTTCTTGGATGACATCACGCCGACCACGGTGAAGGGAATGTCGTCGAGGTAGACGAACTGCCCGACGGCTGGACGGCTGCCGAACAACTGCTTTTTGGCATCGGAACCGAGAAATGCCACGCGCCGGCTCTCGGCGATATCGCTCTGATCGTAGAAGCGTCCCTCGGCGACGCCCAAGCTGCGAATTTCGGCGAACTCGGGAGTGGAGCCGGTTACGGTGAACGCCGCCGCGTTATAGGCTGTGTGCGAGCGCACTGTATCCTGCTCGAGCTCCGGGATTACGTACTGACAATCGGGAGCCTCCTCCTGAAGATGAGGGAGATCGGAATCAACCCAATGCACCAGGCGCCCGGCGCGCGTTCCGCCTGCCTGCAGGCTGGTGCGGCCATGGAAGACGATCATCAGGTCGCGGCCCAGGGTTTCGGCCTGCTTCTCCTGGCCGACGCGCAAACCCTCTCCGGCGGCGACCATCAGGACAATCGAGACCACTCCCCAGGCGATGCCGAACATGGTCAGCAGCGTGCGCACACGGTGCGCCCACAGGGTTCGGAAAACGTCGCGGATGAGATCGCGAAATGACATCTCTAGATTCGACGCGGCTCGCCTGGAAACGAAAGCGCGGTCTGCTTGGAGGTACGTGGAATGGGGAGCTTTCGTTCCCATGAAATGCGGCCAACTTTAGAGTCAGCTTCAGAGTTCAGCCGGGGTGGGCAGCAGGGCGTTGCGTGCGAGCCATTCTCCAAAATCCCGCAAAGCCAGCTCACACTGCAGCCGATGACGTTCTTTGCGGTCGCGAATTTTTCTATCGAGCGCGGGCAACAGGTCGAATGTTATGTTTGCCGGCTGAAAATTCTTGCTCTCCGCCTGCGTTATGTAGTGGACCAGCGAGCCAAACGCCGTCGCCCGTGGTGGAGGCGCCAACTCGCCGCCAATGGCCAGCGCGGCTGCATTCATTCCAGCCATCAGGCCGGTTGCAATCGATTCGACATAGCCCTCAACGCCGCAGATTTGTCCGGCAAAAAGCACATGAGGATGCGCCTTCATCTGTAATGTTGGGAGCAGCAGCGCCGGCGAATTGATATACGTGTTGCGGTGAATTTGTCCGTAGCGGAGAAAGCGCGCGGTTTCCAATCCCGGGATCAAACTCAACACCCGCGCCTGTTCGCCAAATTTCAGATGATTCTGAAATCCGACCAGATTGTAAGAATCGGCGCGCAGATTTTCCTGTCGCAATTGCACTGCCGCGTAGGGAATTCTGCCGGTGCGCGGGTCCTTGAGCCCGACTGGCTTCATCGGCCCGAAGCGCAGCGTGTCGCG
>JBEKED010000336.1:0-3803 GCA_050014035.1 Terriglobales bacterium
TCGCAAAAAGATCCGGTGTGCTATGTTCCGCCATGCGGAAAAGCCTAATGGGTCGCGGCGGGTTCCCACCGTCTGAGACGGGTTCATTCTCGGCCCACCACACGGCCCAGTGGGTCGGCTTGCTTAGTTCAGGTGTCAGGAAGAGCAAAACCCTAAAGTTCTTGCCTTTCCTGATACCTGACACCTGCGACCTGACACCTGCTTCCCTGCTAGACTCTTCCCAGAACTCAACTGACATTCGGAGCATCTAAAACAACGTGTTCCCCAGACTTTTTCACATTGGCAGTTTCTATCTTCCCACGTATGGCGTTCTTGTCGCCTCGGGCGTGCTCATCGGCCTTTGGATCAGCGTGCGCAATTCCGAAAAGCAGGGCATCAACGGCGACGATGCCTGGAATCTTGGCATCCTCGTCGTTCTCGCCGGAATTATCGGAGCGAAGATTCTTTACATCATTAACGACTGGAGCTCCTACGCGAACAACTGGCGCGAGATTTTCAGCCTCAATACCCTGCAGGCCGGCGGCGTATTTTCCGGCGGACTGATTGCCGCGCTCATTATGGCGGCATGGTACATGCGCAGTCATCACATGCCGGCTCTGCGTACGGTAGACGGTTTTGCTCCCGGTCTGGCCTTTGGCCACGTTCTCGGACGGTTTGGTTGTTTCTCGGCGGGTTGCTGTTACGGCAAGCCGACGAATCATTTCTGGGGCGTCATCTTCACCAATCCTCTGGCGAATTCCGTTAGCGGCACTCCGCTCGGCGTCAGGATTGAACCCACGCAGCTGATCGAGGCTGCGGCGGAGTTTTGCAATTTTCTGCTGCTGTCGTGGTTGCTCACTCGTAAGAAATTTGATGGACAGGTGTGGGCGACATTCATGATCTTGTACGGAGTCGAGCGTTACTTCATAGAATTTCTGCGCGACGATCCCGGACGCGGCGAAGTATTCGGCGGCCTGATGACGGGAACGCAGTTGATTTCGATTCTGCTGGTCGTGGGCGGCGGATTGATCTGGTGGCTGAAGAGCGGGGCGCCGAAGCAAGTACCAGCCCAGAGCCGTGTTTAGTCGCAGCGTTTAGTTTGCCTTCCAGATGCAGATGCCAGATTTTCCCCTGACTATCGTCGTCTCCTCGGATGGCGCGGGGCAGCGTCTGGACCAATATCTCGCCGCCCAGCTTTCTGAGATCAATCAGACAGAAGTCAGCCGCGCCCGCGTGCAGCAACTGATCACCAAGGGTGAAGTACTGGTCAATGGTGCGGCGGCCAAGGCTTCGCACCGCTTGAAAGGCGACGGCGACGAGCAGATCACGGTCACCGGGCCACCACACTCGCTGCCGCTCCGCGCCACGGCGGAAGAAATCGCTCTCGACATCGTTTACGAAGACGACGATCTGGCCATCGTCAACAAACCCGCTGGCATGATGGTGCACGCCGGAGCGGGAGCGACCGATGATGCGCGCAATCGCGGAACGCTGGTCAATGCGCTGTTGCATCACTTTGGAACACTTTCCGCGGTCGGCGGCGAACTTCGTCCGGGGATCGTGCATCGCCTGGATCGCGCGACCAGCGGACTGATGGTGGTGGCGAAAAACGATGAAGCGCATCGCCGCCTGGCGAAGCAGTTCAGCGCGAGAGAGGTGCATAAGACCTATATCGCGCTCGTCCACGGCTGGCCGAAGCAGGATCGCGGCACGATTCAAAGCGCCATCAGCCGCCACACCCAGCGGCGCACGCGCATGACGACGCGGGGCTATGGTGGCCGCGACGCGGTAACGCATTACGTCGTGCAGCGAAAAATCGATGCGCCTTACGGCAAGTTCGCGCTGGTCGAGCTCAAGATCGAGACGGGACGCACGCACCAGATTCGCGTGCATATGTCGTCGCTTGGCCATCCGGTGGTGGGCGACGCGCTCTACGGTGCTCCTGGCGAGTTGCGATCGCAATCGAATAAGCGCCGGTCGGCAGGCATGCCGGCAACGCTCCCGCTCAATCGAAATTTTCTGCATTCGGCAGTGCTTGAGTTGACGCATCCAAGAACTAAGGAGTCGCTGAAGTTCTCCCGACCGTTACCAGCAGAACTGGAGAATCTACTTTCCAGCCTCGAAAACGCTCGGCAAGAGGGTCCGCGGCTGGAACCCGGCCAGTAAGAACCCGCGCCCTGAGGCGGCTATATAATGAGATCAACTTCGATGAAATTGCGTATCGCTCTGCTCCTATTCGCATTGCTTGTTCTCGCGGGCTCTCTCACCGGGTCGGGAATGTGGGCCGCCTCCGCTCAAACCACGCCTCCGTCGGCCAAGCCCGCTGCGCCGCCCAACGCACAGACACAGGCGCCGTCGACGCCTCCAGCAGCAGGACAAACTGCGCCTGCGCCGGACAATTCCGAATCCAATTCCGATGACTCCATCGCCACCATCAAGGCGAGGGTCAACGAAGTGCGCGTGGTGTTCACCGTCACCGACCGGCACGGCCGCTACATCAAGGATCTAAAGCAAAACGACTTCAAAGTAATCGACGATCAAAAGCCCGCCGAACTGCGCAGCTTCAATAGCGAGACCAATTTGCCGCTGCAGGTGGGGTTGCTGGTGGATGCCAGCAATTCCGTGCGCGACCGCTTCAAGTTTGAGCAGGAGGCGGCCATCGAGTTTCTCAACGCCATCATTCGTCCGCACTATGACAAGGCGTTCGTGGTGGGCTTCGATGCCACTCCGGAAGTGACGCAGGATTTCACCGACAACACGGAGAACCTTTCGGCGGGCGTACGCATGTTGCGGGCAGGCGGCGGAACTGCGATGTACGATGCGCTCTACTTTGCCTGCCGCGACAAATTATTGAAGCAGGAGCAGACGGGACCGGTGCGCCGCGCCATCATTCTGCTCAGTGACGGAGACGACAATTCCAGCCACGTTTCGCGGGAGGAGGCCATCGAAATGGCACAGCGCGCGGACACGATCGTCTATACCATCAGCACGAATGTCAGCGGCATGAAAGGCAAGGGCGACAAGGTGCTGGAGCGCATCGCGGATGCTACCGGCGGCCGTGCCTTCTTCCCTTTCCAGATGCGCGACGTGTCCGATGCATTTGTTTCGATTCAAGAGGAGTTGCGCAGCCAATACGCAGTGGCTTACAAGCCGGCGAATTTCGTCGCCGACGGCCGCTACCGCACGATCGAAATCCTGGCGCAGGATAAAGGCCTGAAAGTGCGCACCCGCAAGGGGTACTACGCTCCCAAGCAGTAGCTCGAAACAATCACTCCTCCATGCCTGGATATTCAGGAACTCCGCTGACGAAAAAGTTGGGCATCAAGGACGACTTCCGCGTTGCCCTGTTGCATGTGCCGGACGAGGTTACGGCCGAACTGCGCGACGCGCTCGCAAAATGCCGGGTCCAGAACATCACGAATCGAGATCTCGACTTTATTTTCCTCTTTGCCAAATCGCGCGCGGGGTTGGAGCTGGAACTGAGGCAAGCAGCCAGGGCGCTGGCACCAGCGGGCATGCTGTGGATCTCTTGGCCGAAGAAAACTTCGGGCGTCGCCACCGACCTCACTGAGAATGTGATACGCGAGAGCGGGCTGAATGCTGGCCTGGTCGATGTCAAGGTCTGCGCGGTCACAGACGTCTGGTCGGGATTGAAGTTCGTGATTCCGGTCAAGCACCGTCCAAAGAAATAAACGTAGAACCGCGCGGGCTGTCCCACGTTTCGGTACCCACCGCAAGGACATTTCCCGATACTTAACGCGCAACTCAGGCCCGGAGCACGGGTTCTTACTTAATAGATATATCAATTCAACCCCAAGGACCGG
>JBEKED010000337.1:0-3766 GCA_050014035.1 Terriglobales bacterium
ACGCCAGCCATCCGGACTCGTCTAATTGTTTTGCCTCGGGCACAACGTTGACGACTACGGCGCGAAATACATCGCGCACCGGGGCGAGCACTGAACGTGACTGTTCCATGGCTGTACCTGGCGTGCTTCCGTGGCGCGGCGCAATGCGGTCTCGCCCTGCTGAGTGTAATTGACGGCGAGGTTCTGCGGTCTGGTTTGGTGTCTAACTAAGACGCTCTAAGGCATTATTGATCTGGCGCTGTGACGTGTGATGGCAATCACAGTCGACTTGCGCGAAATGAATATATCTTGTCAGCTCAATCACTTGTACGCGACTTGCACGGCGCCGCTTTACAGAAAAAGAGGTTCGGCATAGATTTAGAGGGCAGTTGCGGACTTGTATCTTGCGCCCGTCTTCCCATCCTGAAGAGCGCTCGGCTTCGCTTCCGGCGAAAACCATGGTCGAATTTCTGCTTTCGAGCGAGCTTCTGGAGGCGCTTCCCGACGCCATCATCGCAGTCGATCGCGACGGAACCATCGTTCAAGTTAATACCCAAACCCAAGAGCTCTTCGGCTACCTCCGCGACGAACTGATTGGTCAGAAAGTTGAGTTGCTCGTCCCGGAAAGCTATCGCGCCCAACACAATCATCATCGCGAGGGCTTTGCGGCCGCGCCTAAAACGCGGCGCATGGGGGCGGAGTTGGATCTCTATGGCAGACGCCGCAACGGCACGCAATTTCCGGTGGAAATCAGTCTCAGCCCTGTTTCCACGGCGGACGGGATGGTCGTCTTAAGCGCCATCCGCGACATCAGCGATCGCAAGCGTATTGCCGAAGAACTGCGCCGCGCCAACGAAGAACTGCATCGCAGGACCGCCGAGCAACTGGGAGAATACCGCTCGCGCCTGGCCTCGATTGTCGATTCCTCGGAAGACGCGATCATCGGCAAAGATCTCGACGGCACGATTACCAGCTGGAACAAGGGAGCCGAGCGCATTTACGGCTACTCGCCGGAAGAGATTATCGGCAAGCACATTTCTGTGCTCGCGTCCAGCGATCGCCCCGACGAAATTCCAGATATTCTGCGCAAGATTGCGCGCGGTGAAAGCATCGAGCATTATGAATCGGCGCGCGTAACCAAGGACGGACGCCAGCTCGACGTTTCCGTTTCCGTGTCTCCCTTGCGGGATGCGAAAGGCGAGGTGGTGGGAGCGTCCGCGATTGCCCGCGACATCACCGCGCAAAAGCGAGCCGAAGGTCAGCTTCATCAATCGCAAAAAATGGAGGCCATCGGCCGCCTAGCAGGCGGCGTAGCGCACGACTTCAACAATATTTTGGGCATCATCAGTGCCTGCGCCGAGTTTCTTCGCGATCGCATTGATCGCGCCGCCGAACCGTCGCAGTACATCGACAACATCAAGAAGGCGACCGAGCGCGGATCCTCTCTGACCCGCCAGTTGCTGACTTTCAGCCGGTCTTCCTCCGTCCAACCCCGCATCCTCGACATGAACGAGCGCTTGAAAGATGTAAGCAAGCTTCTGCGTCCGCTGATGGGAGACGATGTCGAGATTCTTATCGTCTCCAAGTCTCCAGCCGCCGTGGTCGAAGCCGATCCCGGCCAACTCGACCAGATCGTAGTCAACCTGGCGGTCAACGCCCGCGACGCCATGCCGCGAGGCGGCAAGTTCATTCTGGAAACTCGCTCCGAACAATTTGACGAGTCTTTTGCCGAACAGCATCAAAACATGGCCCCGGGAAAATATGTTCTGCTCGCCGTCAGCGACACTGGCAGCGGCATGGACTCGGCTACCGTCAACCGCATCTTCGAGCCCTTCTTCACCACCAAAGAGCAGGGCAAGGGAACCGGTCTCGGCCTTTCCACCGTCTATGGCATCGTCAAGCAAAGCGCCGGACACATCCTCGTCTACAGTGAGCCGGGCCACGGCACCACGTTTAAGATCTATCTCCCCAGCGCCGATCACAAGATTGGCCTGGAATCGAAATCTGAGGTCGAGACGGTCGCTCCCAAACACCAGGGGACGACCATCCTGCTGGTGGAAGACGACGAGATCATGCGCAGCCTGACCCGGAAAGTCCTGGAGGAACACGGCTATACCGTCGTCGATGCCGACGACGGCAAGTCAGCCCTCGAATGGGTCGAGTCTCATAGCGAGCCCGTCGATCTATTGCTGACCGACGTAGTCATGCGCCGCGTCAGCGGTCCGGAACTAGTCATCCGCCTGCGACCCCTGCGCCCGAACCTGAAAGTCATCTACATGTCCGGCTACACCGGCGAGTTGATCGCCGAACGTGAGGTGTTGAATCGCGGCGTCACACTCCTGGAAAAGCCCTTCAGCCGAGCCGCGTTGCTCAACACCATCCACAGCACGCTGGGCTGAAACCCGGGCCATCCAGCCACGGTGAGCCCGAACCAACCATTCTCCACGGTCATATAACCAACCAGTTGGTGATGGGGATCACACATCGCTGTGGGAAAGTACGCACCCCCGCTCGCCTCCGAACCGTCCGCCAAAAATAATGTTCGCTCACGTACGAAAGCAATGCTATTATTTTCTGCCACTTACAAAACATCTCCAAAATTGGGCCCCAGCACTACAAATGGCGAGGCAGTTGCCAAAGCACGTATGAACGGAGGCAACACTATGGCCACACAGTTCGTGCACAACGGCGAAAAGTTTGCACCAGCGGATAGGACGTTTTGCGATCTTCCCCCAGTCGTAGCCGCTGCTCTAGAGCAAGACTCCCTCACCACCAGCTATCCGACGGGAGCGGTTTTGTTCGCCGAGGGACAAGCTCCGCGCGGCATATTCATCGTGCGCCGGGGACGGGTGAAGCTCTCCGTTTGCGGCAGTGACGGCCGCACTTTAATTTTGCGCATCGTCGAACCCGGCTGCCCCTTGGGCGTGGCTGCCGTAGTTTCCGGCCGCCAGTATGAAGCCACGGCCGAGACCCAGGAACCCTCCGAGATCAGCTTCATGCGCCAGACCGATCTGCTTCGCCTGATGCGCCAGCACGGCGAGCTAGCCCTCTGGGTAACGCAGCACATCAGCGCCGATTACGCCATGACGTGCCGTGAAATCCGTGACCTCATCCTTTCCGACTCGGCCAGCGAAAAACTAGCCCGCTTGCTCATGGCCTGGCTAGACCAGAACACCAAAGCCAAGAATCCCAGCCAGATGAAACTGGCACTGACGCATGAAGAAATCGGACAAATGATCGGCTCCTCGCGCGAAACCGTAAGCCGTCTCTTCGCCGGATTCAAGAAGCAGCGCATAATCCAGCAAACCGGCTCGACGCTAGTGATCCCAAACCGCGTAGCCCTCGAATCGCTGATCACCGCCTGAAGTTCAAAGAAGCAGTACCGCTAGTCGGGGCCGGACATCCTCCTCCGGCCCCGCTTCTTTTGGCTACCCAGAAAGTTTGCCATTCAGAAACTTTGTCATCCTGAGCGAAGCGAAGGATCTGCTTCTGCTCGCTCCACGACTGAGGACCCCGTTTCTTGTCACGATTCAGAAAGTTGTCATCCTGAGCGGAGCAGCCGCTTCGCGAAGCGAAGCGGCTACGGAGTCGAAGGACCCCTACCGGCGAGATAATCCCAACGAAGCATCAGGGAGTTCCCCCGTGTCCTGTGTGAAGCGGGCACTCCTGTCCGCTGCCTTTGATTTTGCTTTTGCTTTTGATTCTCGGTTTCTGTTTTCCAAATACTCCACTGCAGAGGGTGCCCCATCCTTGCGCGTTCTGTGCGCAAGGGTGGGATTCCACGGCC
>JBEKED010000338.1:0-3756 GCA_050014035.1 Terriglobales bacterium
GCACAACTTGCGGACGGCTGGATATGAGGTTTCTACTTTTTTTTCCGGAGCGCCCGTGGTTCCCATGGCCGCCCGGGTGCAACCGGCGTTGTTTCTTCTCGATATCATGTTGCCCGGGATCAGCGGGTTCGATCTTTGCCGCCAGATTCGCCAGCACGAACAACTGTCCAAAACGCCCATCATTTTTCTTTCGGCGAGAACGCAGGAACCGGACCGGTTGCAGGCCTTCGACGTTGGCGGAGACGGATACATCACGAAGCCGTTCAGTCCGCGGGAACTGATTGCGCGCGTCCGCAACGTTCTCCGCGTTCCTCCAGAGGCGCCGAGTTCCGAGACGATTCAACTAGGGGATCTGGAGATTGACGTTGCTTCGATGACGGTTCGCGTAAGCGGCAAGAATGTGTTGACTACGGTGCGCGAATTCCGGCTGCTGGAATACCTGGCGCGGCACCGGGGACGCGTTTTTACTCGCGACCAGTTGCTTGACGCGGTGTGGAAAGAAGGGTCGTTTGTGACGCCGCGGTCGATTGACGTGTTTGTGCGGCGTCTGCGGGAGAAAATCGAATCCGATCCTCGGCATCCGCGCTACCTCAAAACGCTGCGCGGCATCGGCTACCGCTTCGAAAGCGGCCGCTGACGGCCGGAGCTCACCGGGCAGAGTTGCAAACCGCTAAATCGTTCCTTAAGCCTGTGCCCGCATTTCTTGAACACATGCAAACTGACAGCGAATCTCGCCTGCGCAGCTAACGGGAGATTGATCCGCCGGGCGCTCGCACTGTGATGATTTCGGCGATGGTGAGAAACAGGGCATAGCTGGCGAAGAGAAAGGCCCCGTATTTGCCGGCGGTCTCGGGATGCATGCGGGGCATCAGACTGGCGAAACGGGAGAGGAGCACAGCTTCGCCGAACATGCCGGGCAGCGCGACCAGCAGCGCGGCCGAGGACCACTCGCCAGCCGGGACGTGTCGCCACCGGAGCAGGAGGATGCAGATGGCGGTGGAGAGGATGGGGGTAACCACGAAGTTGATCCAGTAGCGTTGACTGGTGCTTTCAAAGACGTGGGAGCCGCGCAGTTCATACCAGATCGTCCCGACGATCCAAAAGGCCGCGCCGAACAGGGCGAAGAGCAATTTGTCAGGCATTTTCACGGTGGTGCTCCTTAGGAGGGTTATGTACCACTTGGTACATTCATACTTGTACCATATGGTACAGTTCAGAGCAAGATGCCGCGAAAAAAAAAGCAGCACCTCAGCCGGGAGCAGCTCTTGCACAGCTGCCTGGCGGCTTTCGTCCGCGCCGGCACGCTCGACCTTAGTCTGGATAGCCTGGCGAAGGCGGCTGGAAGCAGCAAACGGATGCTGATCCACTACTTCGGGGGCCGCGAGGCCATCGAGGAGATGGCGATGGTGCTGCTGGAAGAACGGCTGCGGGCGAGATTCCGCGCCAGCGCTTTTCCGTTGGGGGCGTCGCTGCAAGCCGTAGTTGCGGCTTTATGGGAGCAGACGACCAGCCCGGAGTCGCGAGGGGTGGTGCGATTGGCGATGGACCTGACGCGTCGAAGCTGGAGCGGGTCCGAGAGGGCGCGGAGATTCTTTGAGGAACAACAGCGGTTGTGGGCCGATTTGCTGCGGGAGTTCCTGCCTGATGCGGCGGCGGTCGAGGCGCTTCTGCAAATGTTTCAAGGCGCTATGCTCGTCTATCTGGTTACGGGAGACCGGGAACGTGGCCAGCGTGCGCTGGATAGGCTGGTCTCCGCAGAAAACGAGTTGCAAAGGAAACATCGCAGCAGCCGGTAGAGCGGAATTCTCTCCGCGCCCTCACGCCCAAAATGTTCAGCCGCCCTCTCCCCCACACCTTGGGGCCTTCTTCCCGCAACGTCACGAAGCCATTTTTGCTACATTATTTACAGGGCTATTGGCAAAGGAGAAGAGTGAAGTCAAAGCGACCTCAAATTGCGGCCACATACGCATTCAAGTGCGCTCTTCTCTTTTTGGCGTGTGCCGTATTCAGTTGGGGATTGCAGGCAAAGCTTTCCCTTTACAAGACTCCGCAATCTCCCTCTACCGTCACAGTTGCCAAACTTCTAACGGAGAGGCGTTCCGCCCAAACGATAGACTCGCTAAAAAGGGCGGTCCAATCGGATACGGCCGCGGAGACGCTGAACCTGATTCTGCTATTGGTTTTGGCCCAGGCGATTTTGATTCTCATATTCGAGCTTTACCAAGTTGAAATGAACCTCTGCCGGGCTCGCAGATGGGACTTTCACGATCCGCACCTCGCGCAACGTCCTCCTCCAGCCTTCTGTTAATCCCTGCACGGCGATATATTTGCGGCAAACCCGGCCTATTCTCAAACATCGAATGGGACCGTGGAATGATCGCCAGTCCCTTTGAGGAGATGTACTGTCGTCGATTCCAATCCCGAACTTGCGGGATTGAAAGTAAGGTGGCTCCATGCATCGTGCGCGAATCCTTTGGATTACGGGGCTTCTCTGCCTTTTGTTGGTAGCTGTGTTCTTGATCGTTCGAAGGCACCATGGCAAAGCCCTCGCCACGCAGCCGAGAGCTGCCGCAGTGGTCGCGGTCACTCGTGGCAATCTGGCCAGTTCCCTCACTGTTGCCGGTCAATTTCAGCCCTATCAACAGGTGGATCTTCACGCCAAGGTCTCGGGATATATTCGCTGGATCAAAGTCGATATTGGCGACCGCGTTCGTCAGGGCGAGGTCCTGGCTCTGCTGGAAGTCCCGGAGCTGCAGAATCAAGTGGAGGGCGCTCAGGCCGAGGTCCGTCACAGCCAATCTGATATTACGCGCGCACAAAGCGAGGTCGTCAGCGCCGAGTCGACGTACTCCGCAGTGCACGCTGAGTATACCCGTCTGGAAGAAGCTTCCAAAGAAAGGCCGGGGCTGATCGCGGAGCAGGAACTGGATGACGCGCGAGCCAAGGACTTGCAAGCGGCGGCACAGGTCGGCGTCGCCAAGGCCTCGCTGGACGCCATGCAGCAACAGTTGGGCGTTTCTCGCGCGACCCGCAGCCGGCTCGAAACGATGTCCGGATACGAGCAGATCATCGCCCCCTTTACAGGGGTGGTGACGAAGCGCTACGCCGATACCGGCTCGCTGATTCAAGCAGGACAGGAGAACAACACGGCTACACTTCCCGTGGTACAAGTGGCCGAGAGCGACCTGCTCCGGCTTCGCATGCCCGTGCCGGAGAGCGACGTACCCTACATTCAGGTCGGCGGCGATGTGGAGGTGAAAGTCAACGCGACTGGGCGCGTATTTACAGGCAAGATCATCCGTTTCTCGCGTGCACTCGATACCAACACCCGAACCATGCTCACCGAGGTCGATGTCCCGAACCGTGATCTGAGTCTGAATCCAGGGATGTACGCGGAGACGATGATTCAACTCCAGCAGAAGAATGACACTCTCATTTTGCCGGCACAGGCTGTTGTGCAGAACAACGTGCAGAACGGCGACCCATCGAATGGCGGACAGTCTTATGTGCTGGTGGTGGACGCGACCAACCACGTCGAGAAGCGGACTGTGACACTCGGAATCCAGACCTCGAACCGCGTGGAGATTACCAGCGGCCTGCAGGCTGGGGACAAGGTGATCGCCTCTGGACAGAATGGCTATCAGCCCGGGGAAGTTGTGTCCCCGCATGCGGCGTTCATTCCAACGGCGGCGCAGGAGGTGAGCGAGTAATGTCCTCTTTTGCCATCAAGCATCCGTTCTTCATCCTGATGCTTTG
>JBEKED010000339.1:0-3745 GCA_050014035.1 Terriglobales bacterium
AGGGATTGGGATCCTATCGCCGTATTGAAACCAGCATTGCCGGAAAAGCCGATGCTGTATTGAAGCGCGGTGTAGCCTACCGCAGTGTTGTCGGTGGAGGTTAAGTTACTCTCCAACGCCAAAAGGCCCACGGCTGTATTGTTTGCGCCGGTGGTGTTGCCAAGTAGCGCATTCCCGCCGTAGGCTGTGTTGTCGTTACCCGTGGTGTTGCTGCCGAGCGAGTTGACACCGGCGGCGGTGTTGCCGGCTCCTGTGGTGTTGTTGCCGAGCGAACTGAAACCCGTGGCAGTATTGCCGACGCCCGTCGTGTTGGAGAAGAGCGCCTCGGCGCCAACCGCGGTGTTGTAGCCACCCGAGGTGTTGCTTAAGAGCGCTTCGACGCCGGCAGCCGTATTAAACGTGCCCGTCATCGTACTGTTCCCGCCAAATCCCACGAACGCGTTGAAGTTGTTCAGGTTGCCAAAGCCAAACAGGTTGCTGCCGATTTGGAAGGCGCTGCCGGTAACTACTCCCGTAGCGATCACATTGCCGTTGACCGTCTGATTGCCCGTGAAGGTGTTGGCCGCCGCCAACTGCGGCACTCTCGTCGTGTCGAGGTTCAGGGTGACGTTGCCGCTCGTGCCGCCGCCGGTCAGGTCGATGCCGGCCGTGACGCCGGTGATCGTCCCGCCGCCACTGGCGTTGGCGCAGCCCCACGCGCTCCCGTTCCATGACAGCGTTTGTCCGCTCGCGCAGCTTTCAATCAGGCTCAAGTTGAGCGTCCCGCTCGTGCCGCCGCCGGTCAGGCCGCTGCCGGACGCGGTCAGCACTCCAGTGATCGTGCCCCCGCCGCTGCCCTCAAACACAACGTCCAGCTCTGGCCCGTGGCTGGTTTTCGTGCTCTCCTTGCTGTCGAAGGTGGCGCTAAAATTCGCGTTTGCCACAAGCGCCAAGCCGTTATTCGCCTCGCTGCCGTTCAGCCACGCCTGTAGTGCCGAGGTGATGTTGATCAGAATGTATTGGTTCTTCTGTGCCGTGCTGACGTCCACGTTCGAAGCAATCGCCGCTCCCAGGGGTGGAGCATTGCTGAAATCAATCGTGTTCTCTGCCCACGCGCTAGACACGTAGTCGACGTTGAAACTGCCGCCGGTTGCGACCGAGTCCGCGTAGAGCTTCAGCGTGGCCTGACTGACAGTGGCTCCCGAAGGAATCGAGCCCAGATTGAATTGAATGTAGGTGGTGTACTTGGTCCCATCGACGGCCAGCGTGGTGGCGCTGCCGTTGTTCTTGGCGGGCATGGTACTGTCGGTGTAGGCATCGCCCAGCGGTGTGATCTGCCCATAGGCCGTGCCCAAGATCAGCAGCAAGGACAGTAAGGCCAACGTAAAGTTTTGTGAGCGCTTCATGATTTTCTCCTGGATCTTCCAATTCCCCAAAGTGAGTCGGCAGGGCGTTTGCGTCGTACCGACGCGCCGTGTTCCAGCTGCTGAGTAGAAGTGCCCACAGGAAAAGAAACGTGACCGGTCTATGAAGGTTTTTTTCGAGCGCAGTTTGACTGTTGATGATTAGGGACTAGTCAGAAGGTTGGGACTGCAGTTTCCGTAATTCCGATTGGGCGCGCTCGGCGTAGTCGCCTTCTTGAGATGCGGCCTTTTGCAGGAGATTCCGGGCTTCCGCCTCCTTGCCTAAAGCATGATCGGCTAGCGCCAGATAGAAGCGTGCCGCTTGCTGATACGGCGAGCCAGGGCGTGTCCCTTCTTCCAGAGCGGAGGCTGCTCCAGCAGCGTCCCCAACCTTCAAGAGGCATGCACCCCTGTAGAACTGCGCCGCCACGCGGTGTGAAGACGAGGGCCTTACGCGGTTAAGTTGCTGCGAAGCCACAGCGCAATCTCCCGATTGATACGCCTCCATGCCCTGTTCGAAACCTGCATCCGAGGAAGAAGAACCGCGCAAAATGACTCGAACATAGGGCGGCAAATCAAGCTGAGCCAGCGTGTTTTCCGGTGGAGTCCGCTGAGTCGCGGGCGCTGCTACGGATGCGCTGTTCGGTTTGACGAGGGCCACCGGCTGGTTTGCGGGCCGCGGCAGCCAATGCCAAACTGCCACCGCTCCTAATACCAGCGTCGCAAAGGTCAACACCGCTTGCCAGGAAAATAGCCGCCAGCGGAAGGACGGAGCGGCCGCTCGTTTGAACAGTTCTTGCGGACGCTCTCCCACTCCTTGCCGCACGGCCTGCAAGAACAGCACTTCCTCGCGGCAGATTTTGCAGATGAGAAAATGCTCCTCAAATTCATTCTGCAAATTCGCGGGCAGCGTTCCTGATACATACTGCTCCGCGTAGAGTTCGTATTGATCTGTTAGGTGATCCATCTTTCCGCTTCAGTGAAACGTTCTCTACAATATAAGTGATCGGCTAGGCGAAAACGTGACCCGAATCTGTCAGATTTTCTTCGAACCGAAGTAAGACTCACTTACCCCTGATGATCGAGTCCCTCGCTGCGCGCTACCGGCCAGCAACGCCCTTCGCAATCGGCTTAGGGCCCGTGATTTTCGCTTTCGTACGATTTCGGGGTTCAACCCCTGACGCACGGCAATCTCAGCCGGGGTCGCGCCGTTTACCAAGATCTCTTGTAAAATCTGGCAATCCTCAGCATTGATCTCGCGCAAGGCGGTCGCCAGAGTAGCCATTCTTTCCCGCTCTTCATCAAGAGTGGGATGGATGATTGCCGCAGGCACATCGGCAGGCAACTCCACCATCGGTGGCCGTCGCTGCGATGTGCGGAATTGCTTGTTCGCCAGATTGCGAGCGATTCCTAGAACGAAGGCCGGTAATTTAGCCGGCTCTCGCAAGGCTCTTTTTCGCAAGGCGGCAATGGTTTCCCACAGGGTTTCTTGCAGCAGGTCGAGCGCCAGTTCACGATCGCGTGTCCTCGCCATGAGTACGGCAAAAACACCTGGCTGAAGCTCTGAGACGAGCAGTTCCTCGGCTGAACGGTCGCCCGTCCCAATTCGTTCGGCCAACCCTTCATAATCAAGTTCGCTTGGAGCCTGTTCGCTCATTTGCCGTTCCGGGATAAGTTACCCTCTTTGGATTTCGACCCGCAACTCGCAAATCCCCATTGCACACCAGCCTCTTGGAGCGCCAGTGACGTTCTGCTGCATGAGTCAATATATCGTAGGCCACGCGCACGCGCCTGCATCTCGACATCGGTCGTCACGGGCCGCCGGAAGGCCTCCAGGGGTAAGACTCACTCCGTTAGGTTCGGAAGTTCAGCTTCGCTGTAACTTCCCCTCAGCATCGAGGAGATAGGCTGCTGAAGTTCCTTGGACCGACGGCCAAGGCCCGCGAATGACGGGCTGAGCCAAGGGAGGCGACTCCAGAGGCTATCGCATCGAGACGGTTTATTTCCTGATGAGCGAGGATAATATCCGCAAACAGATCGCGCTTCCCTGGGTGAGTTTTGGTGCGGACGCTGACCCCGAGGGCATCGATGGGGTCTTCCTGAAATTCAGCGCGCATCCGCGCACGTTCGGAAATTTTGCTCGCGTCTATGCCCGTTATGTCCGCGATGAAAAAATCATAACCGTGGCGGAAGCCGTTCGCAAGATGACCGGTCTCCCTGCATCCAACCTCGGCATTGCCAATCGCGGTCTGCTGCGACAGGGATACTTTGCGGACATTGCGGTCTTCGATCCAAACACCATCCAGGACCACGCCACTTTTGAGAAGCCCCGCCAATTGGCGACCGGAGTCTCGGAAGTTTTC
>JBEKED010000340.1:0-3718 GCA_050014035.1 Terriglobales bacterium
CAAAGTCCGAGCCGGCGTGCTGCTTTTGCCAGTATTGCTGGACGAGATCGTGACCAGCGCTCGATTGGCTGGCAAGAGTCGCAATGATTTCGTGCGCGCTTTTGCCGCCGTAGAGCGGTTCGATAAGCGGCTGAATAATGCTGACGGTTCCGTCGTAAGCGCGCGCATCGCTCCAGGACTCGAGATAGTGCGCTTCGGGAACATGCCACTGGCAGAGTTCGGCGGTCTCATTGCGATGCGTACCGAGAAATACTTTCAGGCCAACCGCCGTCGATTTCAAAGCCGAAGCAAATTCGAGTTCCGTGGGCGCATCGTAGGCAGGATTGCCGCCGAGGATCACCAGCAGGTCGACTTTTCCGCCACGAATATCTTCGACAAGCGTGTGCACCGATTCGTTGCGATTGACGGGATTTGCGTCGACCGGGTCGGTATAGAAAACCGTCTGGCCGACATTTCCCAGCGCAGCGTTCATCGCGTGCGCTAGGGCATGAACCGCTGGCGGTTGATGGTCGCCGACAATAACCACACCTGCTCCCCGGTGGTTCACAAGGTCGGCGTACGCCGCAACGGCAAAATCGCTCGCGCTATGCACCGGGCCGTTCTGTCCTTGGCGTCGCTCGCCCATCAACTTGGCAACTTCGAAAACTTCCGAAGCACGAACAGGCCAGCGATGGTCCGCTTTCATTCCCGTAGAACTCGGCGTGCTTTCGATCACATACAGCCGATTCATGTTCGCATCAGGATTGCGGCGGGCCGCGAAATCGCGCGTGTAGCGCGCCGAACCAGGGAATCCCGCGTAGAGAAAGTCAGCGTCGAGCGAAACTATGACGTCGGCCTTCGACAAGTCGTAATGCGTCTCGACCACCTCGCCGAACGCCAGTTTCGCGCCCTCATAAACATTGTCGCGGTTAATCGGCTCGTACACATGCCACTTCGCTTGCGGATTCGCCGCCAGGTAATCGCGAATCTGCGCCGCCAGCGTGGGTGAAGTTACCGTTTGCGTCAGGATGCGGACGCCGCCGCCCGCCACGCTTTTCTCCGCGCTCATGGGGCCGCGCAGAGCTTCTATGAACGCGTTCCACGAACGCACGTCGCCATCGTAGGTGATGTTCTGCGCCCGGTCAGGATCGTAGAGATCGAGAAGCGAAGCCTGCGCGTAAACATCGGTGCCGCCGAGACTGGCCGGATGCTGCGGATTGCCTTCAACTTTCGTGGGACGGAAGAGATGGCTCTCCACCACAATTGGCGAGGCGTAGCCGCCGAGCGTAAATGCTGTCGCGTAAAACATCGGACGGCCGGGAACAACATTTTCCGGCTGCCTGACATAGGGCACGATCTCGGTGATCGGCATCTTCGTGCAACCGGTCAAACCGGCGAGCGCCAGCGACGCGCCCATGGTCTTGAGAAACCCGCGCCGCGAGAAGCTGTCGAGCCACTCAGATGCACCCTTGGGAAACTCGCGATGCAGCATCTCCTGAAACTCTTCGCTGCCGGCCAGCTCTTCGAGGCTGCGCCAGTATTCGGGACCGGTCGTCTTGTCGATCGCTTTTTCGAACTCTGCCTTCACCGTCGACAGGTCAAGCTGCTTGCGCTTGCTGGGGCAAACATCCATTCCGACAGCGGTTCCGGCGGGCTTCGTTTTGTGTTCGTCCATGCTCATCGTTAAAAGTTAAAATGTTAAAAGTTAAAATCAGCTCTCAGAATTGAACCCTGCCTACCGATGGCAGGTATTGCAGCTGGTAATGTCGCTGACCGACCGCACTTTGTATTGCTCCTTCAACGCGTTTCCGAGCGCTTCCTGATCGGAGTACGCCTTACCGTTTACTACAACGGGCTCGCTCGTCGAAGGCTCCTCGTAGCGCATGTTGAAAACCTGCTCGCGCGGGCGCAGATATTTTTCCGGCTCGCGGTGGCACTCGAGGCAGAATTCCATTTGCAGCGACGCGTACTGATACGTCAGCGGCATCTTATCGATCGGACCGTGGCAGGTATTGCAGCCCACACCCTTATTCACGTGGATGCTGTGATTGAAATATACGTAGTCGGGCAACTGGTTGACGCGCGTCCACTCCAGCGAGCGCCCACTGCGGAAACTTTCGCGGACGGGCTCCAAGTACGCCGCGTTGGTCCAAATCTGCGCATGGCAATTCATACAGGTCTTGGTCGGCGGAATGCCGGCAAAGCTCGATTGCTCGACCGACTGGTGACAGTAGCGGCAATCGATGCCCAACCCGGTGACGTGATGCTGGTGGCTGAACGGGACGGGCTGCGACTTCCGCACTCCCGCATAGGTGATGTACGGAGAGCGTTCAATCTGCACCAGGACCCAAAATAGCGCGGCCACGGCGAAAACAGTCAGGACCATAGAGGCCCGGGCGATGGCATTGCTGCTGCGCGGGAAAATCTGCATTGAGTGAAGACTTTAATATTGCGGAATTGGCTCAGGCCTCTTCCGGTTGATCGCATCGATATGATTTACGTCACATGCCACCGTGACGCAGGATACTGAAACACGTGAGTATAACAGTTGCCCGGCAAATTGGAACAGGCCACAGCAGTTTTTTCTTCAGCCCGATTGTTTAGCCCGATTGAACGTTGAGAAAATCAACAGCCGCTCTAATAAATGCGCGATGAAACCGTTTCTTGAAAACCTTCGACGGGATCCTCAGCGCAAATTCATGACCAGGAGTTTTGGTTCCGTCATCTCCTGAATCGCGTCGCGCAAGCCTTCGCGGCCGAGTCCGGAATCTTTGATACCACCATAGGGCATGTGATCGATACGAAATGTGGGGACGTCGCCAGCGATCAAACCTCCGACTTCGAGTTCGTCGTAGGCCTGAAAAATGAGTTTGGCGTCGCGGGTGAAAAGTCCGGCTTGCAGGCCATAAGCAGAACTATTGATCTGCTTCAGCGCCAAGGCGAAATCGGTATACGGCTCGATGGTCACGACCGGCGCAAAAATTTCCTGGCAATTCACTTTCATGTTGGGCTTGGTGCCGGTAAGCACAGTGGGTTCGAACAACGAGCCTTTGCGATTGCCGCCGCAGAGCAGGCGGGCGCCGCCGCGCACCGCCTCCTGCACCCAGTCGGCGGCGCGCATGGCGTCGCTTTCGCGGATGAGCGGGCCGAGGTCACTCGACTCGTCCAGCGGATCTCCAACTTTCAACTTGCGGACTCCCGCCAGAAACAACTCGGTAAATTTTCCGTATACGGAGTGCTCAACCAAAATGCGCTGCACGGAAATACACGACTGCCCGGCATAGGCGAAGCCTCCGGTAACACAGCGCTCGGCGGCGTATGCCAGATCGGTATCGCTGTGGACGATGACACCCGAATTGCCTCCGAGTTCGAGAACGACTTTCTTTTTTCCCGCGTTGCTCTTGATGGCCCAGCCGACGGCGGCACTGCCGGTGAAGCTGATGAGCTTGATGCGCTCATCGCTGACCAACAGCCCGGAATCTTCATTCGACAGCAGCAGCGCGTTGAATCCGCCATCCGGCCATCCCGCTTGCTGGATCACCTCCGCCAGCAGCATGGCAGTGAGCGGGGTTTCCGGCGCAGGCTTGAGCACCATGGAACAGCCGGCGGCCATGGCCGGGGCAACTTTGTGCGCGACCAGGTTCAAGGGGAAATTGAAAGGCGTAATACCGGCAACGGGGCCGAGCGGAAAACGTTTGACGATGCCCCAACGGCCGGCGGTTGACTGCTGCCAGTCCAG
>JBEKED010000341.1:0-3696 GCA_050014035.1 Terriglobales bacterium
ACCCAACTGACTTGCGCGAGCGCGCAGTTGCCGATGTCGTTCAAGACGTCCGGCGGTGTGGTGTCGACGTAACCGTTGGAGCCGCCTTTGGTCCAATCAGGTCCCGTGCATTGGCCGTCCGAAGGAGTACAGATGTTCGCGAGCGAGTTCGGCGCTACCCAAAGGCTGCTCTGGCCTTGCGCGTAGTAGGTCCAGGTGGTTGGGGGATTGGTGAGGCTAAACAGGTAGTCCATGGCATGGCGCGTGAAACATTCCGGCACGGTGTCACCAGGAGTTTCGGTGCCATAAGGAGGCTGACTATTACCGTTCGGCCGGATCACTTGCACCTGCTGTGCCGTCGCACAGCCATAGTTGGTATCTGCATTTTCCGAGACAAAGACGCCGAGCGGATCGTCCGCGGCATTGGGCGCCGAGGTCGCGCCGAAAATAAACTGATGCGCGGGATAGCTCGGGCCCTGGTTGGTCTGAAACATCTGATTGGCCCATCCGTAGGTCGTGGCGAGCGTGATATACGGATCGAGAATGTGGCCCTTGCTGCCATCGCTGTTCGTGACCGGCGTGTTGTACACATACATGAACTGAGAATAGTCATTGTCGGGGACCGTGCAAGCGAAGACGTTTGCGCCACAAAGCGGAGGAACATTCACTCCCGGTTTCCCGGCAATTCCCTGGTTGGTGTACTCAAAATTAAACCCGCTGATAGTGTTGTCGAGTTTCGGGCCGCCATGGCTGTGGTCCAAGTCAAAGTTGGTGGCGAGTCCTACCGGCCTTAGCGATTCCGTCTTGCCCTTGGAATCCACGTAGGTCGATGCGATGTCGTACTTGGCGGAGCCAGTTCCGCAACCGGGGACACCGCCGTTCGCCTTGCACAATGGCTGAAACAGATTATCGGGGGTGCGGTTCTCCTGGAAGATTACAACCACGTGCTTGATCGGCGTGGCGCCGTACTGGGCGAGGGCGCAGGTTGAAGCCAGGACGGCGGTGAGAAGGAACAAAACCCTGAGGGGGAACTTCATGGCACTTCTCCTTAATTGAAACGGAAGTTGAGTTGTTCTCCAGCGGGAGCGGGTTGCTCCCGAACAGGGTGGGCAGTTGCCAAATTATCCTCTCGCGCGATCACTCCGTCAACCGCATGGGCGCCTTCCGCGCCGGATTCGACGTCCTCGGCTGGAGGCTCCCATACAATGGCAGCGTGCAGATTCTGATTTCCGCCGGGGAGGCCTCGGGAGACATGTATGGGGCGCAGTTGATGGAAGCGCTGCGGGGGGCGGAGCTTCGCTCCGCCGGGCAGACGGGGGCGTCTGCCCCTACGCAGGCTGGGCGGACGAATGCGTCCGCCCCCACGCAGTTCGAGTTTTTTGGGGCGGGCGGGGAGCGCATGCGCTCGGCGGGGTGCGAAATCATCGTCGACGCGAAGGACCTGGCGGTTGTCGGCATCACTGAAATCGTCAGCCATCTGCCAAAGATTCTCGGTCTTTATAAGCAACTCATTCGCGCGGCCGACGAGAAGCGCCCGGCGCTTGCCATTGTCATCGACGCTCCGGCTTTCAACTGGCGCGTGGCGCGACAGATGCGCAAGCGCGGCATTCCTGTCGTTTATTACGTCTGCCCGCAGTTCTGGGCGTGGCGGCAGGGGCGGGTCAAACTTCTGCGCAAATATGTCAACAAGGCGCTGGTCATTTTTCCCTTCGAAGAAAAGTTCTATCGCGATCGGGGAGTGGACGCAACGTTTGTGGGGCATCCTCTGGCTGATCTGCCAGCGCCGGACATACCGCGCGAGCAGTTTGCGATTCGATACGGGCTGGATCCGGAGAAGACTTGGATTGCGGTTCTGCCGGGCAGCCGACGCAAGGAGTTCCGGCTGAACCTGCCTGCGATGATCGACGCGGTACGACTGCTGGGCAAGGGCTTTCAGTTTGTGCTGCCTGTGGCTTCGACGCTGGATTTGCAGTGGGTACACGACCGGGTTTTTTTTCGCGGCCACACGGCAAAACGCAAGATTGGGCCGTTCATTGCGTTGACCAGGGACGCTCGTGCATCTCTCTTCCACTCGCGCGCCGGGATCGTAGCGAGTGGCACGGCTACCGTCGAAGCCGCGATCATAGGCACTCCGTTTGTCATGGTGTACCGGGTATCCCGGCTGACCTACGCGCTGGGCAAGCCGCGGGTGAAAGTTCCTTACTTTGCGATGGTCAACTTGATTGCGGAGGAGGAGGTGGTCCCCGAGTTGGTGCAGCAAAAGTTCACGGCAGAAAACATTGTCGAGGAAATGAACAGGATTATCCCCGACGGCGAGCCGCGGACGCGCATGATTGAGCGTCTGGCGGCGGTGAAGGCGCGACTGCAGCTAGGTCGCGGTGGACAGCATCCTGCGGAAGCGGCGGCGGAGATCATTTTGCAGGAGATCGATTTACAGGAGATCGATGCCAAATCCCTAGCTCGACGGGACCGTAGAATCCTACCCTAACGTCGCAAAAGGCGCGACGTTAGGATGGGGCACCCGCAGCCGCGCTATTGGCACTCGGACGCGGGGCCTAGTGACGAAGCTTGGGTTCGAATGCTGCGCACTCCGTTCATGATGTGGACGGGCGCCATGGCTGCGGGATACGCCCACCAGAATTTCCGGATGATTTTGTCGCCGGGAAGCCAGGAGTGGGGCTTCTTGAGTTCGTAAACCACGAGCAGTTCCGCCGCGTAGATTCCTCCATACTCGGAAACCAGGCGCCGATTTGCAGGGACGCTTCGGACCCACGGAGCGCCGGCGTCGTACTCGTGGACCAGCACAAGCTGGTGCGTGGTAAGACGGAGACTCTCAGCGCCGCCCAGCGCGGCCATGGCGACGATGAACTTTTTGTCGATAACTTTGACTCTGACTGGTTGCCGTGTGGGCGCGTCCGGAAGCGCTACCGGCGCGGCAAAGGCGGGCGCGTAGGGGGACGCGGAGTTGCCGCTGGTGGAGTTGATCTCGCCGCCCGGCTCGCCCGGCACGTCTTCAGAGCGATGGCTTTCGGCGAAGGCAGGAGCAAGGACCAGGAGAACGACTAGGAGCATGACGAGGAACAAGCGGACAGTTGACACGTACTATCTCCTGTGGGCTGGTGGTCACGAAACCCGCTGCAGAGGGAGGCGGAGCGCTTGCTGGCCGGGCGTTTCGGGATGTCAACTGTAGTTTGCAAGCACGGCTCCAACTCTGTGGCAATTTGGGAAGCTTGTTTCTAACGAGATATGGGCTGCTGTCCCGGGCGGGGGGCATCGCGGTTCGGGCGTGCGCAAGAAGTTTGACTAGTCGAGCTGCCTTTTTTCCGTTTCGTGGAAGGGTTGCGCCAAATTCGAGCCCAACCAAATCTCGCTAACACAAATTACGCTAACCCTTGTCCTACAGCATCTTTTGCGTAAAAATTGACATCTTAGGACTTGTAGCCCTGCCAGGAGACCCTACTTGAAGCTCTGTCACCATCGACCAGCGCGCCGGGCGCTCTGGTTCCCGGCTCTCCTCTCGGTTGGTTTGTTGCTGGTCGTAGCCGCGAACCGGCCGGCGCGCGCGGCCGAGAAGACTCGCCTGCGCGCCGACGATTACCAGATCGACGTCGAACTCCTGCCGCAAACGCACAAGCTCACGGCGCGCGCCGTGGTCAAAGTCACGGCCCTCGACAACCTCAACGTGGCCACGTTTCAGTTAAACAACGCCCTGCGCAT
>JBEKED010000342.1:0-6640 GCA_050014035.1 Terriglobales bacterium
TGAGTCCACTCCGCGAACTTGATTTCTGCCACCAGTTCCGGACGCACAAAGTGAACCTTCCGCAATCCGCCGATCTCGCCGTAAAACGGATTCTTCGTCTCGAGCGGTTGCAAGCGAGCAAACATTTCTTTCAGCATCTTGTGATCGAAGCCGGTCCCAACCTGTCCAACGTGAATCAATCGCCCCTGCCGGTCATACAATCCCAGCACCAGCGCGCCAAAGTATTCGCGGCTGCCCTCGGGATCCGTATATCCTCCCACCACGCACTCCTGGCGTTGCGTGATTTTGATCTTGAGCCAATCGCTTGACCGCTTCTCCTGATAAGCGCTGCTGCGCTTCTTGGCGACGATGCCCTCCAGTCCGCGCTGGCGTGCCGCTTCGAGAAGCTGCAGACCTTTCTCGGCATAGTGATCGGAAAAGTGAATGACCTCGCTATTTTCAATTCGCTCCTGCAGTAACTGTTTGCGAGGCTCAAGCGCGATCCGCCGCAGGTCGAAACCATCGACATAGAGCAAATCGAAGGCGTAGTAAATAACCGGCACACCTTCGCGCCGGGGCAAACGCCGCTTGCCCGGTTGGAATCCCGTGCGCTGCTGCATCAGGCTGAACGAAGGTCGGCCCTCGTTATCGAGCGCAACAATTTCGCCATCCAGAATGGCGCGCCGGGCTCTCACAGATTGCGGCAAGCCGCCAAGTTCCGAAAACTGCGCAGTAAGATCATTCTGACTGCGAGAAACCAGCCGCACTCGCTCATCTTCAATGAAGGCAACGGCGCGGTAGCCGTCCCATTTAATTTCAAACAGCCAGTCCGGATCGTCGAAGGCCTTGTCGGCGGGAGTAGCCAGCATCGGATGAATGACCGTAGGCATGGCTCTTTCCTCAGCGCCGGCAAGAGCTTTAACCGCAGAGGACGCCAAGTTCGCAGAGAATTGCTTGGTTATCGACTTGGACGCGTAAATCTTGGGCGCGGACTCCTCGGCCGAAGTTCGCACGTGAGCAACACGTCGCGCAGCTTGTCGAGGTGTTTTACTTTTTTTTTTCTTCGCGCCCTCTGCGTTTGGCTTGCTTTTCTCAGCGCCCTCTGCGTTCAAGCTTTTCCGCTTTTGGTCGGCCCGTGCAATGGCGTCCTCCAACCAGGCCGCCTTCACTCTCCCGCGCGTTGCGGGACGGCTGCTCTTCCATTCCGCCGACCCCTCATCGCCGGCAATCTGCGCCATCGTACGGCCTGTGAGAATTGAGGTGTCATAAGCGTCAATATCAAACCCCACAACCACGTGATCGTCTTTTTTCTTAATCAGCAGCCATTCATTCCCTTTGCTGCCCGCGCGTCCTTTGATGTGCACTAGCGCGAAATCGCCGTTAAGCCGTTTCCCTTTCAGCCGAAACTTCAGGTCACCCTTCGCCAGCATGGCCGCAGCTTCTTTTTCGGTGCCCGGAACGTACTGGCCGTTCACCGGCACCGGCGACAGCGGCTCCCAGGTGCCCGCATCCCAAACCATCACCGTGCCGCCGCCGTAGTTACCCTTAGGAATGGTGCCTTCAAAATCGAAATACGATACGGGATGATCCTCCACCTGCATAGCCAGGCGCTTATCGGCAGGATCAAGCGACGGCCCTTTCGGCACCGCCCACGATTTAAGCACGCCCTCCATCTCCAGCCGAAAATCGTAATGCAGACGCGTGGCCGCGTGCCGCTGCACCACAAAGCGGCGCCGCGATTGTTTTTCCAACTTCGGCGGAGGCTCGGGCGTTTCCTCAAATCGCCGTTTGCGTTTGTATTCGTCGAGCGACATGGTGGCTATTGTAATGCCGCCCGCAGCTTAGAATGCCTCCGATCTCGGCACAATGCGACCTGTACCCTATACTGTTCGCGATGGAACCTGGCGCATGAAACGTGAGTACCCGGAGTCTCCGCTGGTGGGCGTAGGCGCTGTCGTCATTGGTAATCATACTGACGCTCATCATAGCGACGCTCATCACGCCGGCGAGAGGCGCGTCCTGCTGATCCGCCGAGGAGCCGCGCCGCTGCTAGGCGAGTGGTCCCTCCCCGGCGGTATTCTCGAATGCGGAGAAACCCTTCGCGAAGCGGTGGTACGTGAAGCCCGCGAAGAAACTGGGTTGGTGGTTGAGCCGAGTGAAATGCTGGGCGTGTATGAGCGTGTGATCCGAGACGACCACGGACGCGTGCGCTATCACTATGTGCTGATCGATTTCCTGTGCCACGCGGTCGGCGGGGATTTGAAAGCAGGCAGCGATGCAGCCGAGGTAGGCTGGTTCACGCAAGAAGACCTGCCGGCGCTCAACCTAGCGCCCGACGCAAATGACGTAGTGCTGAAGGGCATGTCGCGATCGCGATTTTTGCCCACGAAACCTTGAACCGGCTAGGGCGGCCGATCCGCATACACGCCGATGGTCACGCGTACACGCGATCGTGTGCGCGCGCCACCGCTTCGCCGCCTCCCCGGCACACCAAAGATAGAGCGTGCCGGGGGACTGCTGCGCGAGACTTCCAGGAGGTCCAACTCTGCTCGCTGATCACAGAACGTACGATTTCTTCTTCCTTGCGTCTAAATAATTGCTAGCATCATAGGTGGACCTGCCTCATTGGAAATGACCAAGCCCGCTCAACTCGGCCACGCTGCGGACGGCGCCGCGCTCTACGAGCGCAGCGGGGCCGCGGCCTACGGCATAAGCGCGGAGCGGTTTGCGGCCATCCTCGATGAGATCCTGCGCAAGCATCTTTCTCAAGCTCAAAGCTTTGTGCATAACTCGACGCAGCCTTCGCCACGCGCTTCGAGCGAGCAAAAAGCGACTTTCTGCGCCGGGTTGCGCGTCGAGGAATTAGCGCTCGCCCGCGCCTGTGCGGCGGGGAACGAGCGAGCCTGGCACGACTTCATCAGCCGCTATCGGCAGAAGCTACACAGCATGGCTCTGCACATCACGCGCGACGCCGCCCACGCCGCGGAGTTGGCCGACTCCCTGTTTGCCGACCTCTATGGCGTCAATGCGCGCGAGGATCTTCGCAAGTCGAAGCTATTGTCGTACACCGGGCGCGGCTCGCTCGAAGGCTGGCTGCGTACCGTTATGGCGCAGGAGTTCATCAATCGCTATCGCAAGCAGAAGCGCACCGTCAGCCTGGAAGAGCAGACCGAGGATGGAGTGCAGTTTGCAGCCGCGATTCCCGAGCCAGCGCCCACCTCAGACCCAAGGCTAGAAGTTGCAACTGACGAAGCGCTAGCGGAACTCTCGTCTGAGGACCGGTTCACGCTAGCCTCTTATTATCTGGATGGGCGAACCCTGGCCGAGATCGCGGTCACGCTGGGATTACACGAATCGAGTGTCAGCCGGAGGTTAGACCGGCTCGCTACGGGCCTTCGGAAGCGGATTCTCGCCGGACTGCGAGCCCACGGGATGAGCCACGCGCAGGCCGCGGATGCGTTGGAAGCTGACGTGCGCGACCTGCGCCTGAATTTGCGCTCCCGTTTGACGCAAGATTCCGCCGCCACAACGTTCCCTGGTAGTAGGAAGATACCGGCGCGGGACGCCGCCGACGGAAGCACGATTGAGCAGGAATGATTGACCGCAGGGTGATGGCTCGAAAGAACGACGAAAATGACTGAAGAAAATGACTGAAGTACCCAAGATCGTGTATGACCGGCTGCGGGCGGCGCAGAAGAACCGCGTAGTGCCCGACGGAGCTTTGCTGGACAACGAACATCCCGACAGCGGGCATCCGGATGCAGATCTGCTGACCGCATTTGCCGAGCGGACGCTCTCGGCGGCCGAGCGCGACGCAACGCTCGAGCATCTGGCGCTCTGCAACGACTGCCGTGACGTGATGGCTCTGGCGCTTCCTATCACGGAGATTGCGGACGCTCCCATTGCGGCCGAAACCGGAGCTGGGCGCGCACCACCGGTGCCAGCGAAAACGGGGAGAAACTGGCTGACATTGATCAACTGGCCAAAGGTCAACTGGCCAGCGCTGGCCTCGCCAAAGCTCGGCTGGGCAGCGCTGGCTGCGGGAGTTGTAGTGGTTGCGTCGGTGCTTCTGATGCATCCGGGAAAAGTCAACCAGGCGTTGGTGCCTTCCGCGAACCGGCAAGTTACGACTCCGGTGCCGCCAGTTTCCGACGCGCAGATAGCATCGGCGGCGGTCCCGTCCTCGTCGATCACGACCTCGCCCATGGAACAACCAGCAATCTCGGCTAAGACCGGCGAGCTACGGGCAAACGGGCAACTGGTCAGGAAATCTTCGTCGCGCGCCGTCGAAGCTGGCAGGGGCCTGACATCATCCGATCAGACCTCGTCGGTTGAAACCGGCGAAGTCGCTACAGCCGCAGCGAGCCCATTAATAACGCCAGAACCTGCCGCCGAGGAAACCCTGGTGGCGCAGAACGAAGCCCCGCCGGTAGTGAGGACCAAGCCGCCCCTGCAAGACACAGCGGAACGGGGCGCCACGGCACAAAGTACCCAGGCCGATGAGCAACAGAAATCAAAGATGGCGCTTGTCCCCAAGTTGGGCGAGGGGAGCGCAATGTATGTCGCAAAACAGGCGCCCGGGACGAGCCAGGCTTTGGCCCAGCACGACAATGTTGTCTGGACGATTACAGAGGGCGTCCTGCAACGATCGCTGGATAGCGGTCAGAGTTGGCAAGACGCCTTGCGCCCGCAGCATCCATTGCTTTGCTATGCGCCTTACGGAAAAGATGTATGGGCCGGTGGGCAGGCAGGCACGCTCTTCCACTCCGTCGATGGCGGCTTAACCTGGACGCAGGTACAGCCTTCCCAAAAAGGCCAGCAACTTACTTCTGATGTAATCCGCATTGAGCTGCAAGGCAGTAATCTGCAACGCGATAACCAGCCGGGGAACACCGCCCGCCCGACGCAGATTGTACTTTCTACGAGTAACAACGATATCTGGAGCAGCATAGACGGCGGAACGACCTGGAATAAGAAGTAATCAAGAGTAATGTTACCTCTGCGCACTTTCCCTGGGTACTCTCTTGCGCGCCTGGAATTACGGAAGTGACATTTACACAATGGCCAAACGGACATAGGATCAGGGTGTGGTTTGGCAGTTCTGGGGGAGGGCTGCCGAAGACGTCTTGAGCTTACCGCTCAAGACGTTTTTTATTGTGCACAATTATCAGCTTACTGCACGGCTGAAAAGGTTGCGGAGAAAGTGTTTTCTAAGTCGCGGCAGGAGCGGCCACCTTCTTGCCTCCAAACACGGAGTCAACTGTGGCTAAGATCTCGTCCATGGCTCCATCGATGTCAAGCGTAAAACGAACGAGGTCCATACTGGCCATCGCTGGATATTTGGTCACCAGGATTTGCCACGCTGCATCACCGCCGAGATCAACACCCATGATCTCGTCATAGCCGTAACCCAGGTAGCTCACGCGGCACAGAAGATCGCTGAGGTGAACCAGGCAGGCCAACGGTCCGGCGGCGGCCAGAAGGCTAGTGTTGTGATGACCGCCGATGGCGTCTACCAATTCCTTGGGCAGACCCCAATGCTCCGAGAGCATCCGCCCGCTCTCGCAATGAGTAAACCCGAGAACCTGCTCTTCGATAACATGCAGGGGCGCATGCTGCTCGGCCGCACGGCGAAGGCATTCGCGAAAGTCCTCGGTATAGAGAACCGAGTTCACCAGGAACCCAATGTCATGCAGCAATCCCGCCAGATAGGCTTTTTCGAGTTCGGCATATTCGATTCTCTTTGCCATCCTTTGGGTAACTAACGCGCAACCGAGCGCGTGCCGCCAGAATGCATCCGGCGCAATCACCCACTTATCCTGCGGGATCACTCGATTCACGCACAAACCGAACAGGATCGAACGGATTCGCTCGAGGCCCAGGGCCATGACCGCGGCGCGCACGGTTTCGGTCTCGCGCCTGCCGAATAGGGGAGAATTGGCCAGGCGCAGGCATTGTGCCGCAATTGCTCCGTCGTAGGACACTAACTCCACCACTTTTTCGATGCTGATCTTCTCGGAAGGCAATCGCATGATATCGAGGAGAGGCTTAAGAATTGCGGGAGCGGTTGAGATCGAATCCAGTTTCTCGATTTGAGCGCGCAGTTGTGCTTCCAGTTGGGAATTCACTTCTTGCCTCCAATAGCCAGGGCGGCCGCGGGTTTGCAGTACGCCGTGGTTCCCGGAAAATGGACCAGCCGGAAGGAATCGTCAACCTGGAAAAGCGATTCGGCATGTCCCAGCAAAAGGTATCCCCCCGGCAACAGATTGGAATAAAAATGCTGCACCACCCGGCGCTTGGACGCCAGGTCGAAATAGATCAGCACATTGCAGCAGAAAATGATGTCCATGCCTTTCTGGAACAGCATTTTGTTGTCGTCCCGGAGATTGATGCGCTCAAAACGGATCTGCGATTTCAGCAGTTCGTTGGCCTGGAGTTTTTTTTCGCCAGCGTTCTTGAAGTATTTCCGGCGGAGCGCCTCGCTGGTACTACGCAGGGCATACTCTCCGTAGATGCCGGCGCGTGCCGCTTCGAGCGAGTTATCGTTCAAATCCGAGGCAAGAATGTCGAAGGTCCAACCGGTCAGGAGCTTGTCTTTTTCTTCGAGCAGAAACATGGCCAAGGTATGGGGCTCTTCTCCAGTTGAACAGCCGGCGCACCA
>JBEKED010000343.1:0-3558 GCA_050014035.1 Terriglobales bacterium
GACTGTTTCAGTTGGAGAAGGATCTCGGGCTGCCGATGGTTGCTACTAATGACAGCCATTATCTATGCGAGGACGATGCGCATGCGCAGGATGTGATGCTGTGCATTCAGACGGGGAAGTCGATTCAAGATACGAACCGCATGAAGTTCGAGGGCAACCAGTTCTTTGTCAAGAATGCCGAGGAGATGCTGCGCGTGTTTAAGGACGCGCCCCAGGTGCTCTCGCGCACGCTCGACATTGCTGAGCGCTGTAACCTTCGGCTGGAAAAAGTTCCCAGTCCGTTTCCGCACTTTGATGTGCCCGAGGGATTTACGCTCGACAGTTATTTCGAGCACATTACGCGGCAGGGATTCGCGCGGCGGATTGCGAACCTTCGGGGCGCGGCGGCTAGCGGCCGGCTTAAGCATTCGCTGGCGGATTACGAACAGCGACTGGCTCGCGAAATCGCCATCATTCAGCAGATGAAGTTCTCGGGTTATTTTTTGATTGTCTGGGATTTTATTCGGTATGCACGGGAACGGGGGATTCCGGTAGGGCCGGGTCGGGGATCGGCGGCGGGCGCTGTGGTCGCGTATTCGATGGGGATTACGGATATCGATCCCCTGCAGCATGAGTTGCTGTTCGAGCGCTTTCTGAACCCGGAACGGATTTCCATGCCGGATATCGATATCGACTTTTGTATGAACCGGCGCGGCGAGGTGATTGAATACGTCACCCATAAATATGGGCGAGAAAATGTGGCGCAGATTATCACGTTTGGGACGATGGCGGCGAAGGCTGCGATTAAAGATGTTGGACGCGCCATGGACATGCCTTACAGCGATGTGGACCGCATTGCGAAGATGGTGCCGACCACGCTGAATATCAAGCTCGACGATGCGCTGGCGGAGTCGGCGGCGCTGCAGGAGGCTTACCAAAAAGATCCGCAGGTGCGGCAGTTGCTGGATACGGCGCGGAAACTGGAAGGGCTGGTGCGGAATTCCGGGGTGCACGCGGCGGGGGTGGTGATTTCGCCGCGTCCGCTGATTGAGCTGGTGCCGCTGCACAAAACCAAAAACGACGAAATCGTTACCGCGTTTGACATGGTCGCCATCGAAAAGATGGGCCTGTTGAAGATGGATTTTCTCGGGCTGACCACGCTCACTATTCTTGACGATACTTTGAAACTGATCGCGCAGAAGGGAACTCATCTGAAGCTGGATGACATTCCGCTGGAAGACCAGTCGACGTACGAAAGAGTTTTCCATAAGGGATTAACGTCGGGCGTGTTTCAGTTTGAATCGTCGGGAATGCGCGATGTGCTGCGGCGCTATCAGCCGAATTCGATCGAAGATCTCACGGCGTTGAATGCGTTGTATCGTCCGGGGCCGATTCAGGGCGGGATGATTGACGACTTCATCGAGCGCAAACATGGACGGCGCAAGATCGAATACGACCTGCCGGAACTGAAGGAGATTCTGCACGAGACTCTGGGGGTCTTTGTCTATCAGGAACAGGTGATGCAGACGGCGAACAAACTGGCGGGCTACTCGCTGGGGCAAGCCGACCTGTTGCGACGAGCGATGGGCAAGAAGAATGCCGAGGAGATGGCGGCGCAGCGCGAGACCTTTGTGCGGGGCGCGACACAGCGCGGGTTTCCACCGAAGAAGATTGAGAAGATTTTCGATTTGATGGCGCAGTTTGCGGGGTACGGCTTTAACAAGTCGCACTCGGCGGCCTACGCTTTGCTGGCGTATCACACCGCCTATTTGAAGACACATCATCCGGTGGATTTTATGGCGGCGCTGCTGACTTCAATCACGGGCGACACAGATAGCGTGGTGAAGTACATCAACGAATGCCGCGAGATGGGGATTGCGGTTGAGCCTCCGGATATTAATGTCAGCGATGCGAACTTTACGCCGCATGGGCCGGCGATTCGGTTTGGACTTGCGGCTGTAAAGAATGTTGGCGGAAACGCGATTGAGTCGATTGTGGCGGCGCGAAAAAAACTAGGACGGAATTTCCGGTCGTTTTATGAATTCTGCGAAGAAGTGGATCTGCGACTGCTGAACAAGCGCGTGCTGGAGTCGCTGATCAAAAGCGGGGCGATGGACTGTTTTGGACGGCGGGCGCAACTTATTCAGGCGCTCGACTCGGCGATTGAGCAGGCGCAGAAAGCGCAGCGCGACGCGGAATCGGGGCAGCACGGGCTGTTTGGCGTGTTTGCCGATGAAACTGCCGAGCAGGCTAACGAAGCGCTCCCCAACGTGCCCGACTGGGATGAGCATACGCGTCTGGCGGCGGAAAAAGAAATCCTCGGATTTTTTATTACCGGGCATCCGATGGAGAAGTACAAGGAGAAGCTGGCTGATTTGAATGCGCTCTCTACGCAGGACATTGCCGCAATGAAGAAGTCCACTAATAAGGATGAGAACATCACGACGGCGGGTTTGATTTCGGGGCTGCGCGTCGCGAAGTCGCGTCGCGGCGAATTATGGGCGCAAGCGGCGCTGGAAGATATGTCGGGGAAGGTAGAGCTGCTGGTATTTCCCGAGGCTTACAGAAAGCTGGCGGAGAAGGTGAAGCTTGAAGTGCCGGTGCTGATTCGCGGGGGCGTGCGCATTGAGGAAGGCGCGAATCCTAAAGTTACGGCTAATGAAATCATTCCGCTTGATGAAGCGCGCGTGCCGTTGCCTAAGGCGTTGCGGATACGGATTCCTCTAGGGAGTGCGACCGATGACACGGTCGACGCACTGCACGCGCTTTGCAACGAACGCAAGGGCGAGGCGAAGGTGTTGTTCGATGTGGAGCGGGAAGGCGATTTCATGGTGGTGATGGAAGCCGAAGGCTATAATGTGATGCCGGACCGCAATTTTCTGGGGCGAGTGGAAGAGTTGTGCGGACGCGGCAGCGTGCGCGTCATCAGTTGATTAAGCAGCGTGGTGGAACAACTGGCGTCTTGCCCGTGCGGGCGTGTCGTGGCCGTGCGAGGACGCCCGGCGCTCCACCGGCAAATGCGGCCGATGCGACGAGCGAAAACAAAGCGGGCGGCGAAGGCAGAGGCTGGCGCAGAGGATCGTGCGAAGAACGGCGCGAAGAGTGATTGGGAGAATTCCGCCCTCGCCGGTACCGATTTTATGCTCTCGATAGTGGAGGCGCATCATACACGCGAGAATGGGAACGTCATCAAAATGGATTCTGGATTGAAGGCGCAGCAGGAACTGGAAAAAATCGAGGAACAGATTACGCGACTGCAGGCGGTGGAGGGGCAGAAAGCGGAAACGCTGCGCCAGATCCAGCAACTGCATGATCGGGTGGATAACCTCCGGCACGAAATTGCTTCGCCGCTGAACGCTTGGGAGCGCACGGAATTGGCGCGGCATCCACAGCGTCCTTACACGCTGGATTATGTGGAGCGCATTTTTACCGATTGGAGCGAGATTCACGGGGATCGGGGTTTCCGCGACGACCCTGCAATTGTCTGCGGAATGGCTCGCTTTCACGGCGAAGAAGTTGTGATTGTGGGCCAGCAGAAGGCGCGCGATGCCAAGCAGCGCGTATATCGAAATTTTTGCA
>JBEKED010000344.1:0-3464 GCA_050014035.1 Terriglobales bacterium
TCCCACGCCTGAGAACCACTAGGAACGGATAGAACACTACATCATTCCATCCAATCCGCCTTTTCGGAAGGAACACATCTAGCACCCTGCATTTTGTTCGTCCTATATCTAAGCCGAAATCAAAGTAGAGAAGCAATTCCATCGCGCGCCCGCAGATGGGGCACTGCTTGCAAATGCGAAAGTTCTTAAGGGCATTGAGCAGCTTTCCAGCGCGTTTCTTGTAGTGGCACTCGCTACAGACATAATCGCGCCAAGTCATTGCTCTCTCCTTGCATCGCAAAAGCCGGGTGTGTCTAGGAAGACGCTCCTGAGGGACTTTGCGACGGCTCCGATCCTACGCTGACTCGCAATGGTGGCGCAAAGCGCATGCCGTAGAAAAGAATTATCGACGAGATGACCATGGCAATCACCGGCAAGATGAACGCGGCCTGCAACGAGCGCCGGTCGGCGACCCATCCCATCATGGTAGGCGAGGGCACGTCGCCCAGGATGTGAATGATGAAAATATTCACGGCGATCGCGGTGGCGCGAATATGGGCGCCAACCGAGTTGATCACCGCGGCATTCAGCGGCGATGTATTCAAGAGCAAGAAGAAAGCCGCAACCGCAATCGCCGGCACCATGGCGCGACCCCTGGCAAACAAGGCCACAATCATAACGGGCACACCGAGCGCCATGCTGGCAGCCGAAACCAGGTAATAAGAGCTCTTCATCCGCCGCAACAGATAATCACCCAACCATCCACCGGCCAGTGACGCGACAATTCCATCCACGACGATGATGATGCCAAAAATAAAGTTGGCCTGGGCGAGAGAGTAGTGGCGCTCGCTGTAGAGAAACTGCGGCATCCAGACCTGAATTCCGCCCAGCGAAAACGTCATCGCCGCCATGCCCAGCGTGGCAGTCAAGAATGCCGGATTGCGCGCCAGACCCAGTATCGTCGCGCGTTCGGGAGTCTCCGCGCCCGAATCAAATTGCCCGCGCTCCGGCTCCTTCAAAAACAGGACAGCAATGCCCAACAGAAATCCCGGCGCCGCCGCAATGTAGAAGGGGAATCGCCAGCCATAGTGCGGAGCCAGATTGCCACCCAGCAGATATCCCGCAGCGGACCCGACCGGAATCGCCAGATAGAAAATGCCCAAAATGCGTCCGCGCATCTTCTCCGCGAAAAGGTCGGCCACAAAAGTAGGTGCAATGGTTACAAACGTCGCTTCGCCAATTCCCACCAGCGTGTGCCGGACCAGCAATTCCGTGTAGTTGTGGGTGAAGGCGGTGAGCAGCGTGAGTCCGCTCCAGAAGATGGCGCCCAAAAAAATAATCAGCTTGCGCGAGTAGCGATCCGCCAGCGGTCCCACAAAAGGCGCGGCAACCATGTAGAAACCCAGGAAGGCGCTGGTTAGATATCCGATCTGAACCTTGCTGAGGTGGAATTCATCCTGGACTAAAGGCTGCACCGCGAATAGCACATTGCGGTCCGCATAATTCAGCAGATTGAGCGCGGTCAGCACGAGCAGAGCGGTGCGGGCGTGAAGTTTCTGATCGGGCACAGGTCGAGCGAATATAGCATGACGAAGTTGGAATCGCAGACTACCATTAAAGCGAACCAGTATGAGCATTATCAGAAAAGGCATGCCGAACTGGAGAATTCATCCCGGCGAAGTTTTGCGTGAGGAGTTCCTGAAGCCGATGGGCATTTCCGCTTACGAATTAGCCAAACGGCTGCACGTGCCCCCGCCGCGCGTGAATGACATTGTTCTCGAACGGCGTGGCATCAGCGCCGATACCGCGGTGCGTTTGTCTCGTTTCTTCGGAACGACCGAACAGTTCTGGCTGAACCTGCAGGGAGCTTACGAAATCAGCCGCATTAAGGCAAAACACGCGACCGACATCGAACTGATCAAACCACGAGCGGCGGCCGCCTCCCGCTGAATTGGGGGCGGAACGTCTCTGCTAGTCTCCACTCCCAATCACTTCGGGCTTTTCTTGCCACGCGGCCAGCGCGCAACGACTACGGTTGAAATGCCTCCGCGCGGACGAAACTCACCTTTTACTTCGGCCCACACCGGCCTCGCCCAGCGCACAACATCCTCCAATATCTGATTCACAATGTTTTCCTGGAAGATGCCGAGGTTGCGATACGCCTGCAGATATTCCTTCAGCGACTTCAACTCCAGGCACCAGTGATCGGGCTCATAGCGGATCACGATATTGCCAAAATCCGGCAAACCCGTCTTCGGGCAAACCGACGTGAATTCGGGATCATCCACCACAATCTCATATCCGGGAAACTGGTTGGGCCAGGTTTCAATTTCCGGGAAATCGTGATCGAGCCCGGCACTGGCGTGTTCCGCAGTGTAGCGGGGAGATTTAAAATGAGCAGATTTGGGACGGACAGACTTTTGCATCTGATCATTGTACCTAGCTGGGGCGCCTGCCCTGTGTCGTTCTACCTTGTACATCAAACGAGGTAGATCAAACGAGCTGGGCGGGGCATCTAATCGGCTAAGTCCGCAGCGCGCATTCGCCTGCTCTCCCGCAGCGCGTGGATGATACATTGATGCTTACGCCTTTCCGTGCATGCCATTGAATGGAAACAGTTCGGGACACCAGCCGCGACGCTGGTGGCTGACTTCGCTGGCGATTCTGGCGGGGGTGGCGGTAATGGCTGCGTTCGTTTTCCATCACGCAGATGATGCCGTGCCGGTGCGCACCGCGGTGGTCGAGCAAGGCACGATTCGCAGCCTGGTTTCCACCAACGGAAAAATCGAGCCGATTCGCAGCTTCGAGGCCCACGCCCCGATTTCGACCGGTGTGCGGCGCGTTCTGGTCAAGGAAGGCGACTCCGTCAAGCAGGGCGAACTGCTGGTGGTTTTGGATGACGCCGACGCGCGCGTCCAAGCTGCTCGCGCGCAAACCCAGTTGAAAGCCGCGCAGGCTGACCTGAGCGCGGCGGAGCGCGGCGGAACCCAGGAAGAAATGCTGAGCCTCGACTCGCAACTGGTGAAAGCCAACACCGACCGCGATTCCGCGCTGCACAATTTGGACGCGCTGAAACGACTTGAGCAACAGGGCGCAGCTTCTGCCGGAGAAATGCGCGAAGCGGAAAACGCGCTGGCGCGCGCCGATGCCCAACTCACCTTTCTCCATCAAAAACAGACGAAACGCTATTCGAATGGCGAGTTAGCGCGCGTCAAGGCGCAACAGGAAGAAGCGCAAGCCGCCTACGATGCTGCTGAGGACGTGCTCGCGAGATCCAATGTCCGCGCTCCTTTTGCCGGCATCGTGTATTCTCTGCCGGTAAAGCAGGGCGGTTTCGTCGCGGCCGGAGAACTGCTGCTGCAACTGGCGGATCTGCGAAGCGTCGTGGTGCGAGCGTTCGTCGATGAGCCCGATGTAGCCCGACTGGCCGCTGGCGAACCGATGGAGGTTACCTGGGACGCTGTTCCCGGACGGGTCTGGCGGAC
>JBEKED010000345.1:0-3429 GCA_050014035.1 Terriglobales bacterium
CACTCCCGGCTAAGTTCAGCGCACGAACAGTCTGACATTGCCCCAGCCACAAAGCAACTGCTGGCGTTCTTACGCCGCATCGCGCACCGCCAGCTATAATCCGCTGTAACTGAAAGCTGATGACTGACAGCTGCTCCTGATGCGCTTCGAACTTTTCGTCGCAACCCGCTATCTGCGCGCCAAACGCCGCCAGGCGTTCATTGGCGTCATCACGGGAATCTCCATCCTGGGAGTAGCTGCGGGCGTGGCCTCGCTCATCGTCGCGTTGGCCATCAACAACGGTTTTCGGCAAGACTTGCAGGCGCGGCTGCTCGGTTCTACCGCGCACATCAGTTTGCTGCGGGTGGAGAGCGACGGCATTCACGATTGGCGTCCGCTGCTGGAGAAGTTGTCGACGCAGCCGCATGTGGTGGCGGCGGCTCCGGCGATTTACGAGCAGGTGCTGATTTCGCGCGGCCCGCGAGCCCGCGGCGCGGTGCTCAAGGGAATGCTGCCGCAGTATGAGCGCAAGGTCAGCGATCTGCTGAACTCCGTGACGCTGGGATCGGCGGCGGCGCTGGACGAAGCTCATGTGGAGCCGGGTCTTCGACCCGGCTTGGACGGGGCGGAGCCCCGTCCCCCCCCACACACTCCACTCGCAGAATCCCCCGATGACCTCGCTGGAGTGCAGCGGCGGGTCGCGGCGATGCCTCCAATTATTCTTGGCAAGGACATGGCCGACGAACTAGGCGCGACCGTCGGGTCGGTCGTGCTGGTAACGTCTCCGCAGGGAGAGCTCACCCCATTTGGCATGGTGCCGAAGTACATTCGCTTTCACGTCACCGGGATCTTCAACTCTGGCTTTTACGACTACGACTCATCCTGGGCGTTCATCCGGCTGGCCGACGCGCAGGAATTGTTTGGCTTGGGCGACGTGATCTCGGTCATCCAATTCAAGATCGACGATATCTATCAGGCCGGAGACGTTGCCCACGATCTCGAACAGGCCGCCGGTCAGGGTTTCATGACCACCAATTGGATGGAGCAGAACAAGCCTCTGTTCCATGCG
The DNA here is from genome assembly GCA_050014035.1 of Terriglobales bacterium. Classification (GTDB taxonomy): domain Bacteria; phylum Acidobacteriota; class Terriglobia; order Terriglobales; family Acidobacteriaceae; genus Acidiflorens. The sequence continues at coordinate 1,049 of JBEKED010000345.1, forward strand.
CTGAAAATGGAGAAGGTCGTCACATACATTACGATTGGGTTGATTGTTCTCGTCGCCGCGCTCAACATTCTGATTTCGCTCATCATGATGGTGATGGAGAAGACCAAGGACATAGCTGTACTGATGTCGCTGGGAACCAAGAGAAAACAGATTCTGTTGTTGTTTATCGCGCAGGGAATGCTGATCGGGGTGATTGGCACGGTGATAGGACTGATCATGGGCTATGCGATTTCTTGGGTGGCAGGGCACTACCACTTCATTTCGCTCTCGCCCGAGGTCTATTCCATCGACTACGTTCCGTTTGCGCCGAGCGGGTGGGATGGCGTGAAGGTGGCGCTGGGCTCAATTCTAATTTCGTTTGTCGCCACGATTTACCCCTCCTGGTCGGCGGCGCGCATTCTGCCAGCTGAGGCGTTGCGCTACGAGTAGAGCTGAACTCACGCCGGTTGCGGCTCTTCTCCCGAGCGATGTTTACACGCCGCTGCCATCAGTGACCACGGTCACATTGCACTTATTTTGCCGAGGTATACAGTTTTTGCATACCTGGTTTTCGTCGGCCAATCGCGAGAACAGGTTGTTCCTCCTCGCCCTTAGCGAGATCGCGGTCTCATGGATCATGATCTACATGATCTAATGGATCAGGTCCACTGGATCGCGGTCTCATGGACCAACGACCGCCTTCTCCCGTAACAGCGGGAAGCGGCGCTGATACTTAGGAGGGCAAGTTTGCATCCAATAGCTCAAGATCCTCTGCTGAGGGTCGAAGGGTTAAGTAAGAGGTTTCGCTCAGGCGAAGCCGAGCTGGTGCTCTTTGAGAATCTGTCTTTTGAGGTCGCCAAGGGAACCATGCTGGCCATCGTGGGCCAATCGGGTGCCGGAAAGAGTACCTTATTGCACATCATGGCGGCGCTTGATCGTCCGTCGGCCGGTGCCGTATACTGCGCCAACTCCCAAGTGAATGCGCTTTCTGAGGATGCCGCCGCCGAGTTTCGTAACCGCGAAATCGGTTACGTATGGCAGTTTCACTACCTCCTGCCGGAATTCACCGCCCTGGAAAACGTCGCCATGCCCTTGTTGACGCGCGGACAGGCGCTGTCTACGGCCAAACAAGAAGCTTCGCGGTGGTTGCGCGAAGTAGGACTCGAGTCGCGGTCGCATCATCGTTCCGGAGAGCTTTCTGGCGGCGAACAGCAACGGCTCGCCCTGGCGCGGGCGCTCATCACCCAGCCGCAAGTCTTGCTGGCCGATGAGCCTACCGGCGATCTCGATGGCCGCACCGGAGAGTTGGTTTTTGAGTTGGTCGCGCGGCTACACCGCGAGCATCAGTTAACCTCGTTAATCGCCACGCACAATCTGGCCTTTGCACGACGGTGCCATAGGGTTTTGCGGTTGGATCAGGGCAAAATAGCGGAAGTGACGCCCGAATCGCTTCCGGCGTAACGAAAGGCAGAACGGGGACACTAATAGAGAAGAGAGTAGAAGAGCTGAAAAGTCAGAGTACCCGAAAGTAAGACCGGACGGGTTACTACAAGCCGAATATCGCTTGGGAGATTAGGCGATATGAATGCATAATGAAGTAGGGTCATGGGTTTGGCGGAGGGAATCGGGCCTCCGCAGAAACTCGGGGGAACGAGTATATGTTTGAACGCTATACGGAGAAAGCCAGGCGCGTCATCTTTTTTGCGCGGTATGAGGCCAGCCAGTTTGGCTCTCCTTACATCGAGACCGAGCACCTTTTGCTCGGACTGCTGCGCGAAGACAAAGCTCTGACCAATCGTTTTCTGCGCTCGCATGCCTCGGTGGAATCGATCCGGAAGCAGATCGAAGGCCACACCACGATCCGGGAAAAGGTTTCCACCTCGGTCGATCTTCCCCTGAGCAACGAATGCAAGCGCGTGCTGGCCTACGCCTCCGAAGAAGCGGAGCGCCTTTCGCACAAACATATTGGAACGGAACACCTGCTTCTGGGATTGCTGCGCGAGGAAAAATGCTTTGCGGCCGAGATTTTGCACGAACGCGGATTGCGCCTTTCCACCATCCGCGAAGAACTCGCCCGCACCAGCCAGGAAAAAGCGGCACCGCAGCGCGGACAGCGCGAATCGTCCCTGTTGAGTGAGTTTTCCCGCGACCTCACGCAGTCGGCCATGGATAGCCAACTCGATCCGCTGGTCGGCCGCGACACTGAAGTCGAGCGCGTAGTTCAGATTCTGTGCCGCCGCACCAAAAATAATCCTGTCCTCATCGGCGAGCCGGGAGTAGGCAAGACGGCGATCGTAGAGGGTCTCGCCCAGCGCATCGCCGACGGTGAAGTTCCTTCGTTCCTGGCCGACAAGCGCATTCTGGCGCTCGATCTTTCGCTGATCGTAGCCGGCACCAAGTAT
>JBEKED010000346.1:0-3387 GCA_050014035.1 Terriglobales bacterium
GCAATGATGGAACTCATTACTCTACTGCAAAGCGACGTTTAGTGTCGTCGCCTCCGTCGTTTTTGTGCACATTCTGTGCAAACTTTTGGTCTGCATTCAGTCTGAAAATTAGAGGGCCGACGGCCCGAATTTTGCTTGTCTTTCGCCGCCTTGCAGCATACACTACCTTGCGACTAGACTTTCCTTCGCCATCCCTCAGCGAAGGACCCAGGTTCAATCCAGCATGTTAACCATAAGCACAGGGGTGTGCCGCCGGTGCCGTGCCACGGACAGAACGATCTTCCATGTAGTTGACACTTATCAGTACCAGGAGAAACCATGATTCGAAGACTCAGTGTGTTCTTGCTCGCTCTCGTTGCCATGATGACTGCCGTGAATCTCGTTTCCCAGGCGGAGTCATTCTCCATCTTGAAGCCCAATGTGCAAGAAGCGGTTCTCAATGGGGAAGCCAAGCTGTTGGGCCGACTTCCCTCAACCCAAACCCTCCACTTCGATATCGAACTGGCATTGCCCCATCAGCCAGAGTTAGAAAACTTCCTGAAAGAAGTTTACGATCCTTCCAGTCCCTCCTACCGGCACTTCGTTACGGTCCCAGAATTTACCGAGAGGTTTGGGCCCAGCCAGGAGGATTTTGATGCCGTGGTCGCATTCGCCAAGGCCAGCGGCTTTACCGTGGTTGGCGGCTCTCGCGACAGTTTTGATATCCAGCTTACCGGCTCCGTGGCGAACATTGAGAAGGCTTTCAATGTGAGCATGGGCCAATACCAGCATCCCACCGAAAACCGCACTTTCTACTCGCCCGACCGTGAGCCCACTTTCAACCTGTCGGTCCCGCTCCAGCACATCTCGGGCTTGGACAACTATTACATCCCGCGTCCGCTGTTCCAGCATAGGGATAAAAAGGCAAAATCCGATGCGACTACGGGCTCCTGTCCTGGCCAATCCTTCTGCGGCAGCGATATGCGCGCGGCCTATTACGGATCCAACGCTCTGAACGGCGCTGGCCAGCTCATCGGGCTGTTGGAGTTTGCCGGATTTGACATCACGGACGTCAACACTTACTACGAGGGTGCCGGACAATCCTACAGCTTCGCGGTCACTGGTATTTCCGTGGATGGCACCTCCATCAACTGCCTTGCTAAAAGTGGTTGTGACGATACGGAACAGACCCTTGACATCACACAAGCCGGAGGCATGGCCCCAGGCGTAGACGTAATTTACATCTACGTCGGTTCCAGCGACACCGCTTTATTGGCAGGTATGTCTTCGGACGTCCCCTTGCCTTTGAACTTGAGTTCCTCGTGGTATTGGGGTACGAACATCAACGGCGACGACCCCTACTTCCAGAAGATGGCGGCGCAGGGTCAGACCTATTTTGAAGCCTCCGGCGACAGCGGCGGGTATACAGAAAACTCTCCCTGGCCGATGAATTCTATATATGTCGATACCGTCGGCGGCACCAGCTTAACCACAACCGGTCCCGGCGGCGCCTGGTCTTCGGAAACCTACTGGTCTTACGAAGGTAGCTCCTACGGTGGCGGCGGCTGGGGAAACAACGTTGACATTCCATCCTGGCAGACGGTCGCGGCTGAGCAATGCGCGAGCGAGGGAGGAGAATGTTCCACAACCTACCGTGACGTCCCGGACGTCGCGGCCAACGCGCAGTTCAGCTTCTACGTTTGTGCCGATCAATCCGGCCTGAGCGGCTGTACTGAAAACGAATACGGCGGTACCAGTTTTGCCTCGCCCATGTGGGCTGGCTACATAGCTCTCCTCAATCAACAGGCGGCTTTGAATGGTGCTACGCCTCCTGGCTTTCTTGACCCCACCATTTATGCCTTGAATGAGTCGAACGGTAACGTCGATTTCCACGACATCACCGCCAACGGCGGTGCGAGCACGTTCCCGTGCGTAGCCGGCTACAATATGTGCGCTGGCTGGGGCAGTCCGAATGGGTCGCTCCTGATCAATTCATTGGCCGGACCTCCGGGCCCGGGTTTCACGCTTTCGGCGAATCCGACCTCCCTGAGCGTCACTCAGGGCAGCAGCGTCCAAAGCACCATCACCGTGAACGACATTGACGGTTTCAATGGCAGCGTAACCCTTACTGCCTCGAACCTGCCCAGCGGCGTTACGGCGCAATTCAATCCCAATCCCACTTCCACCACCAGCACGGTCACCTTCACCGCCAGTGGCTCAGCTGCTACGGGAACTTTCACGGTGATCATCACGGGCACGTCGGGCAGTAAGACGAGTTCCGCCGCGATCAGCCTTACCGTGAATCAGTTAGTGACGAGCTTCTCTCTCACCGCTTCCCCGAACTCAGTCAGCGCAGCGATCGGCGGAGCCGGTGTCCAAAGCACCATCACCATCAATCCCGTCAACGGATTTGACAGCAATGTGCAGTTTGGCGTAGAGAACCTTCCGACAGGCGTAACTGCTGCATTCAATCCCAACCCGGCATTCCCCTCCACCACTCTGACCTTGACGGCAGGCAACACCGCCAAGGCGGGGACCACAGTACTAACCATCCAGGGAGTCTCCGGCAAACTGAGCGCAACCACAACCATCACACTGACGGTAACGAAGCTGGGTAAGTTCACCCTGTCGGCCTCGCCGAGCAGTTTGAAGGTGGCACAAGGCGCCAGCGGAACCAGTACGATCAGCGTCAATTCAACCGATGGCTTTGATCAGGCCGTTACTCTGAGCGCAAGCGGCATGCCCAGCGGAGTGACTGCGACGTTCAATCCCAACCCCACCACTACCACCAGCACTTTGACGCTGACGGTTAGTGACGGGGCAGCTACCGGAAAGTCGACCATTACCATTACCGGCACATATGGATCCTTGAGCAAGAGCACCAAGGTAAAGCTCACGGTCACTGCTCCGTAAGCTTGTCATAAATTGCTGGGAACCAACCGCAAGAGGGCCGAGAAATCGGCCCTCTTCATTTTTCCTGTTTATTTTCCTGTAGCCGCGACGGGACGCCAATTTTCCAACTGCACCACGACCAGGGTCTGGAAGACGAGGCCCAGGTTCTGCAATTCGTGTAAGATTCTAGAGGCGAGTACAGTGCACCGCTCCAAAGTGGGTCGATCCAGCAACCACGATCGCCCAACGACGATACTCCCCAATTACCAGGTAGAACCACAGCTCTCGGGCTGGCGGCACATTCCTGTCAGGAGAGATTGCATGGCAAAAATTGCGAAAACGGCCGACCGTAAAAAGGTCATGGATACCACGAAATCGACCGCATGTCCCAAGTGCGGCAAGGAAACCCGAATCGTCAAACGTATGAAAGACCGCGAGCGCGGCGTCCCCGGCGGAATCTATATTTCCTGCTCCGCCTGCGAATTTTTCGAAAAACTGTAGGAAGTCAGGTGTCAG
>JBEKED010000347.1:0-3330 GCA_050014035.1 Terriglobales bacterium
GATTGACGCCGACGCCCCGTGTCGAAGCGCAAAGATGCCGCCTGCCGGCAAGGCAATTCCGGCATCTGCCGCACACCACATGTCCTTCCCCGCTCACGATGTTGCCCGCGAAAAAGTCGTTCACATTCGCGCCCACCGTGACGACCTCGCCGACGAACTCGTGTCCGATGGCCATGGGCACAGGGATGGTCTTTTGCGCCCACTCATCCCACTCGTAAATGTGCACGTCGGTGCCGCAGATGCCGGTGTAGTGCACGCGCACCAGGACATCGTTGATTCCGATTTCCGGTTCCGCGATGTCTTCGAGCCAGAGGCCGCGCTCGGCTTTGCTTTTGACCAATGCTTTCATCGATCGCACTCCCTATCGGCCATTATCTGCGCGCTTTTTGCCTTCGGCGCGAGAATGTTTATGCCTGTCCAGCGCTTACGATGCGGCCGTCAGCACCGCCAGCAACTCGTCGCTTGTGAGGGGCAGCGCATTGGCCTGCATGCTGCTGGCGCGGGCCGCCTTCTCCACGACTGCAGGCAAATCAGCTTCCGCAATTCCCCAGGCGCGCAGCCCCGGAATGTTGAGTTCGGCCGAAAGCGCGCGTACCCACTCGATGCCTTCTTCCGCGCTGGCTTCATTCCGGCCGGTAAGCAGGCGCGCGATCATCGCGTAGCGTTCCAGGGCAGGATGCTGCGGCGCGCGCGCCCGCAACGCGGCTACATTGGCCACCATGCCGTACGGCAACAGCGCTGCGCACAGTGCTCCATGTGGCGCCTTCCACTGGCCTCCCAGCGGAGCCGCCAAGCCATGCACCACGCCCAGTCCGGCATTGGCCAGCGCCAATCCGCCGAACAGGCTTGCCAGCGCCATGTCGCGGCGCGCCTCTTCGTCGCTTCCGTCGCGGTACGCGCGGCCGAGCGCCCTGGCCACGCGCCCCATCCCTTCCACACAAATTGCATCCGCCAACGGATTGGCGCGCACGCTCACATACGGCTCGATAAGCTGCGTCAGCGCGTCCAAACCGGTATACGCGGTGACCGCAGGCGGCAGCGCGTAGGTCAGCTCGGGATCCACCAGCGCGATTCGCGGCAACATCATCGAGCTGCGCAAGCTCGCCTTCACGCCGTGCTCCGCCGATCCCAGTACCGCGTTGCGCGTCACTTCGCTGCCGGTGCCGGCGGTCGTTGGCACGGCAATGAACGGCAGCGGCTGCGCCGCAATCGCGCGCCCATTTCCCACCACTTCGAGAAATTCCAGTGGCTCGCCGCCGTTGGTGGCGATAGCGGCAATCGCTTTGCCTGCGTCGATGGCGCTGCCTCCGCCCATCGCGATCACGACATCGCAGCCGGCGTCCTGCGCGCGCCGCGCGCCCGCGCGCACCAGTTCCACCGTGGGTTCGCCGGACACACTAAACGTCTCTGCCTCGAGCGCCGAGACAAGCCATGCCGCGCGCTCGGTGGATGCACCGGTCACCACCAGCGGGCGTGCACCAAAGCTGCGCGCCAGTTCAGGAAGTGTGGCAGCCGTGCCTTCGCCGAAGACAATGCGCGTTGCGGTCGCGAACTCGAAGCGCATGGTTCTACCAGCCCTGAGGATCCGGAAAGACGGCCGTGTACTGCGCTCTTTGCCGTGGCTCGGCCATCATGGGCGCCACCGCATCGCGCCACTTCGCGTAGTGTGCGGTCTCTTTATGCGCGGCCGCCGCTTCCGGCGTGCGGTACACCTCGGTGAGCACAAACCGTGTCGCATCGTCCTCAAGTTGCATCACGTCGAAACGCGCAATGCCCGGTTCCTGCACGCTCGCGCGGGCGTTCTCGATGGTGGCCTGCCTGAACTCCTCGACGGACTCGGGCTTGACGTGCACGTGCACGTGAACAATCAGCATCGCATTTGCCTCCGCTCCTTATCCTACCGCCAGGCTGTCCTGTTCGGGCAGCACGGCCTCGCAGCCTCGCGGAAGATTTGGGCGGGCGCGGTTCAAGCGAGCGGTTTCTGCAAATGTGAAGAAAACGTTGAATGAGCCTGAACTGGCCGGCTCCAGGATCGATTTGCCCAGGCTCTTGCTTTCCCACCCATTTCGCAAAAAGCGCGAAATGGATGGGGCGCGGATGCGATGGTATAGCTATGGTGTCGTTGCCCTAGCCCCTCAAGAAACCGCTCATAGGCCTTGCTCAATCCGCGGACCGATGGAGCATTGGTCATTATGCCGGCATCAAGTCGGGCGCCGGCTTCGCCAGCAGGACGCCGAGGGCGCAACTCGCCATGCGCGCCAGTTCTCCGTCGGCGCGGCTGGTGAGAACGATCGGAACTTTAGCTCCAACCACAACGCCCGCGGCCAACGCTCCGGCCAGGTACTGAAGCTCCTTGAAGAGGATATTTCCGGCTTCCAGATTGGGAACCATGAGAAGATCCGGATCTCCCGCCACCGGCGATTTGATCTTCTTGATCTTTGCGGCGTCGCTGGAAATGGCGTTGTCGAACGCCAGCGGACCGTCGACGATGGCTCCGGTAATCTGTCCGCGATCGACCATCTTGCAAAGAGCGGCGGCATCGAGCGTGGATGGAATGGCGGGGTTGACTGATTCGACCGCCGACAGGATGGCCACCTTCGGACTCGCGACCTCGAGCGTATTCAACATGTCGATCGCATTCTGCAGAATGCTGATCTTGGTCTCCAGGTCCGGCTGGATGTTGACCGCCGCATCGGTAACAAAGAGGGGCTTGTGATAGGACGGGACATCCAGAGCAAATACATGGCTGATGCGGCGTCCCGTGCGCAACCCGCCTTCGCGTGAGACCACAGCGCTCATGAGTTCGTCTGTGTGCAAGGAACCCTTCATGAGCATTTGCACCTCGCCTTTACGCGCCATTTCCACGGCCCGGATAGCAGCCGCGCGACTATTGTCGATGTCAACGATCTGAGTGGTTCCCAAGTCGAGTTGCAAAGTGCCCGCCAAACTGCGGATCTTCGCTTCAGAACCCACCAGAATCGGAACAATCAAGTTGTCCTTGAACGCCTGGATCGCGCCGCCGAGAGACACTTCATCGCATGGCCAGACAATCGCAGTTCTCACAGGCGGTTTAGATGTCGCACGCGCGATCAAACCGAGGTAGTGGCGATAGGGATTGTTCACAATGAGCTGTGGCACCGGCAGCGTGGACCAACGCAGCTTCTTCTCAGGTGCGATGAGCTGGGCAGTACCCGAAAAAATCGGCGTGCCGGCGCCGTTGCTTGCTTCGCAATCGAAGTCAATCTTCTTTGTGGAGTCGTCCTTGGCCGTGACCTGCACCTTGACGAGAATGCGATCTCCGACGCGGATGCGATGTTGGAACGAGAGGCT
>JBEKED010000348.1:0-3326 GCA_050014035.1 Terriglobales bacterium
CCGGTCGCCGGGTGCGCTTTCACCTGCAGCACGCGGTCGCCATCTTCTCCCGACTTTCATTGAATGGCTTTCTGTTGGAGCGCGCTGGGAGCGCAGGCGCGCGCGTCAAAATTTGCCAGGAACGCGTTACCCGGATCGTGCGCGCAGGCGATGGCGATCACTGGCAACTGTTCACGCCCCAGCGTGAATACCGGGCGTCCTACGTGATCCTGGCCGCGGGCGCGCGTAGTTCCTTGCGCGCGCAGTTCCTCGCGCCGATTTCGCCGAGCGATCTGATGGTCACCGCCGGCTACTTCATCCCCGGCCGCAGGTCTTTGATGCAGATTCAGTTTCTGCGGGGAATTACCGGCTACATCTGGGTCTTCCCCCGCGCCGATCACGTTTCCGCCGGAATTGTGGGCAAGATGGGCGAAACCTCGACTGGCGAACTGCGCCGCACGCTGGAACGCTGGCTCGAAGAAAACGGCTTTGCGTTAGAGGGCGCCGGGTTTTACTCGCACATTCTGCCGTCGTTTCGTGCCCAGACTTTTGACGAGCTTGAAGTCTGCGGCGAAGGTTGGGCCATGATCGGCGATAGTGCGGGCCTGGTGGATCCGATTACCGGAGAGGGTCTCTACTACGCCTTACGCTCGGCCGAGTTGTGCGCCAACGCGCTGTTGGCCGGACGCCCTGACGACTACCGTGCCACGCTGGATGCAGAGGTGTTAAGCGAGTTGAAGCTGGCGGCACAAGTGTCACGGCGCTTTTACGGCGGACAGATTTTTGGCGAGAGCGTGCTCGAGCGCATGGTATCTCTCACCGCGCACAGCGCAAGCATCCGCGATCTGATGAGCGATCTTTTTGCCGGGAGCCAGGGCTATAGCGACCTGCGCGCCAGACTGTACAAAATCCTGCCGTCGGCGCTGGCCGAAAGCTTGTCTGGAATGCTGCGCCGCCCATGGAGCGTAAGCAGCGACGGCCTGGCAAAAGAAACGCGGCAAGCCGCGTCTCTACTTTGATTCCCTCTCTACGTTGATTTCCTCTATGCCGCCTTTGCCATCATCCCTTTAATGTCGTTGAGCAGCACTTGCTCGTGGCCTTCGGGGTTCACCTTTTCGTATACCTTGCGGATCACGCCTTTCGGGTCAACGACAAAGGTGGTGCGCTCCCAGAACTTCATGCCTTTCCATTCCGCCTGGCCGATACCGAGCGTCTTCATGAGCGTGGAATCGGTGTCGGAAAGTAAGTCGATGGTGAAGGCAAATTTGTGCGAGAAGTTGCGGTGCGAGGTAACGTCGTCGGCGCTGACGCCAACGACTTTGATCCCGGCAGCGTCGAAGTCGGCCTTGGTCGCGGTAAACGACTTGCCCTGGATCGTACAACCCGGCGTGTCGTCTTTCGGATAGAAGTAAACGACGAGCCAGTGCCCCGCGAAATCCGAGAGCTTCATGGTCTGGCCGTTCTGGTTAGGAAGCGAAAAATTCGGAAACGGATTGCCAGCAGAAAGCATGGGAGAGTTCCTTTCTAGGTTTTTTCATCGCAAGATCAAAAATTGCGCCAGGCAAAAACAAAGTGGAGAGACGGGCGTCCCTTCGGCAAGCTCAGGGCGGGCTCTCGCCCGTCGTCCGTGCCCACTGATTTCACGGAGCCGGTCAGGCGGCGTGCGAGGCTTTCTTCGCGCGTTCCTCCATCTCTTCGGGCGAAACGTCTTCCTTGTGAGTCGCGATGCCCCAAAGATGTCCGAAGGGATCCTGGATGAAGCCGGAGCGATCACCATAGAACTGGTCGGCGACCGGCTTCAGAATCTTCGCGCCCTCCGCCGCTGCCTTGGCAACCACTTCGTCGCAGTCAGGGAGGTATACGTACAGGCTCACCGGAGATGATCCGATACTCTCGGCGCTGCGGTAGCCCATCTGAGGATTTTCGTCGGCTAGCATGATGCGCGAGTCGCCGATTTGCAACTCGGCGTGTCCGACCCGGCCATCGGGAGCGTCCATGCGTACCACGACGGTCGCGCCGAAAACCTTCTTGTAATAGTCGATCGCTTTAGCCGCGCCTTTGATCACAAGGTACGGAGTAACGGTGTTGTATCCCTCGGGAATGTAGTGGACTTTTTTCATAATTGTTCTCCTCTGGTGTTCGGTTCAAAGAGCGAGGTCACGAGTTGAGGGTAGAGCGGCGCGCACGAGCCCCCCACGGGCGGCTGCCATCTCTTATGAGAACACAAGTCGGCAAGATGCTTCAACCCGCCGTCGGAGAAGTGGCGGGAATCTCCACACAGGAAAAGATTTTGACGTTTCAACGCGGTCGATATTGGGTGGGGAATGTACCATGGCAGGAGAATCTATCAAGGTCCGACCCGTGCCCGAACTCCCCGATATCGTGGTTTACATCGATGCGCTGACGAAACGCATTCAGGGCGAGCGCCTGGAGCGCGTGCGAATCGCCAGCCCATTCCTATTACGCACGGCAGTGCCGCCGCTATCAGAAGCGGAGGGTAAGAAAGTCGTTCAATTGCGCCGAGTGGGCAAACGAATTTGCATCGGCCTCGACAGCGGCCTTTGGCTGGTGTTGCACCTGATGATTGCCGGCCGTCTGCACTGGCGCAAGCGCGAAGCCAAGGTTTCGCCGCCGCGCGGGCTGGCGGCCTTCGATTTTACTAAGGGAACTCTGCTCTGGACTGAAGCCGGTTCGCACAAGCGCGCGTCCCTGCACGTGGTGGCGGGAGAAGAAGGACTTGCCGCACTCGATCCCGGAGGCCTCGAGGTTCTGGAATCGGATCTGGCCCGATTCGCCTTCGTTCTCACAGCCGAGAACCACACGCTCAAGCGCGCTCTAACCGATCCGCGCCTGTTTAGCGGCATCGGCAACGCCTACTCCGACGAGATTCTTTTCGAAGCCCGCCTCTCCCCATTTGCGCTTACACAAAAGTTAAAGCACGAAGAAATCGAGCGTCTGTTTACTACGGCACGCAACAGTCTTATCCAATGGACGGAGCGACTGCGGCAAGAGACGGGCGACAAATTTCCCGAAAAAGTCACAGCATTTCGCCCGGAAATGGCGGTCCACGGCCGCTACAAAGAGCCGTGCCCGCGCTGCCAGACAAAAATTCAGCGCATCCGCTACGCCGCGAATGAAACCAACTATTGTCCCACCTGTCAGACCGGAGGAAAGTTGCTGGCCGATCGGGCCCTGTCGCGACTGCTGCGAGAAGACTGGCCTCGAACCCCGGAAGAACTCGAATTGCTGACGAAAGAGCGCTGATAAGCTGTCGGCCATCAAAGTTGTCAGTTTTCAGCTCCCGAAGTTGTCATCTTGAGCGCAGCACGAACTTCACGAAGTGAAGT
>JBEKED010000349.1:0-3322 GCA_050014035.1 Terriglobales bacterium
ATATTTTCAACTCAAGCAACCCCAGCCGGTAATAACTTGCTCAGACAAGAAGAAGCATGGATAATGCTTGCGAGTTCCCTACAATTTCCGCTCTGCCACGGAGTGTCTCATGCGAAGTACGCCTTCGTCCTTGCTGTCGTTGTCCAGACTTTCGACGCTCGTCCTTTCCACCCTGATTTTCTCCACCGTTTGTCAGGCGCAATCGCTACCTCTAATGACCCGGCACGTGCGCGAAGCCGTAGTCAATGGCCAAGCGCCATTGGTGGGACTGCTCCCAGCAACCCAGTCCTTGCTCTTCGACATTGCTCTGCCGCTGCGTGATCGACCAGGGTTGCAAGGTTTCATACGGGAGCAATACGATCCTGCAAGCCCACACTTCCACCAGTTCCTCACCCCACAGGAGGTTACCGCGCGCTTTGGCCCCAGCCAGGCAGATTGGGACGCCCTGGTTGCCTTCGCGAAAGCGAGCGGCTTTGAGATCATCGGCGGAACCCGCGATGGCAGGGACCTGCAGCTGAGCGGCACAGTGGCGAATATCGAGAAAGCCTTCCATGTGACCTTGGGCGTCTATCAAGACCCCACGGAAGACCGCACATTCTTTGCCATCGACCGCGAGCCCACAGTCGACTTGCCCTTCCAGCTCTGGCACATCACCGGTTTAGACAACGATTCCAAGCCGCATCCCTTGTACGTCAAGAAGAGCGACTACGCCAAGGCGCATGGGATCAATCCCGACAAAATCGTGTCGAATGCGACCACCGGCTCCGGCCCTGACGCGTCCTTCTTAGGCAGCGACATGCGCGCGGCCTACTATGAGGGAACGGCTCTTACCGGCACCGGCCAGAACATCGCGTTGTTCGAGTTCGCGGGCACCGATTTGGCCGACCTGACCGCGTACTACGAAAACGCTGGGCAAACCGAGCCTTACACTCCCACGCTCATTTCCACGGGCGGATACAGCACGAACTGCCTTTATAGCGGCCATAACCCGTGCGATGACGGGGAACAGAACCTCGACATGACGCAGGCGATGGGCATGGCCCCCGGCTCCACCATGCTCTACATGTACGTCTGCGGCGACGCCTATGGGACGGGAAGTATCAGCGATATGGCCTGTCTCAGCGCGATGGTTACGGATACGGACGCTCCGTTGTCGCTGCAGATTAGCTCTTCGTGGAGCTGGGAGCCAGCGGATCCCAGCACTGACGACCCGTATTTTGAGCAGATGGCCACTCAGGACCAGAACTTCTTTGTAGCGGCCGGCGACAATCAGGCTTGGTGTTCTAACCCGAACGAGGGCTGTTATTATGCCTGGCCAGCGGAAGACGGGAATGTGGTTTCCGTCGGCGGCACGGACCTGACAACTTCCGGCGCGGCTGGTCCTTGGGCATCGGAAACGGCCTGGTTCTACAGCGGTGGCGGCATCTCGCCGGATGGCATTGCGATCCCCTCCTGGCAGCAGCTTTCGGGCGTAATTAACTTATCCAACATGGGATCCACGACCCTACGAAACGGTCCCGATGTATCGGCCAACGCGAATTTTACCTTTTACACCTGCGACGACCAGGGGCATGACCAGGATTACGGCGGTGCGGAGTGCGGGGCCAACATATTCGGCGGGACCAGCTTTGCCGCGCCCATGTGGGCCGGCTACCTCGCTCTCGCCAATCAACAAGCTGTCGCCAACGGCGAAACGATCGGCTTCATCAATCCGACGATCTACTCGGACGCTTTGACCTCAAGCTATAGCACGCTGTTCCACGACGTCACCAGCGGCAACTGCGGCACCTATTCGGCCGTGACCGGTTACGATCTGTGCACCGGTTGGGGCAGCCCGAACGGTGCGGGCTTGATCAACGCACTGGCCGCCTCCTTGTCGGCGACGACCACCATGCTTAGCTCCAGTCAAAACCCGGCGAATCAGGGTGCCTCGGTGACCTTCACCGCAACCGTGACCACGTCGGGCACCAACACTCCCACCGGCACCGTGATCTTCTACAATGGCAATACTGAGATAGGCACCTACACCTTCAATGGAACCGCCACCACGGCGATGGCGACTTTGACAACTTCGTCCCTCCCGGTCGGCACGGATACTATCACTGCCGGCTACGGTGGAGACACGAACGGCAACGCCGCCAGCACCTCGACTCGCCTGAGTCAGGTCATCAACCCCGTCTTCACCTTGACCAATCTCACGACCCCCGCGGCAGTCCTCTCCGGAGAATCCACCACCTTCACCGTTACGGTGACGGCGGTGGGATCCTCGACCTTCGCCGCCAACGTTACCTTCACCTGCTCCGGCCTCCCGGCGAACACCACGTGTTCCGCTCCACCCATTACCGCAACCACCCCGAGCCCGGTTCAGGAGACTGTCACCATTCAAACCACCGGTCCGAACCAGACCCAGGGGGAAATTCGTCGGCGCCGAGCCGACAATCGTTCACCATGGCTCCCTCTGACGCTGCCGCTCGCGGGCATCGTAATGGCCGGCGTCGCGGGACGGAAAGTATGGAAGCACTCTGCGGTTGCCAGCCTGTGCGTATCGCTGATGCTCCTAGGCCTGCTGGTTGCCTGCGGCGGCGGCCCGGCAGCACCAATCATCGTCGGCGTAAGCTCGGGAACGGCTTTGTACCCGAATGACGCGGCCGACGGCTGGCCGAATCAAACCGAGTCGTTCACGGCAACAGTTACCGGGACGAGCAACACCGCAGTGACTTGGTCTTTGAGTAGCTCCACGTCGTCATGCCCGACGCCCTACACTACGCTGAGCCAGTGCGGTCAACTCAGTTCGACCACGGCTAATCCGGTCACATACACCGCTCCGACCATCGCTTCGGGTCTGCCGTCAGGAATCATCATCACGGCAACCTCCGCAGCCGATACAACCAAAAACGGGCAGTCGGCATTTAATCTCAACCCTGCAACCGTGCCCGGAACGTACCCCACCGTCCAGGTAACCGCAACCGAGGCCGGCGCACAGACAACGTCGTCGGACGTGACGCTGACCGTTAACTAGGTTGACGTTCTGACGGGCAGGCCAACTTAACCCAGGGCGCGGAAAGATTCCGCGCCCTTTCTTTGTTCTTGCGCTTGGTATTTTCGCGGCGATCGATAGCACCAGAGAGCTGCGGAGCTAAGTCCTTATTTCTCAAAGATCCGAAAAAAACGACTGCTAAATCTCTGATTCTAAAAGACCGTCGGAGGAGGGGTATCGCAGTTAGCCTAGCCTTTACGTCGGCCATCGGCTGATCAAAAGCCTCTGGCCTTTGAATCTAGATTGCCCGATGACCCGATCACCCGATCACCCGATGATTCCTCG
>JBEKED010000350.1:0-3319 GCA_050014035.1 Terriglobales bacterium
AACAATCTCTCGGCTAAGCTCGTCTATGTCAATCCCACCGAGCCCTTCAATCTCTACCTGAAAGTCGGCATGATGGCAGGCCTGTTCGTGGCCTCGCCTTTCGTCCTTTACCAGCTCTGGTGCTTCATTTCCCCCGGCCTCTATCGCAATGAAAAGCGCTACGTCCTGCCCTTCATGGTTTCGACCATCGGCCTGTTCCTAGCCGGAGGATACTTCGGCTACAAAGTAGTCCTGCCGCAGGCGCTCGTCTTCCTCATCGGATACGGCAAAGATTTTCAGCCCATGATCACGCTCAGCGAATACAGTTCCTTGTTCCTGACGCTCATCGTCGGCATGGGCATCATTTTTGAAATGCCGATCGTGATCTTTTTTCTGGCGCTCATGGGCATCGTCAGCGCCAGTTGGATGTGGCGCAACATCCGTTATGCCATCCTCGGCATCTTCGTGGTCGCCGCCATCGTCTCGCCCACGCCCGATATCCTGAATATGTGCATCTTCGCCGCTCCCATGGTGGCCCTGTATATTCTGAGTACCAGCATCGCCTGGCTGGTGCATCCCAACCAGCGCAAAAAACGCGCCGAGAAAAAGAATTCCTGATCGCCGAGAAAGGAAAGATCATGCAACCAGCAAAGACGCTACGGCTCACGAAGGTTTTTCGCCAGCTGTTCCTTCGTGACCCTTCGTGTCCTTTGTGGTTGACGCTTTTTCTGTGCCTGCTGGGAACGGTCGCCCTTGCTTCCTGTTCCAGTGGAACCGATGCCCAGCCCAAGGCCTCGGTTGAGCCGCAAGCTGCAACGCAAACGACACCACCCCCGCCGGAAGCGGCCGCCGCCGACAACGCCGCCCTCCCGCACATCGATGCCAAGCGCGCCTTCCAGTACACCAAAGAAGTCACCGCCTTCGGCCCCCGTTACATGGGCAACGAGAATCACAAAAAACTGGAGCATTACATAATCGATCACCTGAAAGGCGACCAGGTAGAAGACGACGCTTTCACCGCCGACACCGTAGAAGGGAAGTTCCCCGTCCGCAACATCATCGCCAAATTCCCCGGCACCAAAGATGGCATCATCGTAATCCTCGGCCACTACGACACTGTTTATCCCCTGCGCAACGCCGGCTTCGTAGGCGCCAACGACGGCGGTTCCTCCACTGCCATCCTGCTCGAATACGCCAACCAGTTGCACGAAGCACCCGGCAAGAAGCGCGATGGCTACAGCGTCTGGCTGGTCTGGACCGACGGCGAAGAAGCCGTTAGGACGTGGACGGCCACCGACAGTCTCTACGGCACCCGCCATCTAGCCGAAAAATGGGAGCAAGACGGCACGCTAAAGAAGATCAAAGCACTTATGGTAATGGACATGATCGGCGATGCCGACCTCAACATCGATCGCGATACCAACAGCACGCCCTGGCTGCTCGATCTGATCTACGCCGCCGCCGAGCGCGGAGGCTACCAATCCCACTTCTACGCTCGTCAGGGCGCCATCGAAGACGATCACCTGCCCTTCGTGAAACGCGGCGTCCCCTGCGCGGACGTGATCGATCTCGACTACGGCTACAACAACGTCTTCCACCACTCCCCGCAAGACACCATGGACAAGCTCAGCCCCCAAAGCCTTGAAATAGTAG
Organism: Terriglobales bacterium; assembly: GCA_050014035.1. Taxonomy (GTDB): domain Bacteria; phylum Acidobacteriota; class Terriglobia; order Terriglobales; family Acidobacteriaceae; genus Acidiflorens. The sequence goes on from JBEKED010000350.1 coordinate 1,633, forward strand.
GCAATACGATCCTGGAAACCATCCGCATGCTGGACCAACGGTAAACGAGCGTAGCGCCGCCGCCCCGGCGGCTGTCCGCGCGCGTCGCTCCGCGTCGCTCAAAGATTTCGTGGTGGGTCAGTTCAATTTGTTTTGAAAGGGCACGGTTTCAGCCCTGCCTGTAACTGCCGCAAAATCAATAGCGGCTTTACAGCTTGCGGAAAAAACTCCGTTCTTGCTCTTGCTTTTGGGTGGCGCAGCGGGTTACCGTTCTTGCTCTTGCTTTTGGGTGGCGCAGCGGTTTACCGCTGCGATAAACGCCCTATTTTCAGTGCCGGCTTTAGCCGCTGAGGGAGCGACGCGGCGAGCAACCGATTTTTCCGCAGCCTGTTTAGCCGCTGGGGGAAGGTGCCGCCCAAAGCGACGCACTGCCCAAGATTTCCCTTGATCTATATAATGTCTATCGATATACTATACTTAACTAAAACGTGCCGTCGCAACCCCGCCGGCGCGTCCTGGAAGCACGATCGGCCGTGATCGGGGGATCGAGGCCGAGCAGTCTGTACGCCAAAGAACCTCGGCCACTCGAAACCGTGGCCGAGGTTTTTGTTTGCAAAGACGTTCAGAAACGATAAAACCGAAAAAGTAGCAACGTCTATCGCCCAGTCCCCATCCAATTGCTGAAACCTGATCGCGTAGGGGCGGACGCATTCGTCCGCCCCCGCCTGAGACTTGTGACCTCGAGGATTTCGAAATGTTCCAACGAACCTATCCCGTAATCCTTCTTCTCGCATCAAGCATTCTGGCCGCCGCGCAAGCGCCCAGCGCACCCGGCAAGCCCTTGCCGCCCGGGCCCATGCAGCCCAAGATCAAAGCCGCCTGCACCCAGTGTCACGATGTCGGACGCATCACCGAGCAGCACCTGACCCGCGAGCAGTGGTCCGGCGAACTGGAAAAAATGGAAGGCCTGGGCGCCGTCATCCCGGACGCCGACCGCAACGCCATTCTGAATTACCTGACGAGAAATTTCGGCCCCGAAAAAAGCACAGCGAAGCCAGCCAGGAAATCCACAACCGCAGCCAACTAAGAACTAGGTAGAAGTGTGGTGACGGGGCTCTGCCCCGTCCAAGGCGAACCGAAAAACAGGAAAAAGCAAAGCGCTGCCGACCCAACGTCCAGAGTGGCGCTACGGCAGCGCTGCCCGACCAAGCTAAAACTACCATCAGCATGAACACGCCGCAGCAGAACTTCAAGTAATTGTTTAGGTACCCAGAAGCCCAGTTATTGTTTCTCTGCGCCCTCCGCGTCCTCCGCGGTTGATTGGCGTTCCGGACGCAGCAACGGAAACAGAATCACATCCCGAATCGTATGCGAGTCGGTAAACAGCATCGCCAGTCGGTCCACTCCCAACCCCACCCCGCCCGCCGGAGGCATCCCATACGACAGCGCATCAATGTAATTCTCATCCATCTGGTGAGCTTCCTCATCCCCACGCTCGCGTTCTTTCAATTGAGCCTCAAATCGCGCCCGCTGATCCTCGGGATCGTTCAGTTCGCTGAACCCGTTGGCAATCTCCATCTTCCCCGCAAAGATTTCAAAGCGCTCCGTCCAATCCGGCTCATCCGGCTTCTGTTTCGACAAAGGCGAAATCGCCGTAGGAAATTCATAAATGATCGTAGGCTGCATCAAGTGTTCTTCCGCCACAACC
>JBEKED010000351.1:0-6507 GCA_050014035.1 Terriglobales bacterium
CAGCGACCTTGATTCGCTTGCCAACCCGAATCGGCAATCGAAGGGGAAATCTCTCTGGATTCACCTGGTATGTGTGGTGGTTTCTCACAACGTCTTCAACTCGCACGGACCCTTGCTTCAGTTTTCGTGCCGCGTCGGTGCGTGAATCGGCAAGTCCACAGTGGACAAGAAGTCGATCCAGTTGAATGCCGTCCCGTTCGGCGGTAGCGATTTCTCCAAAATCGACCGACACTTCTTCTGCTTCCTCCGGCACCTGATCTTTCTGAAACTGCCGCGCCCAATCCAGCGCAGCCTTCTCGGCGGCCTCCACCGAGTGAAAATCCGCCACGATCGACCGTGCCAGTTCTTTCTTCAGCGCCATCGGGTGTGCTTTCCCGCTAGCCACATCCGCCTTCATCTGCGCAATTGCGTCGCTCCGCACATCCGTTAGCAGTTCGTAATACCTCCACATCATCTCGTCCGAAATCGACATCACTTTGCCGTACATTTCGAGCGGCGGCTCGTGAATTCCGATGGCGTTGCCCAGCGACTTCGACATCTTGTTGACGCCGTCTAGTCCTTCGAGGATCGGGGTGGTCAGCACCACCTGCGACTCCTGCCCATAAGCCCGTTGCAACTCGCGACCCACCAAGAGATTGAATTTCTGATCGGTGCCTCCGAGTTCCACGTCGGCTTCGAGCGCTACCGAGTCGTATCCCTGCGCCAGCGGATACACCAGTTCGTGCATGGCAATCGGCTTCTCTTCGTGGAAGCGCTTGTGGAAGTCCTCGCGCTCCAGCATCTGCGACACCGTGTACTTCGCCATCAATCGAATGAAGTCCTCGGCCGAAAATTTTGAGAACCAGCGGCTGTTGAAGTCGACCACCGTTTTCTCCGGGCTGAGAATTCTGAAGACCTGCGCCTTGTAAGTCTCGGCGTTCTCCGCAATCTGCTCCCGAGTCAGCGGAGGCCGCGTCGCCGAGCGCCCCGTCGGATCGCCGATCATGCCGGTGAAATCACCGATCAGGAAGATGACCGTGTGTCCGAGATCCTGAAAATGTTTCAACTTGCGCAGCAGGACAGTGTGGCCCAGATGCAGATCGGGCGCAGTCGGGTCGAAGCCCGCCTTCACCCGCAGCGGCTTGCCCGATGCGAGCGAGCGTTCGAGCTTCGAGCGCAGTTCGGATTCCTTGACGATCTCCGCCGCGCCCTTCTTGATGTAGGCAAGTTGCTCGTCAACTGGTGGAAAGTTAGGCATGCGCTTCGATTATAACGACCTGTCGCGTTTGCCGAGCCCGTGTAAGAGTGTAGTTTCAAGTCTCTGCACGAGACACCCTTCATGAATTGTCATCCCGAACGAAGTGAGGGATCTGCAGTTCCCGCAAGATACAGATCCCTCACTTCGTTAGGGATGACAAGGTCCGAGAAAGTGAGAATTCTAGATCTGCCGCCGATAGAAGCTCAGCGCCGCGTCTCCCTGCACCAGCTTGCGATAGCGCAGCAATTCTCCGAACGCATCTCCTGGATCGAATCTCTTCTCATGCTCGGCGATCACTAGGCTACGCTCGGTTAAGAGATTCGATTGCGCCAGCGCCGCCAGCGTCTTTGCGTACTCGTCCTGCATCGAGTAGGGCGGATCGAGAAACACAAAATCGGCGGCGTTCTCCGCTGCCTCCAATTGGCGCAACGCTTTTCCGGCATCCACTTTTACGATCTGAAAGCCGCCGGTAATCCCCAGCGCTTTCAAGTTTGCGGCAATCAGATCGGCCGCTGCTTTGGACGACTCGACGAAGCGCACCATCCGCGCGCCTCGGCTCAGCGCCTCAATACCGACTGCGCCGGTTCCGGCATAGAGATCGAGCCATGTCGTCTCGGCCAGCGCCTCAGGATCGCCGGAACAGAGCACATTGAACAGCGTCTCGCGCAAGCGGTCCGACGTTGGACGGATTTCGAGCCCCGGCAACGATCGCAAAGTCCGGCGTCGATACTGGCCAGCAATGACTCTCATAGGTTCGTGGTCATCGTTTCATGTTTCTTCCGGTCCAGCCCTTCCGATTCCCCTTTTCGCATCTCCAGCGGCCCAATCTGTGTCTAACTAGATAGAATACTTGCAGGCCTGTTGATGCGCAGTTGGTCCATCCCGCTCGGACGCCTTTTCGGAATCGAAATCCGCGTTCACCTGACCTTCCTGTTTCTGCTCGTCTTCGTGTGGAGCACCGAAGCGGCTACTCAGGATGCTGCAGCCGCGCTGCGCGGACTCGCGCTGGTCGGCATCGTTTTCGGTAGCGTCGTGCTGCACGAATTGGGACATGCTCTGGTGGCGCGCCGCTCGGGCATCGAGGCGAAGGGGATCATTTTGCTCCCGATTGGCGGAATCACCATCCTCGACGAAGCGCATGCCATTCCCGATCCGATCAATGCCTGGAAGCGTGACATCCGCATCGCGATCGCGGGGCCGCTGGTGAATCTCGTGATCGCGGGATTATCTGCACTCATTCTGCTCGCGGTTATGCCTGGAATTTCACTCACTGCTAGACCGCTTCTTCATTCGAGCGCACTGTTGCGGAGTATCGTCTGGGCAAACCTTTACCTTGGATTGTTCAACCTTCTTCCGGCTTATCCCATGGATGGCGGACGCGTGCTGCGCGCGCTGTTCATGCGCTCCGGAGATATGGTTCATGCCACGCAGCGCGCCGTCCGCATCGGCCATGTCTTTTCGATTCTGTTCATGATGGTCGGAATCCTCCTTGGCAACTGGTGGCTGGTGATGATTGGGTTATTCCTCTTCTTCGGCGCGCAACTCGAAGAACGTTCGGCTGTGTTTCAATCCGTGCTGCAAAGCGTGCGCCTGGAAGAAGTAATGCTCACCGATTTCGCTACGCTCTCGCCCGCCGATACGCTGGAAGACGCGCTCGAAAAGGCCGTGCACACTTTGCAGGACGATTTTCCGGTGGTGCGCGGCAGCGACATGGTTGGAGTTGTCTCGCGGCAAAAAATTCTCGAAGCTCTGCGCGCCGAAGGCAATGGCTATGTGCAAGCCGTGATGAACCGCATCTTCGACGTGGCCGCTAAGCAGGAGTCGCTGGCTTCCGCTTTTCGCAAACTCTCCGCCCGCAATCTCAGCATAATTCCCATCGTCGACGAACAACATCTGGTCGGAATCGTCACGCTGCAGAACCTGATGCACTCGATGGCGCTGCTGGCCGAAAGCCGGAAGCTGCGGCGCGAAACGCTCGACTCCTAAATAAAGGTCAGAGGTTTGATTGGCAGATTTCTCTGACTTAATATTACTAATTGGTACCCCGTGGATCATGGGGATAGGTTGCTTTTAACCAATATCGACCTAAGGTATTTATTCCTCAACATGATAGCTTTACGCTATTGATTACAAAAGACTTATTTGACAATAGTCGGGAACTTTTCTGGAGTTCACCGGGATCGTACGGTCCGGCACTATTAACAGGGAAAAGTACTTACTAGTTAATATTAGTGAGTTACTGGTGAATTCGTCAAGAGGAAACGTGACGGAATCTTTCACGATATACTTCCCGGCACATGGCCGAGGCCATCGGCTCGGGGGAGAATGTGTTCGAGACAGTGCTCGCGAAAATTCAGAGATTCGGCGTCATGGCGCTCGCGGGAATGCTTGCCATCGTCGTGGTGCTCTCCATCGCGCACTTGGGCATTTTGATCGGCGAGGAGATCTGGACGCCGCCTCGTTTTCTCATTCGGGTGCAGGGTTTGGTTGAAGTTTTTGGATATTTCCTGTTGGTGTTGATCGGCGTGGAACTGCTGGAGACGTTGCGAGCGTACCTGAAGAAAGACGTCATTCATGTGCGCGTGGTTCTGGAAGTTGCGCTCATCGCGATGGCGCGGAAGGTCATTATTGCAGAACCCGCCACCATGCCGGCCTTGACTCTGTTGGGCGTGGCGGCTGTGATTCTGGCGCTGGCCATCGCGTTTTATTTCGAGCGGCAGATGCAAGGATAGTCCGGAAAACCCTAACGTCCTCCTGACAGACGCGCGTAAACTTGCTGGGCGGCGCGGACGGCGCTGCCGAATTCCACTTTCTTGCTGGACAGCTGAGCCATGACTTGCTCGAGCGCGGCGAGCACTCCGACGGTATCGAGATAGTCGTAGTAGCCGATGTGGGCGATGCGGAAAAGTTGTCCTTTCATTTCCGCATTGCCGTTGGCCACGACCGCGCCGAACTGCTCGCGGAAACGTTGGCAAATAGCGGTGGAATCGGTGCCCGCAGGGGCGGCGACCGCCGTCAGCGCGGCCGCGGGAGAACTCGTCGCGAATAGTTTCAGTCCCAGCGCTTCGACGCCGGCGCGGGTCATCGCCGCGCACAATTCCGCGTTCGCAATCAGCACGTCGCGGCCCGCCGCTAGATTTCCGTTGCCCATCTGGCGCACGTAATCGAGGGCCGCGGCTAGTCCGGCAAACAGCGAGGTTGCGGGCGTGGAGGCGGTCTCCGCTTTGGCTGCGGCTTTTCGTTCTTTCCGTAGATCGAAGTAATAGCGCGGAGAGGTCGTGCGCTCCATGCGCTGCCAGGCGCGCTCGCTGACGGCTCCATAGGCGAGGCCGGGCGGAATCATCAGCGCTTTCTGCGAGCCGCCAACAATGATGTCGATTCCCCAGCCGTCCACGTCGAGATGCGTTGTGCCCAGGCCCGTAATCGCGTCGACGATCAACAGTGTGTCGGGCAGAGCATCCGACGCACGCACCAGTTTCGCGATGGCCTCAACATCATGCCGCACACCTGTGGAACTTTCTGTCGCCTGCACGTAGACGCAGCGGATCTCGGGCGTCAGCTTGCGGCGCAGTTCGTCCAGTGAAAACGTTTCGCCATAGGGAGCGGTCACGGTTTCGACTTCGCAGCCAAAGGCCTTCGCCAGCGAGACCCAGCGCTCGCCAAACTTTCCAGCGGTCAATACCAGCACTCGATCGCCGGGAGAAGTCAGGTTCGAAATCGAGGCTTCCATGAAACCGGTGCCCGATGAGGTCAGCACGAGCACGTCGTTCTTCGTGCCGATGAGCTCTTTCACATCGGCCAGAACGCGCGTGAATAGGGCGCGAAACTCGGCGGTGCGATGGTGCGCGCCATAGGCAGCCATCGCCAGCTGCGCTTGCGGCAGCAGGGGCGTGGGTCCGGGAGTGAAGAGGCGGTTTTTCTTAAGCATGAGAACCAGAATATTCCAAAGCCGCTAGCTTCGGGAAAGAAAGCAGAGCCCTTGCTGTGCTCGGAGCCCGGACGAATGCGTCCGGGCCTACGTGATTGTCTATAATCGCCTCATGCCCCTCATCGACCAGATCCAGAAAGACATTGTCGCGGCCATGAAGGCTCGCGAAGAGCAGCGCCTCTCCACGCTGCGCATGGTCAAGACCGCGCTCAAGAATCGCGAGATCGAGAAGATGGCGCCGCTCGACGACAAGGAATCGCAGCAGGTGCTCTCCACGCTGATCAAGCAACGCAAAGATTCAGTCGAGCAGTTCACCAAGGGCGGACGCCAGGAAATGGCCGACAAAGAAGCCGCCGAAATCAAGCTGATCGAGGCTTATTTACCCAAGGAGGCTGGCGGCGAAGAGGTCGTGGCTGGCGTTCGTGCAGCGATGGCCGAGATGACGGGTCCGCTGACAATGAAAGATATGGGAGCGGTCATGAAAGCCGCCATGGCCCGCTTCGCCGCTGCGGGGATGCGCGTGGATGGCAAAGTGGTCAGCGAGGCGGTGAAGAAGGAATTGGCGGGGAAGTAGAATCGCCACGGCACACGTAGGGGCGGACGCATTCGTCCGCCCCCGGACGAGCGACAATTTGTGGGCCGAAAGGAGAACGTAGCCGATGAACTTCCCGCTGTTGCTATCTCCGGTCTAAACTCCGCCGAGAGTTGGGGCTGGAGGCACTTCCAGATCGCATTATTGTTTTTCGTCACGAGTCGAAGACACCCTGAAAGCCTCGCTGCGCTCGGCTGCCCGGACGAATGCGTCCGGAGCTACGTTGGCCCGTGGCGGCTCGTACGGATTCGGAAAGGGACGATGCCACAACCACTTATATTCCCGCCAGTCGCTGACGAGTCCGCGTCGAATAGGATTTTCGAGGACATACATCACTTTGGCGTAATTGTCTTCTGCTGATCTCAGCACGTGGTCAAACGACTCTTCTTGCCATATCGCCCCATGGCATTCCAACCGCTGGTTGATCTTGCGTGCTGACGCTCCCTTGATCGCCTGCATGATTTCAAATAGCGGTATCACTCTGTGCCGGAGTTTATCGATTCCTGGTGTAGGAATCAGGTGGGCATGGTCGGGCATGACCACAGCGGCATCCAACTCATATCGAAAACGGTCATCATGACGAATCGAATCGAGCACGATGTCGCGCGCCCATTCCGGCAAAGTCCGCCGATTTCTAGTAACGAACGTGACGAAATGCCGCTTAGCATCCCGTTGCAGATGCGGCAGATTGCGCCGGTAAAACGTCATAAGCCTTATCCCAGACCACGCCCAGTCGAGCGAAGCTCGCCG
>JBEKED010000352.1:0-3307 GCA_050014035.1 Terriglobales bacterium
GCCGAGCTCTCGCACTAGCGCGCGGAACTCTTCTGCAAGCGCGCGGGCGTCATAGCCTTCTGTGCCAGCCGGCTTATCGGAGTCTCCATAGCCACGCATATCGGGCACCAGGACCGCGAACCCTGCGCTGGCCAAGGCAGGCATCACTTTGCGCCAGGCGTAACTCGTACTGAGGAAGCCGTGCCAGAGGAGAACAGGCAGGCCGTTTGGGTTGCCGCCAAGGAGGTAGTGTATGCGCACGCCATTGATGCTGGCCGTGTTGCTCGCAAAGCTGGGGATGGTTCCGGTTAGTGTGGGACCCCTCATCGCAAACTCCCCTCGAAGCTCGCTGTTGAGCGGCTAATCAAATCGCCTGCATCGCCGGATTCGCCGACGACTTGTTGCCGCAGGAAGTTGCCTATATCGTCGAGCGCTTCCTTGGCAGCGTGCAGGAGAGCGACGTTGGAGGGGAAGACGTGGATCATGCCCTCCCACGTATGGACCTGGATGGTACCCCCTTTGCTTTCGAAGCGCTCGCCGTAGCGAAGCGAGTCGTCGAGAAGTACTTCATCTTCGCCGACGTGAATTCTAACCGGCGGTAGTCCGGCCAGATCACCATACAAAGGCGACGATAGCGGGTCGTGCGGGTCGTGGGCGCCAAGGTAGAGTCGCGCCGTGGAAGCGAGCGACTCCTTGGTCAGTAGCGGGTCCGCCTCAGCACGCGTTTCCATACTCGCGCCGGAAAGCGCCAGGTCGGTCCAGGGCGACATCAACGCCGCACCGACAGGACTCAACGCGGAACCGTCCCGCGCCTTGGCCACCAACAACGACAGCAGCACAAGGGCGAGGCCAGCCCCGCAAGAGTCACCCGCCAATGCGATTTTTCCAAAACCTTTCTCGACAAGACCCCTATAACAAGCCTGCGCCTCGTCCACAGCCACCGGAAACGGATGCTCGGGCGCCAAACCGTATTCCGGCACGAAGGCGGACACCTTCGCCCGCGACGCGACCTGTCCGACGAAATGTTGATATGCACGCGCCGAGCCCACGACATACGCGCCACCATGGAAATAGAGAATGGCCGCACCGGCAACGGCGTGGTCCGGCCGGCACCACCGTCCAGCTACGCCACCCACCTCCGCTTCCTCGTAAGTCACACCGTCGGCCGCCGGCGTCTTCTCCATTAACTCATCAAACGGCTCGCGCGCCGACGGCCCGGTTATGCTCCCCTTCATGGATGCAACCATCAAGCGCATGGCTGCCATAGCGACGCGATCCCGGAGATGTATTGGGTGATGAATTGTGCTCGTTCTGACTGCACCCTCGGGAATAGTCGAATTTCTTGTAATCATTTGTCCTCCGGCTGGAACTTAGAAATCGGCGGCACATAGCTGCTGCCTCTAGTCGGCTCGCTGCATCATCTGCTCCTTCGGCCAAGTTCGCGTCTGCTTTTCAGATTGCACGCAGCGGAAGGCTAATGTTGTCGACAGTGGTTCCCGATTGACGCTTCGTCTGCTACGCCTCTTTAAGTAGTTCGGTTCGGTACTTGGGTGCGAGCGCCTTCGCTTTCTCAATGAATGCGGCCTGCTCTTTTTCGCCTAGCTTCGGCGGGGGCGTTGTACGCGTGGCGACCGGTACCCCAACCTCCATGAAGAATCTCTCCTGCCCCGCAGGAGAGCAGATACAGAGCATGCGTACCGGCGCGGTGGAAGTGTTGTGAAACTGATGCGGAGCGTTGGCAGGAATGTTCAGCGTGTCGCCGGCGCGCACGGTCGACTTCTTGCCGCGGAAGGTCGCTTCCATCTCGCCTTCGAGCAGGATAAAGGTCTCCTCGAAGTCATGCCGGTGCGGGGCTGGGCCGCCTCCCGGCGGGATGTGCATATCAATTATGCAGAAGCGTCCATCGGTCTGATCGCCCGTCACGGTGATGGTGTAGGTGTCTCCGACCAGACCGATGTGAGGGAGGTTGTCGGTTTGCACCAGCGTGAGATTGCGTTTGAGGTTGTCCGCCGGGATCGTTGGTAGAGCAATTGGTCGAGCGGTTGACATGTCGTTTCTCCTTTCCCTTGTGTACTCAGTCGAGCTAGAGTTACGCGGCGAGGCTGGGATAGTCGGTATAGCCTTTCGGACCGACGCCATAGAAGGTCGACGGATCGAGCTTGTTGAGCGAAGCATCGCGCCTGAACCGATCCGGCAGGTCCGGGTTGGCGATGAACATGGTACCGAAGGCGACGAGGTCGGCATCGCCGCTCGCCAGCACCGCCTGACCCTTCGCTTTGTCGAACCCGGTGTTGACCATGAGCGGTCCGGAAAAGAGCGGGCGGAAGGTCTTCGCCACGTGCTCGATCTGGATCGTCCCGGACTTCAAGTCTTTTGCGTTAGGCTCAAGCAAACAGATGTAGCCCACTCGCTTGGCGCTAAGCTCGCCGATCACGTAACTGAAGGTGGTTAATGCATCGCTGTCATGCATGCCATAGAGGAGGCTTGAAGGAGACAGGCGCACCCCCACACGTTCCGGGGACCAAGCGGCGATCATGGCATCGACCGTCTCCAGCATGAAGCGGGCGCGATGTGCCACCGCGCCGCCATAGGCGTCAGTCCGTTGATTGCTGCCGTCCTCTAGGAATTGGTCCTGCAGATACCCGTTCGCCCCGTGCAGTTCGACGCCGTCGAACCCCGCTTCGCGGGCGTTACGCGTCGCCTGCGCAAAGGTCTCGACAATCGGCGCAATCTCCTCGATGCCAAGGGCACGCGGCGTCGGAAAATCGACGCGGCCAGACGGCAGGAAGAAGTCTCCTGTGGCGGGGATTGCAGACGGCGCTACGGGCAACTCGCCGCCGCGCATGGCGGGGTGCGCCACGCGCCCGCAGTGCCAGATCTGATTGTAGATGTGTCCGCCAGCCGCGTGCACCGCGTCAGTGACCTTGCGCCACGCGACGATCTGATCGGGCCGATGAATCCCCGGCGCGCGAATAATGCCATGGCCCTGGTCCGACACCTGGGTGCATTCGGTGACAATGAGGCCCGCCGACGCCCGCTGAGCATAGTATTCGCTGATGAGGTCGGTCGGCACATCGTCCTCGGTCGCCCTGGTCCGCGTCATGGCGGACATCAGGATGCGATTCGGAAGTTTGAGACCGTGAAGGTCGAAGGGGTCGAACAGGTTTGCGTTTGTCATGTTGATTCCTTTCTGTTGGCTCAAAAGCGAGATCCTTCCCGTGGGTTTGTCGGTAAGGAATTCTGTCAATGCATGTTCTTCCCGCCGTCCACGTTAATGGTTTGTCCGGTGATGAAGTCCGCATCCGGCGAGGCCAGGAAAAACACAGCT
>JBEKED010000353.1:0-3304 GCA_050014035.1 Terriglobales bacterium
CTGAAGCCGACAACGACATGACTTTCTCCCGTCCAACTTCCATCAAAGAAGCTTCCATCCAACAAGCTTCTCTTGAATTACTACCGAAAAAGGTCGTTCTTCGCGGGGCGAATCAGTTCTTGCGCGCCACCGCGACCATGTTGATAAACATAGCCCCGAATGACGCATGCCGGAGCACCTGCCAGCTTGCCGCAGACCAGTCCCGCCGCGCAAGCCAGTTCGTCGGCGACTGCATCGACCGTGGCGTGCAGCGAGTAGCCGTGCGGATCGCGGCGTCCGCGGTAGTCGACCAGCGGCCGCATTCCCGCCACGCCGATCGCGACTTCGGTCAAACCTTCGCGCCAAGAACGGCCGAAACTATCGGCGACTATGACAGCGATTTCGATTCCCAACTGCTTTTTCAACTCGCGGCGCAGTTTTGCCGCCGAGCGATCGGGATTCGCAGGCAGCAGCACTGCGTGCTTGCCGCCATCGACGTTCGATACATCGACGCCTGTGTTCGCGCAAATGAAGCCGTGCCTGGTTTCGGTGATCAGCACATTTCGCTTCCGCCGAACGATGCGTCGGCTCTCGCGTATCGCCAACTCGCGAACGCGCGCGTCAAGCCCATAGCGCCGGGCCCAAATCCGCGAAGCTGCCGAGGGTCGGATCTGATCGAGCGCAACCAGCGCGCCTTCTGCCTTGGAAACAATTTTGTGCTTCACCACCAGGATATCGCCATTCTCCAAGCGCAGGCCCACGGTTCGCATCGCGGCCAACAATCTTGTGCTTAGCGATTCTCCCGCTCGGATTTCTCCGCTGACGGCGATGGGGAGAATGCGAACTTCTCCTGCCGCGCGCTTGCCTGCGTGCCTAGCGTTGCCGGACGCCATGTTGGACCTGATGATGTTCGACCTGGGAATCGTCGACGCGCTTGCGTTGGCCGAGGTTCCAGCTTCGTGCCAGCTTTTGCGAGCGCCGATTTCCGCTGGCTGCGGCCAGTTCGTGAAGATCTTCGGGCCGATCGACATCGCGCGCGATCCCCGGCAGTTTCAGCACAACGCAGGTCAGCCCCGTTGCTTTTGCGGCGGCCAGGTGCGGCTGAAAACTGTCGTTGCCGAAGCGAAGCGGGAACAAATCGCCCGGAGATCGCCAGGCCGCATTGGTGCCGCGCCCGGCCGCGTCGGGCACCAGCACCGCGCCACTTTTGGGCGCGCAATCCGCGATCTTCTGCAGTTCCGAACTGTCGATCATCGGAATGTCTGCTGGAACCACCAACGTGCTCTCCGCTCCGCGCTCTCGGCATACTGCGGTCGCCATTTCAATGGCGCTAGTCTCTCCGCAGTTGTCGTCGGTTATGACTTCGAAATGGAAACGCGCGGCCAAGTCGCGCGCCAGCGAGTCGGTGGTCACCACCGCAACTGCGGGCCGGCTTTGCCAGTTCGCCAGAGCTTCAAGCACGTCTTCGCACATGGCCTGCGCCAGCGCGAAGCGTTCTTCGGGACTCAGGATCGGAGACAGTCTCTGCTTGGCGTCGGCAAGATTTTTTATGGGAACCAGGATCATGCCTGCTCCACCGCGGCGTGGGACGCAGGAGGCTGAGTGGCCACCTGCAGAACGGTCTTGGCGAGCGCGACCCTGTCTTCGTTTTTGCGCATGATGGTCGGCGTGCAGTGCACGCGTACGCCGGTCTTGCGCAACGCCTCGGCAGCGGGCGCGTCCGCGGAATCGACCACCAGCAGATCGAGGAAGTCGTGGTAGCAATCAGCCACGCCGGCAATCGAAACTGCGAAACCCTGCGCCGCCATGAGAGTTCCGGCCGGCCCGCTCACTGCGGCTGCGCCTACGATGGGGCTCACTGCCACAGTGCGGGCGCGACTTTCGCGCACGGCCTCGCGAATTCCGGGCACGGCGAGAATCGGCCCGATGCTGGTTATCGGATTACTAGGCGCGAGCAACACGAGATCCGCCGAGCGAATCGCTTCGATCACTCCCGGCGCTGGCGTCGCATCGGCGGCGCCGGCGAAGCGAACCGATTCCACGGGATCCTGATACCAGCGCTGGACGAAATATTCTTCAAAGTTCAAATCTCCCGCCGGAGTGAGAACCCTCGTTTCGACGCGCGCATCACTCATCGGCAATATGCGTGCTTTGATGCCGAGCTTGCTTGCGATTTCGGACGTGGCCTCACTGAGCGTCTTGCCCTCGGCCAGCAGTTTGGAACGAAAAATGTGCGTGGCGAGATCGCGGTCGCCAACGTGAAGCCAGGCCGGTTGCCCCATTTGCCCCATGGCGGTGAGGCAAAGGAAAGTGTCTCCCTTCACGCCCCAACCGCGCTCCTGGCTGAGTTTGCCGGCGAGCATATACATGATGGAGTCGAGATCGGGCGCAACGTACAGGCCCCACCACCGCAGGTCGTCACCGGTATTCACGATGATGGTCAGGTCTTCCGGGCGGATAATTTGCCGGAGTCCATCGACAAACTTGGCGCCGCCCGTGCCGCCGGTTAGAACCGTAATCATGCTGCCCTCTCTAGTCGAGCGTAGCCCGCGGAGTTTGCAGCGGCGGCCAGGCGCTCGGCCAGCAAAGCTCTGGGGGCTGCGGCTTGTCTTGCTAGCTGATTGGTGAACTCGGGATAAACCGGCAATCTTTGACGCAACTCGAAGCCTTTTTCTTCGGTGCGCTTTCGCAATTCGTCCAGATGCGGCCAGGGCTTTTCCGGATTGATGAAATCGGGCGTCAGCGGCGAAATTCCTCCCCAGTCATTGATGCCGCCATCGAGCAGATCGGCATAATGGGGATCGGAGAGATTCGGCGGTGCTTGAATATTCACGTTGGGCATCAGGAGACGTGCTACGGCCAGCGTACGCAGCATTTCTCCGCGGTCTGGTTCGGGCGAGTGTGCCATTGGCGTGCCATTTTTGGCGCGAAAATTCTGAATGATCACTTCCTGAATGTGTCCGTATTTCTCGTGCATGTCGCGGATCGCTACCAGCGAATCTACTCGCTCCTCGATGGTCTCGCCAATTCCTATCAGGATTCCCGTGGTGAACGGAATTCGCTGCCGTCCGGCCTCCTCGATTACGCGCAGGCGCTTTGCGGGATCCTTGTCGGGAGCATTGTCATGCGCGGCGTTTTTCGCGAGCAGCCGCGTGCTGGTCGTTTCCAGCATGAGTCCCATGCTGGGGGCCACGCGGGACAAGCGTTCGAGCCACTCCGCGCTCATCAGCCCGGGGTTGGGATGCGGAAGCAAACTCGATTCGCGGAGAACTTTCTCGCACATCGCTTCCAGATAATGCAGCGTGGATTTGTATCCTAGTCGCCG
>JBEKED010000354.1:0-3202 GCA_050014035.1 Terriglobales bacterium
AGACATTCAGCCCGGCGATGCGGCCGGCATCTTTCGTGGCCTGCCGTTGCGCGTCGTTAAAGTAGGCGGGGACGGTAATGACCGCTTGGGTTACGGGTGCTCCGAAAAAACGCTCGGCATTGCTCGTGAGTTGACGCAACACCAGCGCCGAAATCTCGGGCGGGGTGTAGGTGCGCTCGCCAATCTTGATGCGCAACACCTCTCCCGGCTGAAGATCGTCCGCCAGGTGGAACGGAAATAGTTTGAGTTCGTCGAATATATCTTCGAGGCCGCGGCCCATCAATCGCTTGATGGAGTAAACGGCGCGTTCCGGCGTTTCGATCAGATACCGTCGCGCGGCGTTACCGACGATGACTTGATTGTTCTCGTCGAGCGCTACTACGGAGGGGACAAGGTTCAGTCCGTCTTCGCCGGGGATGACGACCGGGGTATCCCCCTGCATGTAGGCCACGAGCGAGTTCGTGGTGCCGAGATCGATGCCGACAATGTAATCAGAAGCCATTTTGTAATTTTGTAATCGGGTAATTTGGTAATGTGAAGGCGATTCGGCCTGGGCGGGTATATTACAAAATTGCCCGATTACCAAATTACAAAATCCTATTCCAACGCCTCATTCACATCGCGAACCAAGTTGCGAACATAGTTCCTGCGATTCAGCACATCCAAAATCTTGCCGAGAATCTTCCGCCTGTCCTCTTCCGTCCCGTCATCCACGGATTTGTCCCACTGGTTCCACTCGGTCTTGAGTTCGCTGAAGAGCGCGTCATATTTTTCTTCGAGCGAAAGCTTGGCCTTGCCGATTTCCTCCAGCAAAGCGGGATCGTCTTCGCCCATCTTTTTCTGGGTGCGCAGTTCTTCCAGATGCATATTGAGTTCGAAAACTTCTTCCAGAAGATCTGGAGGCACGACCTGCTTTTTCAATTCGCCAGTGGCGCGAGCCTTTTCCGTCGCCTGCTTCGATTGCTCTTCGAGTTCAACGCCTTCGAGTCGCAACAAATACTCGGTGCGCTTGATCGGATCCTTCAGCGTGCGGTACGCGTCGTTCAGCATGGAACTCTGTTCCAGGCTAAAGGCGCGTTCCTCCGGGTTCGCCTGCGCAAACAGGTCGGGATGGAGCCGCCGGCTAAGAGCATAGAATTCTTTTTCCAGTGCGACGGCATCCAAGTTCAGTTTCCGGGGAAATCCGAAGAAGGAGAAGTAGTCGACTGGAACCGGTGGCTGCACTTTGCCGCACGAACTGCAGAAATGCACCGCGCGCATGGTGCCACATGACCAGCAACTCGCCGTTGCCTCCCGCGGCCCTTGTCCGGGAATGATCATCGACCCTGACGATGAACTTGACGATTTGGATTCCGTATTTGCCATACAAAATTTAGGGCGAGCACGCGGCCCGCCCTCACCATCCTCGTGCCACTTCTATTACGAGAAAGAGCTACCGCAGCCGCAAGACTTGGTCGAGTTCGGATTCACGAAGACGAAGCCTTGCTGCATGAGAGTTTCCTGGTAGTCGAGAGTCAAACCGTGCAGGTAGATAAAAGACTTGGGGTCCACAAAAACCCGGACATCTCCAAACTGAAACACGCGGTCGCGTTCACGCGGTTGGGTATCGAACCTTATGTTGTAGCTCAGGCCCGAACATCCGCCGCCCTGCACGCCTAAACGAAGGCCGCCTTGCTCCGGCGAGATGTTTTCCTTCGCCATGGCCGAGCGAATCCTTTTGATCGCGTTCTCGGTGACCTGAATGCCCTTGGACGGAGCTGCGGGCGCCGCAGGTTTTGTTGCCGAGTCTCTTACCGCCTCTGCTTTTACCGCTTCGTCTTTTACGGCTTGGTCTTTTACGGCTTGATCCATCACTCTACTTTCGGACTTCGAGGTTCAGAGTCATCGTCATCCTGAGCGCAGCGAAAGACCTCTGCATTTTGCCAGCACCCGCGGAGTGCACAGGTCCTTCGCTTCGCTCAGGATGACAGCAATAACAACAGCCGAGCTACTGCACCGCCTGCACGGTCGCGGGCTTCGCGGCTTCCTGCTTCTTTTTCCAGTCGCCAATGGCGGCTCGGATGGCATCCTCGGCCAGCACCGAGCAGTGAATCTTCACCGGCGGCAAGGCCAGTTCCTTCACGATCTCAGTGTTCTTGATCTCGAGGGCCTGGTCCACCGTCTTGCCCTTCACCCATTCGGTTGCGAGCGAAGACGACGCAATCGCCGAGCCGCAACCAAACGTCTTGAACTTGGCGTCTTCGATGACGTTGGTTTGCGGATTGACCTTGATCTGCAGCTTCATCACGTCGCCGCACTCGGGCGCGCCCACCAAGCCGGTGCCCACGTCGGCATCCTTCTTGTCCATGGAGCCAACGTTGCGTGGATTGTTGTAGTGGTCGATTACTTTATCGCTGTATGACATTTTTCTTCACCCCTTCTTAGAAACCCCTTTTTAATTTTTAGCCGCCACCCATGCAGCTTGCTTCTAATGCGCTTCTGCCGCCCACTTTACACTCTTCAAATCCACGCCTTCTTTCGCCATCTCGTAGAGCGGCGAGAGTTCGCGCAGACGCACTACCGTTTCCACCACGCGATCGGCCACGTAATCGATCTCGGCCTCAGTATTGAAGCGTCCGATGCCGAAGCGGATCGAGCTGTGCGCCAGATCGTCGCCGGTGCCGAGCGCCTTCAACACATAAGATGGTTCCAAGGTCGCCGAGGTGCATGCCGATCCGCTCGAAACCGCGATATCGTTGATGCCCATCAGCAGTGACTCGCCTTCGACGTAAGCAAAGCTGATATTCAGGTTGCCGGGCAGGCGATGCTCCACGGAGCCGTTGATGTAGACCTCGTCAAGCCGGCTCATGATGCTGTCTTTCAGACGGTTGCGCAGGCCCGCCAGTTTGCAGGATTCCTGCGGCATCTCTTCCTGCGCGAGGGCGCAAGCTTTGCCGAGGCCAACGATACCGGGAACGTTGAGCGTGCCGGAGCGCATGCCGCGCTCGTGTCCGCCGCCGTCGATCTGCGCCACCAACTGCACCCGCGGATTCTTGCGCCGCACATACAGCGCGCCCGCGCCTTTCGGCCCGTACAGCTTATGTCCGGTGATGGAGGCGACATCGATGTTCATCTTGTTCACGTCCACCGGCACCTTGCCGATCGCCTGCACGGCGTCGGTGTGGAAGACCACGCCGCGTTCGCGGCACATTTTGCCGATCTC
>JBEKED010000355.1:0-3194 GCA_050014035.1 Terriglobales bacterium
GGCGACATCGCCATGGGCGTGGATACCGGAGGCGCCGGCGATCAGGGAATGATGTTCGGCTTCGCCTGCAACGAAACTCCCGAACTGATGCCCCTTCCGATTTCGCTCGCTCACAAGCTCACCCAGAAACTTTCTGAAGTTCGCAAGAATGGAACCTGTCCTTATCTGCGGCCCGATGGAAAATCCCAGGTCACGGTGGAATACAGCGCGCCCGGCAAAGTGAAGCGCGTGGATGCAGTAGTCGTCTCGACGCAGCATTCCGAAACCATTGGCAACGATGAATTGCGCTCCGACATTTTGAAGCACGTCATTCAGGCCGTAATTCCCGCCAACCTGCTCGATGAAGACACCAAGTATCACATCAATCCCACCGGACGTTTTGTGATCGGCGGACCCATGGGCGATTCCGGTCTCACGGGACGCAAGATCATCGTCGACACTTACGGTGGCATGGGTCGTCACGGCGGGGGAGCCTTCAGCGGCAAGGATCCGACCAAGGTCGATCGTTCGGCCGCCTACATGGCGCGCTACATTGCCAAGAACATCGTGGCCGCCGGCCTCGCCGACCGCTGCGAAGTGCAGCTCGCCTACGCGATCGGTGTTGCCGATCCAGTCAGCGTCCTGGTGGATACTTTCGGGACCGAGAAGATCGATGCCAAGCTGATTCCAGATCTGGTGCGCGCCAACTTCAAACTCAAGCCGCGCGAGATCATCGAGACGTTAAATTTGCGCCGTCCGATTTACCGCAAAACCGCCGCCTATGGACATTTCGGCCGCAGCGATGCCGATTTCACCTGGGAGGCGACTGACAAAGCCGCGAAGCTGGCCGCCGACGCGGGCTTGAAACAAGAGCCGGCTGGTGCCAGAAAATAATCCAGTTGGGAGCGCTGTTCGTCGTTCGCTGTTCGCTTTTCGGTTTTGAGCGAAAAGCGAACCACGAACAGCGTTCTACCAAGTCAACAAAGACGTCATCATCCGGGAATTAGGAGAGATATGGCAACCACATCAGTAACCAGCGACGTAAAAGGTTTTGAACTGGCCGATCTGGGCAAGAAACGCATCGAGTGGGCGAACCAGTCCATGAAGGTGCTGCAGATCATTCGCAAGGAATTCATCAAGAACCAGCCACTCAAAGGCATCCGCGTTTCCGCCTGTCTGCACGTGACGGCTGAAACCGCAAATTTAATGATCGCGCTACGCGACGGCGGCGCGGACGTGGCGTTGTGTGCCTCCAACCCACTCTCCACGCAGGATGACGTGGCCGCCAGCCTGGTGCGCGACTACAGCGTTCCCGTCTTCGCCATCAAAGGCGAGGACAACGATTCCTACTACGCGCACATCATGGCCGCGGTCGATCACAAACCGCACCTCACCATGGACGATGGTGCTGACTTGGTCACCGTGCTCCACACCAAGCGCAAGGCGGAACTGGCGAACGTGCTCGGCGGCACCGAAGAAACCACCACCGGCGTGATTCGCCTGCGGGCGATGGCGAAGGAAGGCGTGCTCGGCTATCCCATCGTGGCCGTCAACGACGCCGACACCAAGCATCTGTTCGACAATCGCTACGGCACCGGGCAGTCCACCATTGACGGCATCATCCGCGCCACCAATTTCCTGCTCGCCGGATCCAAGTTCGTGGTCGCCGGCTACGGTTGGTGCGGACGCGGCCTGGCATCGCGCGCCCGCGGCGCCGGAGCGGAAGTAATCATCACCGAAGTCGATCCCACCAAAGCGCTCGAAGCGGTTATGGACGGTTTCCGCGTGATGAGCATGGAAGAGGCCGCCAAGATCGGCGACGTCTTCTGCACCGTCACTGGCAACAAGAGCGTGCTCGCCAAGCAACACTTTGAACTCATGAAAGACGGCGCCATCATTTCGAACTCGGGACACTTCAACGTGGAAATCGACATCCCGTCGCTCGAAAAGCTCTCGTCTTCGAAGCGCACCACGCGCACCTTCGTGGACGAATACACCTTGAAAGACGGCCGCCGCATCAATCTGCTAGGCGAAGGCCGCCTCATCAACCTCGCCGCCGCCGAGGGCCATCCCGCCTCTGTGATGGATATGAGTTTTGCCGACCAGGCCCTTTCCTGCGAGTACATGGTGAAGAACTACGCATCGTTGGAGAAGAAGGTTTACACCGTTCCGGTGGACCTCGACAAACGCGTCGCCAAGCTAAAGCTGGAATCGCTCGGCATCAAGATCGACCGCCTGACATCGGAGCAGGAAGAGTACCTGGCCAGCTGGTCAGAAGGAACCTAGTTGTTAGTGGAGCGACGGGCGCCCTCGCCCGCGGATTTTGACTTTTCAGGGGCGGCGCAGGCCGCCCCTGCATTTTGAACCTCCAATGAGGGCCGATGACCACCGCCTACGAAGAAATTCCTCCCCAGCAGCGATAGAATAAGACGCATGTATCACTACAGCCCCGCAACCGCGCTCGAAGAATTAAACGAAGATGCGACCCTGCCCAATCCCGTCCACGTACGCGACATGATGCTGCGCCACAAGCTCACCGCCGACCAGTCGCTCGAACTGAACCGCATCTTCGTCGAATACCAGAAATTCTTCGGCGAAGCGCAAAAGCTGGGCAAGGAAATCTTGCAGCGCCTGACGGCGTAGTGCTGACCAACACCTTCTACCACTGGCGCACACGCCCAACGTCGACGTGCACGAAGTCCGAACTGCGATAGTATCCGACTCCTCCGCGATGCAGGCGCAGGGCTGCGTCACGCAGCTCCGAAGTCGGAATTCCAGGTAGGCGAATGTCGATCGCTTCGGCCTGCATATGCAGGCTGTGCTCGGCCACGCCGGTGTGCGGGTGGCGCGTGCGCAGGAATTCGTTGCTCCAGGGCGTGCGGTAGCCACAAATCACATCGATTTCGCCGCCGGAATCGCCGAGCGACGCGGTCAGGTCGTAGAGAAGGTCGAAGAGGTGAGGATCGAAATGGTGCACATCTCCGGTACGGTGGTCGCGCAGATAGTGGTCGAGCTCGTCTAGCGCTGCGGGGATGTATTGATCACCGCGACGATAGACAACATCCAGCCGCTCGCCGGTGTGAGTGTGATAGAAGCGGAGCCGGTACTCGTGTGCGGATGGGGACGCAGATTCTGTGCCGCCGTGCCCGAGCAGCGGCAGCGGCACCAGGAACATCAGCAGAAACAAGAGAATCGTTGGCAAACGAATCGTTGAC
>JBEKED010000356.1:0-3194 GCA_050014035.1 Terriglobales bacterium
GGAGTCGTAAGTTACGGCGGTTTGAAAAGTTCCGTCTCCGTTGCCTAGCAGCACACTAACGCCGCCAGGGCAGCCGAGGCCGCGCTTCTGGCACAGGTTGCCCACGACTAGATCCGACTTGCCGTTGCCATTCGCATCTCCAATGACAATGGAAAAATGTCCCCGCCAGAGATATAACCCGTGGCCGGTTGGAACGTACCATCGCCGTTGCCCAACAGCACGCTCACCGCACCAGCACCTTCACCCGATGGCCCAGCATGACTACAGTCAGCATATTGACACTGGTTGGCCACAACAAGGTCTGGCCTGCGTTGTCTTCGGAGCGGTCGAGCTGTTCGTCGTGTAATCGCAAGACAATATCATGTGCGTACGTATACCTATATGCATACAATGTACGGCAAAGCTACGTACAGTAATATACATACAAGTATACCTGCACAAAACGTTTCACGTGAAACACTTTTCCCTAAGTGTCGGCCAATGAATGACTTACCGCCCTCCGAATAGCCTCCTGACGGCCCGGAATTCAGGCAAGAGTGCTCTACCTTTGATCTGACAGCTGAGAGCTACATTCCGTCAGCGATCGGATTGCGCAGCACTCCGATAGCCTCGATCGAAACTTCTATCACATCTCCGGCGACTACGGGCGCAATGCCCTCGGGAGTGCCGGTGGCGATCAGGTCGCCGGGTTCGAGGGTCATGATCCGGGAAATGTAACGGATGACTACGTCGAGCGGAAAAATGAAATCGCGGGTGTTGCCCGACTGCCGCACCTCGCCATTCACGCGCGTTTCAATCTGAACTCCGGCCCACGGGTCAATGTTGATGCCGTCGGCGACAACCGGTCCGACCGGGCAAAAGGTGTCGAAGCCTTTGCCGCGCACCCACTGCGGTTCTTTTTTCTGCAGATCGCGGGCAGTGAAATCGTTGACGCAGGTGTAGCCAAGAATGTACGGACGCACGTCTTCGGCATCCGCGAGTTGGTGGCAGCGCCGGCCGATTACGACTCCCAGTTCGCCCTCATAATCGGTGCGCTCGGAAACTTTCGGCCGAAGAATCGTTCCTCCTGGCGGCAGCAGCGAAGAGGGTGGTTTGAAAAACAAGAGCGGCTCCACGGGGACGTCGTTGCCGAGTTCGGCAGCGTGGGCGCGGTAATTGCGACCGACGCAGACGATTTTCGTTGGTTCCACTGGCGGCAGCAGAGAGGCTTGCGCGAGGGGAATGCGGTCCATGCGGCGACTGGGAAGGCTCTCGACATCGCCATCGCTGTGCTGCGGAGGCTGCAGCAGCAGGCGAGTGATTTCGTGGTGGTTGCCCGCTGCGGACTCGACCAGGCCGTAGTGCGGGGAACCGTGGAGAAGGAATCGACAGTATTTCATCAGGGATTATTCAAACACAGATCGCGAAGGAAAAATCCAAGATATTTTGTCATCGCGAGGCCACTTCTCGAAAAGCGCGAGAAGTGGCGCACCCATCGGGTCGGGATGACAATTCATGAAGGCGCCGCTTCCGTGCACCGCTCCGGACCCGGCCGTCGCCACTGGTTGCTAAGGCACGGACTCGCTGGTCGGCTCCGAGCGCTGGCTTTCGTTGCCACGCACGTCGACGGCGGAGACGGAGTAGGTGTAGGTTTTGCCGGAGGCGACCGCGTTATCGCGATAGGAAGGCGACTTGACCAGTTCGGAATTTACTTTGACGGCGGCCTCGGTTGCTTCCGCGCGATAAACGTTGTAGCCCGCGAGATCGGCGTTCATCACCGGCGCCCAGATGAGATCGATGAAAGGCTTCTGCCCCTCGCCCGAGTACACGGCCTGTAAACCGCCAGGCACGGAGGGCGGAAAGACGTCATGGGCGACGACGCGCACCGGCACTGTGTCGTCTCCTTCAACTTGCACTTCGCTGTCGGCGCGTTTGACGATGCTGACGCTAGTGACGCGGTAGAGGAAAGTCTTCTCCCATTCGAGTCCGGAATCGGTGAAATGCACGGGGCCGGGTTCGGTCGGTGAGATCGGGATCGGAAGTTCGCCGGCGATCATGTCTTTGCCCGAGCCTTCGTCGCCAGAAGTTTCCTGGCGACGATAGATTCGATAGCGGAGCTCAACGCCGGAGTTGCGTGATGCGGCGGCGCTTGTCCAGGTGAGCACGACGCCGTCGCCGGTTAGTTCGGCCGACAGATCGGTGGGCGGAGGTAAGACGGCGATCGCGGGCACGTGAACGCGATTTGATAATCCTGCGCCGCGGGCGTTGCGGTTCAGCACCTCGACGGCGTAGGTGACGTCAGCGTTCGGGTTCTGCTGCAACAGTGCTGCGGGCAGAGTGTCGGTGTAGCTCTGGGGTTCCGGGCGCGGGGAGCCGGAGTTACGCGGAGAGTGTTTGGAGGCTGCTTTCGCGATGGCCGGTGGCGCCGGAAGCATGGCGGCAGGATTTCCGCATTCGCTAATTTCGGATTCCGGGCTGCGGCACACGAGGGTCGGACCGATATAGCGAACGCTCTGGCGATCGGTGGTTAGCGTGGGCTCACTCCAAATGAGAGTGACGAGATTGCCTTTGCGGCTGGCGCGCAGATCGGTGGGCGGCTTGGGCAGTTCGAGCGACGGGGGCAGCGGCGGTCCGACCTGGGCGCAACCGGCCAGCAGCAGGCAGAGCGCGGCGGCCGCGATGAACTTTCCTGGATGTCGCTTCATGCGGAAAGGAAAGAGTATCAGAGAAGGGCTTTGCCCCGGCCGGGACGGGGCAGAGCCCCGTCACCACACAAACGACAACCACAGGGGGACAGGGCCACAGAGGAAATCGCGCGCCTTACCCTGTGCTTCCCGGGGCCTGCCCTGAGCGACCTCGAAGGGTCCTATGTGGTTAAGGGCCTCTACAGTATGTAGCGGGACAGATCCTGGTCTTTCACAATCTCGCTCAGCATCTTCTGCACGTAGGCGGAGTCGACTTTGAACTCCTGCCCCTTTTTTTCGGGCGCCTCGAAACTGATCTCGTCGAGCACGCGCTCCATGATGGTGTGCAGACGGCGGGCGCCGATGTTTTCCGTGCCTTCATTTACTCGGAAGGCGAAGCGCGCTACTTCCTCGAGCGCGTCGGGAGTGAACTCGAGCTTTACGCCTTCGGTTTCGAGGAGGGCAATGTATTGCCGGGTGAGCGAAGACTTGGGTTCAGTCAGGATGCGGACGAAGTCTTCCATGGTGAGG
>JBEKED010000357.1:0-3158 GCA_050014035.1 Terriglobales bacterium
CCCAATGCCCGCCTGCACGTCGCCCATCTTTCCACGGCCGACGCGCTGAAAAGTGTGCGCCGCGGCAAGCGCGCCAAAGCGCGTGTCACGTTCGAGGTTACGCCGCATCATTTCACGCTGACCGATGAAGACATGCGTGACTACGACAGCAATTACAAGATGAATCCTCCGCTGCGCTCGGTCTCCGACCGCGAAGCCATTGTGGCCGCGCTCGCCGACGGCACGGTGGACGCGATTGCTACCGATCACGCTCCCCACGCCGCCCACGAAAAAGAAATGGAATTCGAACGCGCCGCTTTCGGCATCACCGGACTCGAAACCGCGCTCGCGCTGGCAATCACCAAACTGCATCGCGAGAAGCGCATCCCGCTCGTCCGCATCGTGGAACTCTTTACCGCCGGTCCAGCCCGCTGTTTCGATTTGCGCGGCCGTGGTTCGCTGGTCCGAGGCTCGATAGCCGACGTCACCATTTTCGATCCAAAGAAGAAGTGGACCTTCGACGTAACCAAGTCCCTCTCGAAATCGAGGAATACGCCCTTCGACGGATGGCAGCTGACAGGGAAAGTGGTTGCGACGATTGTCGGGGGAAAGATTGTGTACGCCGGTTAGAGTAGCGTAGGGACAGCCGCCCTCGGCTGTCCATTCGAGCACAGCTCGAATTCTGCCGTGCCGTCTCGCGCTAGACAACTCCTCCGGTGCTACAATTCCCGCCCATGAAGCGCGCACTCCTTCTTCTGCTGCTGATTCCGTCCCTGCTCGCCCAGACCACGCCCGAGGTCGAGATCACCGCTGAACCCTCGCACCACCTGGTCGTCGACAACGAATATGTGCGTGTCTTCCAGGTCGAGGTAGCGCCCCATACTGCGACGCTCATGCACCGCCATCGCCACGACTACATCTTCGTCACACTAGGCAACTCGCACCTCTCGAACGAAGTCGAGGGCAAGCCGCCCGCGGATGTCAGACTCGCAGATGGCGACACGCGGTTTGCGCCGGGCAACTTTGCTCACATCGCTAGAAATCTCTCTGACGAGCCTTTTCGCAATGTGACGATTGAGTTAATGCAGGATGAAAAATTGCGGCAGGCGCCATCCCATTGGCCGGGAGAAACCGGCGAGGAGATCTTCCCCGGTGGCCACCGAAAAATTATTTTTGTGAAAGATGATGTGCGCGTGTCCGAGGTCAACCTCGAACCGGGCGCGGTGACGCCGAGCCACCATTACGACGCCCCGCATCTGTTGGTTGCAGTCACCGACCTCGATGTACGCAGCGACGTAGAAGGCATGGGCCCGATGCCCGGAAAATTCAAATCCGGCGACGTCAAGTGGTTGCCAGCAGGCTATACCCACACCATGACGAACATGGGCAAGACTCCGGCAAGATTCGTGACCGTGGAATTCTAAAATGCTGGTGTGGGGATGAGGTTGCGCAGGGACGTGCGCCCTCGCCCGTCCAAGCCGAGCGCAGCTCGGCACCTGCCACAGCGTCTTCCTTCTACTCGCTCTTGATCAACGGATTACCCGGTGAAACAAACGCGATGCGATGCAGCTTGGCGGTGATGCGGTCTTTGTCAGCGGAAGCAGAGGCAGAGGCGAGGCGCTTGCGCAGCTTGGCCACTTTTTCCGCGCGGGTGCGGCGACGGCGAATTTCCGGACGACGGCTGGGTGCAGACATGAAGTTCTCCTAAGTGGTCATTAAATTATAGGATCGATCGCCCGTGCTGGCAAAGGCGCTGCTACTACTCAGGCCGATAGCCGCTGCAACTCAACACCGGCAGTCGAGGATATTTCGCAAACCGCGAATCCTCAAACGAAAGCTCACACCGGATGAAAATCGACCCGCGATCGGACTCGATCCGGCGCGCATGGCAGCAGTGCTGACACAGACCCCGGTCAGGATGGATCGGCCTCTCGTTGGTTTCAGGGAACATGGGTTTCAGAAAACGTGCTCGGCCGAGACTCCAAATTCTCAAGGGTCCTTGATCACGCGAAATCGCCCGGAAAGCGGTTGCGATCTACTGCGCTGTACCGGATGCCGACGGCTCAGCGTGCACGTCGCCGAGTAGTTCGTCTGCTAATGCCGTGGCCCCATAAATATGGCGCAGCGCCTCCTGGATGCCGCGAACGTCCACACTAATGTTGCGTCCCACTTTGTCTTCAAAAAAGAAATTTCGCGGCAGAGCCTGCAAGTTTCGGTCGAAATTAACGCCGACAATTTCGCCTGCCTGGTTCACCAGCGGGCTGCCGGAGTTCCCACCGATGGTATCCGCAGTCGCCGCGAAGTCGACTGGCGTCTCGAGATTGAGCTGAGATTTCGAATTCATCCAGCGTTCCGGCAACCGGTAGGGAGGCTGGTTGCCATGGTCGGCCGCGTGCTGGTAGACGCCCGCAAAAGTGGTGAAATAGGAGATTGGCCGGCCATTCTCGGTGTAGCCGCGCACCGCCCCATAGGCGAGTCGCAAAGTAAACGTGGCATCGGGAGGCTCCTTGAATCCGGCCTCAGAGAAGCGCGCCGTGGCGATTTTCGCGCCTTCCTGCCGCTCGACTGCTTCCACTTCATCATCGTAAATCTTGCGAACCGCGCGGGTTTCGGGATCAATAACGCGGAAGAGAACGATCAGCGGGTCCGTGGATGCCTCAATCGCCGCCACGCCGCCGGAGTACAGTTGCTGGCGTACGGCCACGTCATCGAGCTTCGTGCCGTCGATCAGCGTCTTGGCAACTTCGGCCGCAGTCTTGCCGCCGAGCACTTTTTCGACGATTGGGTTTTTCTCGCCCAAAGTCTCTTGCATCTCCGCCAGCGAATCCGCCAGCGTCACGGTTTCGAGCGACTTGTAAATTGGCGCCGTGGAAAAGAGTCGTTGCTCGAGCGAAGGCAATCCGGAGTCGGCAAACTCTCGCAAGCGCTCCCCGTTGGGCTTGGTTTTGTCCCGCGTTACACGCACCAGGGTGCGCGCGATCCCCGCCAAGTCCGAGTTGAACCCAGACATGCGTTCCAGATAAACGTAGGGCACGTAGTTCTGCTTTTCCACGACCATGGCCCGAGCAATCGCGCCCCAAGGGTCGCCAATTTCCGCGTGCAGCTTGGGATTCGACGCCACCGCCGCGCGCAATTTGTTTTCATCGAAAGCCTTCGCGGCCATCAATTCCCCGTCCTTC
>JBEKED010000358.1:0-3144 GCA_050014035.1 Terriglobales bacterium
TGGGCATATTTCTTCTGTCGCTGGTCGCTCCGCTCGGGGTGGGCGCGCAACCGGCGCAGTCCTACCGCGTGGGCTCGGACGATAGCTGGAACTGGAATTATTCCGAAGAGGGCGGTGGAACCGCGTATCTCGGAGTGGACATCGCCGACGTATCGGCGGAACGCCTCGCAGAATTGAAGCTCAAAGAAGAGCACGGAGCCGAAGTCACGATGGTCGACCAGGATGCTCCCGCTGGAAAAGCCGGCGTGCACGAGCATGACGTGATCGTAAGCCTGAACGACACTCCGATTGAGAGTGCCGCCCAATTGCGCCGTCTGAGTAAGGAAACGCCTGCGGGGCGCGTGATCACGCTCGGCATCAGCCGCGACGGTCAGCCCATGACCATCAAGGTGCAACTGGCCGACCGGCACAAGTCGATGGCGTGGCAGCCCAACGTCAACGTGGAGGTACCCAAGATCGAAATACCGAAGATGGATTTCGATCTTCCCATGTCCATGGTAGTTGTCCACCAGTTAGCGCGCAGCGGTCTGATGGTAGAGAACATCACTCCCCAACTCGGGGA
The DNA here is from genome assembly GCA_050014035.1 of Terriglobales bacterium. Lineage (GTDB taxonomy): Bacteria > Acidobacteriota > Terriglobia > Terriglobales > Acidobacteriaceae > Acidiflorens. The sequence continues at coordinate 563 of JBEKED010000358.1, forward strand.
ATTCTTTGGTGTCAAAGACGGCAAGGGCGTGCTGGTGCGCTCGGTGGACAAGGGCAGTCGCGGCGAAAAGGCGGGATTCCGCGCCGGGGATGTGGTGGTCAAGGTCAACGATCAGCCCGTGCACGATACCTCCGACTTCACCCACGCCATTCGTTCCTCGTCGGGCAACACGGCGTCGGTGACGGTCATGCGCGACAAGAGAGAGCAGAATCTCACCCTCACCCTTCCTGCAAAGAAGGATTCCGGCAGCCTGCTCGAAGACAGCTTTGCCTTTCCCGAGCTCAGCGCCGAGACCGAGCAGGCGCTCAACCGCCTCGGCGATGAAATGGCCTGCATGCAACCGAACATGCTGCAACCGAACATGGAAAAAATGCAGCGCGCCTTTCGCACCCGAGATTTGGATATGAAAGCGATGGATAGGAAGATGCGCGATTTCCAGCGGAGCATGCGGGACCGGCAGCGCGAGATGATGGAGCAAGGGCGGAAACTGCGCCATGCCTTGTCGGGCGGGTATGCTGAGATCTGACTATCTCGAGATGGACTCCGTCGCCTGATTACGAAAGTCACCAAGCTTTCCCGGCGGAATCGTGCGTCAGGCCCCGTCAGGCCAATGGGATGGCCACATTCCACGGGTTCACTACCCACTAGTTACCTGTCGCGGGGCGGAAAATCCCGATAAGCTATTGCCGCGATGGCTTTCTACGCCCTGTTGTTTTCAAAAAGCTCCGATACCAATGCGGCCCTAAGGGCGGGCTGCAAAGCTACCGGCATCCGCGTTGAAGTCTGCGAAGACATCTTTAGCGCCATCGAAAAGGCGAAGACGCTGGCGCTCTCGTGCGTGATTGCGGACTGGGCGGAACAGCCGGAAGCAAGCTTTCTTTTAAAGCGGGCGCGCGAGTCCACGCCGAATCGAGATACGCTGGCCATCGCCGTCGTCGACCACGATCCCACCGCCGCGGAAATGCGCGACAACCGCCTCGATTTTCTGATCTATCGTCCCGTTTCCGTCGAGGAGGCCGAGGCGGTGCTGACCAAGGCGGCGCAAAAAATGCAGCCCTCGAGCGCCGCCGATATTGCCGCGCCCGGGAACCAGGACGCCGCGCCCAATTCCGTTTCTCTCCATGCCGAAACACCGGTTGCGCCGGATCCGCTCGCCCATTCTGCACCAGCGCCCGATACGGAAAGCGATGAAACCGGCGAAGTTGCGGCGGACGAACACTGGGAAGGATCTCGATCGCACGGCCTTGCCGTAGGGTTCCGCGCCGCCTGCGCCGCCGTGCTCGCGCTGGCCGCGGTATTTTTCCTGTGGAGATCGCGGGAAGTCATCGTGTATCTGTCGCGCACTCCCGAAGGAACCATGCGGGTTTTGCGCGAATCCGTGGCGGCCTTCTTCTACAAGGATCCAACCGGAGCCTTGGCGGTTGGTTCTGCCGGCAACGACGCCCAGCAGGACGCCTACTTCAGCAGAAATTCCGCCACTTCTAATGTCCAGGCCCCGGCGCTGGGAGTAGCAGCCACCGAATCCACGCTCACCGAATCCCGCATTCCTATGCCCAAAGCCGCCGACCTCCCGCTGCCCGAGCCTGTCTACCTGCATCAGGATCCGCCGCCTACTCAGCCGCAACGCGCCGCGATTCCGGAAAGCATGAGGAACTCGGCGCCAATTACACCGCCCGTGGTCGAGACCGTAACTCCCGCACAGATGATGCCCGTCTCAGTGCCGCAACCTCAGCCGGTAGCGCAACAATTCAGCGAACCCGTCGCGGTCAGCGAAGACGCAGCCCGCGCACTGCTGCTTCACACCGTCGATCCCGTTTATCCACCCGAAGCGTTAGCCCAGAAACTCCACGGAGCCGTAGTCCTGCAGGCGCAGGTGGGCCGCGACGGGAGCGTCGAGGATCTGAAGATTGTTCGCGGCAATTTTGTTCTCTGCCGAGCGGCGATTGCCGCGGTCAAGCAGTGGCGGTTTCAACCCTACACGCTCAATGGCCATGCCGCCGCGACCCAAACCGTGATCACCATCAATTTCAGCTATCCGCCGGGATAGCTCACTATTTGTGCTCGCGTTCTTCCGGCTCGCCGCTGGGAGCGCCCACCCCGCTGGAATTCTTCCAATAGTCCTGCACCGCCGGCGGCAGCTTCTCCAGCCGCGACAGCAGCGCCGTTACCTTCCAGATGTCCTGGTCGGTGAGCGTCCGATCCCAGGCTGGCATTCCGGTATAGCGGACGCCATTGTGAATCAGGTAAAACAAGTGCCATTCCGGATCGTCCGGCGGATGCAGAATCAGGTTCGGCGGCGGCGGATAGAACGAATTCTCCAACGTCGAGGGCTGACGATTGATATCGCCATGGCACAGCGCGCAATTCATGGTGTAGATTTTCAAGCCCGCGATCAGGTTCTCGTCGGTCGGAGGCACAGGATTGTTCAGCCGCGGAGCATGACGGTCGACCGCGTTGTCGAGCGCGCTCATGGCGAAGTGCTTCTCCATCTCCGGAGGTGCGCTGTTCGCCCGAGTCGGCAGAAAGCCCAGCAGGGCAAGGCCAAAGCTGCCCAGCAGCAGAACCACGATAGTGACGACGAT
>JBEKED010000359.1:0-3136 GCA_050014035.1 Terriglobales bacterium
CTGGGGTTTCGCGATCCAATGGCGCCGACAGGCGTATGGTCGACTCCAAGACCAGAAAAAATCTGTGCGGTTGCCGGAGGATATGCGTACCTGATCGATACGACTGCGCCGGAGAGATTCACCATGATTCACTACCGGCCGGTGATGAAGATTCTTCCGGTTGTCGAGCAGGAGTTGCTGCTCTTCGCCGGTCACCACTCGATTCTGGCGTGGGGCCGCGAGGGGCAGGCGTGGGAGTCGGGGAAGCTTTCCGACGAAGGCGTGACGATTCTGCGCGTTGAAGATAGCGTCCTGCGCGGGACAGGCTGGGAGATGCAAACGGACAAGGAGAAGCCATTTGCGCTGGACGTGCGAAATGGGATGAGCGTCCAGCCACATTGACCAAGTCTCCATCGGGGTGGGCGTCCGAATTGTGGAGCTGGTCCTGTCTGCGCCTTTTTGGCATTCATCTGCCGTCAAGGCGCAGACTCACCACACTCGCCTGTTGCGTTTAGCAACAGGCTTCATTTCCTCATACCCCGCATAAACGCCTTCGAACACCGAGTCCCAACTCGCGGTAACGGCGTAATTGCGAGCCGCATGGCGCATCCGGTTGTGTTCGGCGGGATTGGCCAGAAGGGTCGAAACGGCCGAGGCAAACTGATCGTCGGGAACGATTCGGCCGGTTTCGCCATCGCGAACAATGGTGCGCGGGCCGCCGTCGGGAGTGACAATGGCCGGCACTCCGCTGGCCAGAGCCTCAAGCACGACGTTGCCGAAAGTGTCTGTGTGCGAGGGAAAAACGAACAAATCCATATTCGCGTAAGCGCGAGACAGCGCTTCGCCACGCAAGACACCGGTGAACTCCGCCCGAGGCAATCGCTCACGCAGCCAGGGTTCTTCTCCACCGTGGCCGACCATCATGAAACGGAATTTTTCCTGGTTTTGGTCGAGAGCCTGCTGAACCTGCGCCAGCAGGGCAACATTCTTCTCAATGGAAAAGCGCCCGACAAACCCGAGCACCTGCTCGGATTCGCCGTGAGGTCGCGTGCGCCGGGCGGGATGAAAGAGTTCGGCATCAACGCCACGCGGCATCAGATGACAAGGGCGGCCCGTCGAGCGTTCGAGAAGCGCGCAGAGCTCAGGATTGGGCGCGAACAAGACTTGGGCGATGGAGTAGAACCTTGCTACCGAGGCCATCGCCAGATCTTCAATCTTCTGCCCGGTGGCTGCGGATTGATGCTTGGGCAGCAGGCGCAGAAACCAGTCGGACCGGCGCGCGGCATACTCGTGCACGTTGGTGTGCCAACTGGCAGCAAGCGGCAAACGTCGATGCTGGGAAAGCCACGCTCCAAGGATGCCGATTTCGCTCGGGCCAGTGATATGGATCAGGTCGGGACGGAATCGCTCCAGCGCTTCCCCAATCAGCGGTACGTGGCGAAGGTAGGCAGGGTCGAAACGAAGGTCCTTTTCCAGGGCAAAGGAGAGAAAGCTGCGAGGTAGCTCAAGGGTCCAGACATTGCCGTCTTCGGTAACCGCCTGGGTGCGCGTCCCGGCGCGGACGCAAAGAAAGGGCAGGTTGCGGCGGCGAGCGAAGGCCTCGAAATTCCGGCTGGTGTGGGCGACCCCGTTCACCTCGTGGAAGGAGTCGGGGAAATAAGCCACGCGCGGCAGGGATGCAGTCATTATTTAGCGGGGCTAGCTGGGTTAGCGGCATGGACGCAGCCAGCGAAGCGAGTAAAGCTTTCGTGTTGGCTGTGGACGGCATCCGGGGATAATTGAACTCAGCGAGCGCAGCCGACTCAGCCGCTGGACCTCCGTCAGCTCTCGTGCTCACCGAGCGCAAGGGCTAACTGATGCGATTCGTTCCATGCAAAACGCAAGCCACCGGAGACGAGTCCGCGGCCCATCAATTGCACCATGGCGATGATCACCGTCATAAAGTAAGGGGCCGACCCGTCGGGCCAAAGCTGGCTTAGCGGTCGAGGTACGCCATTGCGGTCGGGGTGGTAGACGCGCTCGTCCCAAGTCCGCGAACCGATTGGAAATTCGGGATAGTAGCGGATGGCATCGATGGTCGATTGCAGAATGCGATGCTTCCAAGGCTCAGCATACTGCGGCATGAAGAGCACATGGCTTTTCCTCTGCTTTCGCACTTCGTGGACAAACTCTGTAAAGGAGGTAGCGTTGGTCAGATTGATGTTGGCGTTGGGCTCAACGCCGTGGCGGTCGCCGCCGGAGATAAGCAGCATGTTCCATTTTTCAGCCAGGCGACGCACGGCGCGGTTCTCGTCCCAACCGCGCAACCCGTTTAGTTCAAGAGCGTGAAGATAAGCGCCGTTTTTCTGCAGAAACTCGTTGACCAGAAATTGATGCTTTTCCTTGCCGATAAGGTACAGATCCCACATGGGGTGGTTGAAGACCACCAGCACGTTGGGCTCACGGTCGAGGGCAACGAGAATTTCGGTCAGGCGTGCATCGGTGGGATGGGCGGTGTAGCTTTCGAGTTCCGCCATCCATTCTGTCGCGCGGGCGCTGGGCAGGTTGTGCACACCGAGGTGGAACGACTGCATGCCCCCATAGGGCGCGCTCCACTCCACCGATACGGGAATCTGCCGCGCACTGGGCACTGTGCGGAGCAGCATGGGCGCCTTGATACTGTCATGGTCGGTGAGGGAAACCATAGCCTGCAGATTCTGCTTTTCGATCTGGCGGGTCTCGAGGTCGAAGGCCAGCTTAGGAGTCATCGGCGGCGTCCAGTAGCTTGCCGAATAGTCGACATGCATGCCGTGATTCTGCTCGGCCCTCCGCTCCATCCGCGAAATCAGGGGGCGCATCACTGGAAACTGATTGCCGAAGTTGGCGAGGAAGTCGAGGGTCTCGCGAGACTGGTTGGTATGGCTGTGCAACGAAACACCGGTTCGGAACCCTCGAGGTACGTCCTTGTCGCTCCACAGGTACGAAATGGGGGAACTGGGCATGTGCGCTCCTTCTAGATCTCCGAGCCTAAAGAAATTTCCACAACTAGTATTCATTTGGCGCCGTAAATATCGGGTTAAGGCCAAGCAAATTGCACTTCAATTGATGCACTAATGGAATCAAAGAAGTTACGAAAAATGACCGACCACTTCGGGGATTTGCGAATATTTTCGAGGCA
>JBEKED010000360.1:0-3133 GCA_050014035.1 Terriglobales bacterium
CATTCCTTTGCTAGTAGAGTCTTAACTAACTTTCAGCATCAGCTTGCCCGTGTTCTCGCTCTTGAACAGCTTGAGCAAAGTTTCAGGAAAGGTCGCGAGGCCTTCCACAATATCCTCTCGCGACTTGAGCTTGCCGGCCGCCATCCATTGCGCCATTTCCGCTCCGGCTTGCGCATAACGGTCCGCGTAGTCAAGCACCAGCATGCCTTTCATGGTAGCGCGGTTCGTCAGCAATGACAGGTAGTTGCTCGGCCCCGTGATGGGCCCGGTGTTGTTGTATTGCGAGATCGCGCCGCAGATCACGACGCGGGCATGCATGCGGAGCTGCGCCAGCGCAGCATCCAAAATCGCGCCACCCACGTTGTCAAAGTAAACGTCAATGCCTTCCGGGCAATGTTTCCGCAGAGACGGGCTCACCTCTTCGGACTTGTAATCGATGGCCGCATCGAATCCCAGTTCCTGCACAATGTAACGGCACTTCTCGGCACCTCCTGCGATGCCGACAACTCTGCAGCCCTTGATTTTTGCGATCTGTCCTACCACGGCGCCCACGGCTCCCGCTGCAGCCGAAACCACCAACGTTTCGCCGGCCTTCGGTTGCCCGGTGTCGAGGAGCCCGAAATACGCGGTCATCCCCGTCATGCCGAGCACACTGAGATAGGTGGGCAAGGGAGCGATTCTCGGGTCGACCTTGGTTACTCCGCGGCCGTCGCTGAGCGCGTACTCCTGCACGCCGAACAATCCCGAAACATGATCGCCGACGGCAAAGCGCGGATTGCGCGATGCGGTAACGATTCCCACGCCCAATGCGCGCATCACTTCTCCGATGCCTACCGGCGGCATATAAGAACGGACGTTGTTGATCCACATGCGCATCGCCGGATCGAGCGAGATGTACAGGACGTGCACTACTAGTTCGCCATCTTTCGGCTCGGCGACGGGTTCTTCCGCATAGGTCCAGTCGCTGCGCTTCGGCATTCCTACGGGGCGGGCCGCCAGAAGAAACTTGTGATTTGTGAGTGCCATGGTGCCTCCTTGCGTTGCCGATTTCGTTGCTCAGACCGTGTAGCGTTCGTTGGCCAGCAGGCGAACTGCAATCTGACGGCGCAATGCGATTGTATTTACCGGATCGTAACCTGCGTACCCGCGCAGACGAGAAAGATTCCGCCGCAGTTCGTCGCCTTGAGCGCAGGCGCTCAGCACGGTTCTCGACGAAAGCTCAAGGCGTGCGATGGAGTCGCGCAAGTACACCGCGCAGGCATCGGCGGCGTTTGCTCCACCACCACCCGCGGCGAGTTTGCGGCTGCGCAGCAGGCTTGACTCCATGGCAAACACTTCCATGATGATGTCGGACAGATTCATGATGATCTCCTGTTGCTGTTCCAGCTGAGCGCCATATTTCTCGTGCGCGATTCCGAGCGTCAGCAGGGCGATCTTTTTCGCATTCTGGACAAGGCTTAGCTCCGCGTCTTCCGACTCTGACTTGGACTCGCCGGTCTTCTGCAGCACGGCGCGGGCGGCTTCGAACAGCGGCAGAAGTCCGCGGGCCGCGCGCTTCAGCGGCATACCGGTGATCACCAGTCGGTTGATTTCGCTGGTCCCCTCAAACAGGCGGTTAATGCGCGCATCGCGATAGGCGCGCTCGACCGCGTAATCCTGATGGTATCCGTAGCCTCCGTGAATCTGGACGCCTTCATCAACCACGTAGTCCAGCATTTCCGAGGCGTAGACCTTGACCATCGAGCACTCGGCGGCAAACTCCTCGATGGCCTTGAGTTCCTGGGAACTGTCAGCTGAACCCGCGGCGTGCATTTGATTTTCAATCAGTCCGACCACGCGCCAGGTCATCGACTCCGCCGCAAAAATGCGGATCGCCATTTCCGCCAGCTTGTGTTGAATGGCACCGAACTCGGAAATCGCCGAGCCGAATGCCTTGCGTTGTTTGGCATATTTTAGGCAGATTGCAAGCACGTTTTTCGCAGCGCCGACGCTGGCGGGACCCAGTTTCAATCGTCCAACGTTCAGGATATTGAACGCGATCACGTGCCCGCGTCCGATTTCGCCCAACACGTTTTCCACCGGCACCGGAACGTTGTCGAGATACACGGCGGTAGTAGAACTTCCCGTGATCCCCATCTTGTGTTCTTCCGCGCCGCTGCTCACGCCGGGAAAATTTCGCTCGACCAGAAAGGCGGTGAACGCTTCTCCTCCAACTTTGGCAAACACCGTGAACAGATCGGCCGCGCCGCCGTTGGTGATCCACATTTTCTGGCCGTTCAGCATGTAGTGCTTTCCATCGGGCGCGAGATCGGCGCGCGTTCGCGCCGCCAGCGCATCCGATCCCGCTAGAGGCTCGGTGAGCGCGTAGGCTGCAAGCATCTCGACTTTCGCCAGCTTCGGCAGATATTTTCTCTTTTGCTGGTCGTTGCCAAAATAGACGATCGGAAGAGTGCCGATGCCCGTGTGCGCCGAGTGCCAGCCGCCATAAGAGCCGTCGCGGCCCAAACGTTCGGCAGTCACCATCAGCGACGGCAGATCCATGGCCATGCCGCCATATTCTTCCGGGATCGTCATCGCGGTCAGACCCAGGTCCACCGATTTGCGCAAGACACTCAGCGCGACGCCGGGTTTCTTTTCGCGAATCGCGGGCAGATTGGGCTCGACTTCGTTGGTCCAGAATTCATCCACCATGTGACCGACGGCAAGATGCTCCTCGGTCAGATCCTCAGGTGTGAAAATGTCCTGGGGCGCCGAGTCTTCGATCAGAAATCTGGTTCCCTTTGCGGCTTTGTGCGAAATGTCTGTTAGTGTCGTCATGGAAAACTCCTATGCCTGCCTTTGAGATTGAGAACCTGAATTCCCTGAAACAGTCGGAAGGCCGCCAATTTCCTGTGACCGACTGGCTCGTCATCACGCAGGATCGCATTCAGAAGTTTGCCGATGCCACCGAGGACCGCGAGTGGATTCACGTCGATCCGGAACGCGCCCAGCGCGAATCGCCCTTTGGGGGCGTCATTGCGCACGGCTTTCTGACTCTTTCGCTGCTCCCCCACTTTCTGAAACAGGCGATCCATATTCGCTCGGGCGTCGCCATGACCGTCAACTACGGACTGAATAAGGTTCGTTTTCCGGC
>JBEKED010000361.1:0-3099 GCA_050014035.1 Terriglobales bacterium
AGCGCAACTTGTAAGGACGCCCACGATACATGCCCACGCGCTCCACGGTGCGCACTCGAATAATCTGCAAACTGATGTTATCGCTACCGTCCTCTTCATTGGCGCGCTTCACCAGTTCCTGGGCGGCAGCGGCCAGATCGCGGTGGCGGCGGGTTATCTCGGCCATTTCGGTCGCAGCGACCGCGCCATGCAACCCGTCGGAGCAAAGCAGCAGCATATCGCCAGCCAAAAGTTGGATCTCCTCGACATCGATGTTCACGAAAAGATTCATTCCGAGCGAGCGGCTAAGAATGTGGCGCTGCGACGACTCCGCGGCCTCTTCGGCGGAAACGAGCCCCAGCCGTACCTGGTCGGCGACCATGGTGTGATCGCGGGTGACGGGCTTGGCGTCACCGCTTCGAATCAGATAGCAACGGGAATCGCCGACGTGAGCTATGGTGGCGCGATCGAAGCGCAGCGCGCAAACCACGATGGTCGAGGCCATCCCGGGGCCTAAGTGGCCGGAGAGAGCTTCCGATTCGCAGACACGCGCGTTGGCAGCTTGCACAAGTTGTGTGACCAGATCTTTATGCGAGGTTCCGGCCTTGGCGCGCCGGAATCCGGCAAGCACTTCCTGCACGGCGGCGCGCGATGCGACTTCGCCCTGGCGCTGTCCGCCCACGCCATCTGCCAGAGCGAACACCCATCCGTGCGACCGCGCCTGCGAAGGAGACTCCGGAACCACGTGCCCAACATAATCCTCATTGCGCGAACGCACGAGGCCGGGATCGGAAAGTTCAGAAAATTCAATATCCAGCATGCAAGGTTGCGGCGAACGTCGAACGGTGGCTGTCTGTCCTTCGACGCCAGGCGCTTTCGGGATGAGAATATCTTACCGAAAGACCCTAAGTGAGATGGCCCGCGCCACTAAATCACTGTGGTCGGCAAGCGGTCCTGCAACATGGTCGTGCGGCCGGAGGTCTTACTGATGCGGAAGAAGTAAATTCCGCCATAAATGCCCCAGACGAGCGCGAGGCCCAAGGCGATCAACGGTTCCAATTTCGTGCCGTATCCCATGAAGGGCCCGATCAAATAGAAAGCCATGCAGACCAGGTTAGCGACCAGTCCGAACAGTGGAACCACCAGGTGCCGCACCACGTTGAACTGCGGGTGCTTGTGATAGCAGACGATGCATGTCAGGCAACTCAGCATGTATAGCAAAAAAGTGCCGAAGTTCGAAGCCAAGGTTGTCGTCAGAAAAGTATTGGGCAACGCCGCCATCTTGTCATGCGTGGTGTATCCGAAACTCGACCAGAAGCCGTGCGGCAGTGCCTGAATGGCCGAGTCTGCCGGAGCCGCGCCATCGCCAAAAAACATCAGCACCGTGATACATCCAATCACCGCCGAAATAGTGGCCAGCGTCCAAATGGCACGATGGGGCGTGAGGTTCTTGCCATGCAACATGCCGAAGTGCCCCGGCACTTCCTGGTCTTTCCCCATGGCATAAGTCACTCTTGCGCCAGTGTTGATGCAGGAGAGCGTCGTGCCGATCAGCGCCAGAAATACGGTAGCCGCCTCGACCAGCATGAAAGTTCGACCGTTGCCCGCGCCGAACACCGCATCGCCAACCATCGTCATCATGTCGCCGATCGGCGCCGCGGAAGCTCCGGCAAAGCTCATGGGATAGCCGCTATTGAGAAAGTAATTGGCCGCAAAATATTCGAACATGTAGCAAAAACAGCCTTGCACCAGCAGCGAAATAATGACCGCGATCGGGACATCGCGTTTCGCGTTCTTCGCCTCGCCCCCCATCGAGGTCACCGATTCAAATCCGACAAGAATAAGGATGGCAATTGTCGCCTGCACAAACATCCAGCCAAAATTGTGCATACCAACGACTGAACGCGCCGTGGGATGGGAAACGAAAGCGCCGCTCGCATCTTTTTCCGGATAACTGATGCGATAGGGAACAGGCTTGCCCGCCGCATCCAATTTGGGCTGCGGCACGCCATTCGCGTCGCGTGTGATGACATCGGTAGCCTGCCCATTCACCGTCTTCGAAATGGTCGCGAACTCGTAGCTGTACGCGGCGCTGGTTTGCGGGTCAAACTGGAAGGCCACGCTGCCCGGCGGATGATTCGCCCGGTAGCCAAGAGCCATGACCGCAAACACGATCAGAGCGCTGATCTGGATGACGTTGATGGCAATGTTCACGGCCGTCGAACCGGTGATGCCGCGGTGCGCGATATAGGACACGGCAAACGAGAATGCAATGGCCACCACCATCATGAACATCGGCCCGGGATTCGAGGCGCTCATAAAGTTCGGCCAAAGCGTTCCCACCAAATAGCCGGAGATCACTCCAATGACGCCCACCATTACTCCAGGGTAGATCCAGTAATAAAGATGGGAGCCCCAGCCCACGATGAATTTCGCCAGCCGCGCGTACGGCCAGGCCTTGTCGTTATTTAGAAATGATTGCTCGGCAAAGTAATACGAACTGCCGCTGCTCGGATACAGCTTCGCCATTTCGGCATAACAGATAGCGGTGGCAAGACACAACAAAGTGGCAAACACGATGCCCATCCACATGGATGGTGCAGTTGCGCCCGCTGCCGCCTGCCCGGCAAAGGTCAGCCACAGAAACGCTCCCGGGGCGATCAACGCCATGGCATTCATGGTCAAACCGGTCAGGCCCAGGGTCTTTTTCATCTTTATCGCGTCTTCTGCCATTCTTTGCTCGCTTTCTTCATTCTCATCGGGTTGTGCGCCGGGCACACGAAAACTCTCGAATCTAGAAGCTCACCTTATCGACCGCAGCGGCTCAAGTCCAATCGGTATTTCTTCTGCCGTGCATGAGTCTTTTCGCTAAGAACAATAATTTATGGGAGGGATAAAGCAGGGGATATGCCGAGGTTTTGCGCTGAGAGCGGCTGCTGGCAACCGGCCGGCGCGCTATGATCTGGTAATGGAGATTTATAAATGAAGAGAGCATTTCTGCTGACTGCGGCATTCTTTCTGCTCGCGATGCTGGCGCAGTCGCTCGCCGCGGCCGCAGACGGCAAGGGTTCAAACGATCAGAAGTCCAACGATCAAAGCTCCAACGATCCACGCTCCAAC
>JBEKED010000362.1:0-3080 GCA_050014035.1 Terriglobales bacterium
ATCGCCCAGCCAGGTCGGTGGCCAATGATGCTTCAGACCAGGACGCTTCAGGGAATGAAAACCAAGGCACTGCCCGCCATTTTCCGCCCGCTGCTGGCGCTGGCGCTTTTGTCATTTTTGTTGCTGCTTCCAACCCGGCTCGCCATCGCACAGGAGCAACCCTCAGCCCAGCCTTCCCAGCAGACATCCGCAGCCCCTGAAAATGGAACTAAACAATCCGCGGCTGGGCACGTGGGTATCGGACAAGAACTCGCCAAAGAGACCCGCGAGGCGGCCGGAGAAGACGAGGAAGAAAACGTAAAGCTGAAGCACGCCAAGCCGGTGCAATGGCTTGCCGCTAAGATCGGGTGGAGCGTGCATGGCACGCATCTTCTCTTGTCTGGTCTCAACTTTGCCATCGTCGTGGTTATCGTTTTCTGGGCCGTGCGCAAGTTTGTGCCCGGTGTATTGCACAATCGCAACGCGTCCATTCAGCAGGCATTCGAAGAAGCACGGGCGGCCAGCCACGATGCCAATCGCCGCCTGGCGGACATCGAGAATCGCCTGCGGCAATTGGATGTAGAAATCGGACAGATGCAGGCGACGGCGGAAAAGGAAGCCGGCGCGGAGGAAATCCGCATCAAGAAAGCCGCCGAGGAGGACGTTCGCAAAGTGGTGCTGGCGGCGGAGCAGGAAATCGCGGCGGCCGCCAAGCAAGCTCGCCGCGAACTGAGCACGCATACGGCTGGCCTTGCCATCGCGCTCGCTCGCCAACAGATTCACGTCGATTCCAATACCGACCAGGTGCTGGTGCGCACGTTTGCCTCGGGGCTGGCTTCGCGTCCCTCCGGGCATGACGATGACAACCACGGCGGAAAGGATGGGCGCTAACCATGGCTTCCGTGGTGGGCACATACGCCCGGGCTTTCGCCGATGTCGCGATGACCAAAAGCAACCTGCTCGATCCCGCGCGCGTATTGCAGGAATTGCGCGGCATCGAGGCGCTGCTCAAGGAAAGCGATCCGTTGCGGCGGGTGTTGGAAAATCCGTCCATTCCCGGCGAGGGGAAACGCGGCGTGCTCGATGCCATCACCAGTCGACTGGGCACGACAAGGCAGGTGCGGAATTTTGTTGCGGTACTCATCGATCACAGAAGGCTACCGCTGTTCAGCGAAATCCTGAAACATCTGGAGCGGGAATTGGACGAGCGTCAGGGCTTGGCGGAAGCACAAGTGAGCAGCGCGCGCCGACTAAGCGACCCAGAAAAGCAAATGCTCGAAGCCGAGATCACAAAAATGACCGGCAAGAAAGTTCGCGCGCGTTACGAACAGGACGCCTCGCTGCTGGGCGGAGCCGTTGTGCAAGTGGGCAGCACGATTTACGACGGCTCGGTCAAAGGCCAGTTGGAGAGAATACGGGAGCAATTGGTGGAAAGCTAAGAGCTGACTTTATGGCACAAATCAGAGCAGACGAAATCACGCAATTAATCCGCGAGCAAATCGAGCACTACGAATCGAAAATCGCGGTCGACGAAGTTGGCACCGTCATCACGCTTGGTGACGGCATCGCCCGAGTCTATGGCCTCGACAAGGTCATGGCCGGAGAGTTGCTCAGCTTCCCGCACGGCATCGCCGGCATTGCCATGAACCTGGAAGAAGATCAGGTGGGCGTGGTCATCCTCGGCGAATACACCGAAATCAAGGAAGGCGACGAAGTCAAGCGCACCGGCCGCATCATGAGCGTGCCCGTGGGCGATGCCCTGATCGGCCGCGTCGTGAACTCGCTCGGCCAGCCCATCGACGACAAGGGTCCGATCGCGACCGACAAGTTCATTCCGCTGGAGCGTATTGCTCCCGGCGTCATCGATCGCCAACCCGTGCGCGAGCCTATGGCTACTGGGTTGAAGGCCATTGACTCCATGATTCCCATCGGGCGCGGACAGCGCGAGCTGATCATTGGCGACCGCCAAACCGGCAAGACCGCCGTTGCTCTCGACACCATCATCAACAGCAAGGGCAACAATCTTATTTGTATCTATAACGCCGTCGGCCAGAAGCGCTCGTCGATTGCGCAGGTGGTCAAGATTCTCGAAGATGCGGGCGCCATGGAATACACCATCGTGGTCGCAGCGTCAGCCTCCGAACCGGCTCCCATGCAGTACATTTCTCCGTATGCAGCCTGCGCCATGGGCGAGTTCTTCCGTGATTCAGGACGCCACGCGCTCTGCATTTACGACGATCTTTCGAAGCACGCCGCTTCCTATCGAGAGATTTCGCTTTTGCTCCGCCGTCCTCCCGGACGCGAAGCTTATCCCGGAGATGTTTTTTATCTCCACTCGCGTCTGTTAGAGCGCGCCGCGAAGTTGAGCGACGCGAACGGCGGAGGATCGCTCACCGCGCTTCCCGTAATCGAAACGCAGGCGGGCGATGTGTCGGCTTACATTCCGACTAACGTGATTTCGATTACCGACGGCCAGATTTATCTTGAAACCGACCTGTTCAACCAGGGCGTACGCCCCGCCGTGAACGTGGGACTCTCGGTAAGCCGCGTGGGCGGCAGCGCGCAGATCAAGGCCATGCGGCAGGTTGCGGGAACGCTCAAGCTGGAACTCGCCCAATACCGCGAACTGGCGGCTTTTGCGCAGTTCGGCAGCGATCTCGACAAAGCCACGCAGGCGCAGCTCAATCGCGGCCAAAGGCTGGTCGAACTCCTTAAGCAGGGCCAGTTTTCGCCGCTCCCGTTCTCGAAACAGATTCTGATCATCTTCGCGGGCACGAGCGGAGTTCTCGACGACATGCCGGTCAACCAGGTGCGTGACTTCGAGAAGGACCTGTACAAGTACGTCGAAACCACGAACCCGGGCCTGCTCAATACGATCATGGAAAAAAAGATTCTGGACGACAATTTGAAAGCGGAGATGTCCAGAGTGATCAAAGAAGCCAAGCAGCAATTTGTGGATTCGAGGCAAGCGGTAGCGAAGTAGTTTTGTAGAGACGCGGCTTGCCGCGTATTCTCTGCGGAGATCGAGACGCGGCAAGCCGCGTCTCTACATAACATGGCAAACGTTCTCGACATCCGGCGCCGGATCCGCAGCGTGGTCA
>JBEKED010000363.1:0-3041 GCA_050014035.1 Terriglobales bacterium
AGCGCCGGATCGGTAATCGCCGTAGGCGATGGCATCCACGACATCGCAGTCGGCGACCGCGTAGCCTGCGCCGGAGCCGGATACGCGGTCCACGCCGAATTTGCCTGCGTGCCCCGAATGCTGCTGGCGAAAATTCCCCGGCGCGAAGAAGCGTCGTCGCCAGTCTCCTATGAAGAAGCCGCTTTCGGAACGGTGGGCGCGATTTGCCTGCACGGCATTCGCACCGCGAACGTCACACTCGGCAACACAGTCGCGGTGATCGGCCTGGGGCTACTCGGCCAAATCACAGTGCAGTTGCTGCGCGCCGCCGGCTGCCGCGTCTTTGGCGTGGATCTGTTGCACCAGCGCTCCAATCAAGCAATCGCCAGCGGAGCCGAGGCCGCATGCGCCAGCGCCCGCGAGTTCCGCGACCTGTGTTTCCAGAAAACCAGTGGCGTTGGCGTGGACGCGGTCCTGATTACCGCCGAAACTCCAAGCAGCGAACCGGTGAATCTGGCGGCAGAACTGGCGCGCGATCGCGCCGTGGTCGTTGCCGTGGGCACGGTCGGCATGGATCTGCAGCGCAAGCTCTATTACGAAAAAGAATTGGATTTCAGAATTTCGCGCTCCTATGGCCCTGGCCGCTACGACGCTGCTTATGAGCAGAAAGGCCGCGATTATCCGATTGGCCACGTCCGCTGGACCGAGACGCGCAACCTGGAAGCCTTTCTACAATTCATTGCCGACGGAAAACTAAATCTGCAGTCGCTGATCACGCATCGCTTCCCGATAGAACAGGCAACCCGCGCCTATGACTTGATTACGGGCAACGCAAGCGAACCCTTCTTGGCGACGCTCATTACTTACGCAGCCGCCGAATCTGCGCCGCCCGTGGAGGGACGGGCGTCCCTTCGGCAAGCTCAGGGCAGGCTCTCGCCCGTCCAAGCCGAGCAAAGCTCGGCTCCCCCATTCTCGAAAAGAATTTTGCTCTCGAAGCCAGCCTCAGGCTCCATCGGTCTGGGCGTGTTGGGAGCGGGAAATTTCGCGCAGAGCATGCTCCTGCCCGCGCTGAAGGCGATGTCGAACGTTGCTCTCATCGGTGTCTGCAACGCGACCGGTCCGCGCAGTCGGAGCGCGGCCGAGAAGTTTGGATTTTCCTATTGCTCGAATTCGGAAGCTGAGCTTTTGCAGGATTCGAAAATAAACGCTGTGCTGATCGCGACACGCCATCACCTTCATGCCCGCCAGGCGCTCCGAGCGCTGCGAGCAGGGAAGTCGGTCTTTTGCGAAAAACCGCTGTGCCTGACCGAAGCCGAGTTAGCCGCGCTGGTATGCGCGTCAGCCGCGGAAAACGCCCCGCTCCTGATGGTAGGTTTCAATCGTAGGTTCGCTCCCATGGCCGTGCAGATGAAAAACTTCTTGGACGAAATTCACGAGCCGCTGGCCATCCACTATCGTGTGAATGCGGGCTACATCCCCCGCGATCATTGGGTGAACGATCCCGAGCAGGGAGGAGGCCGCATTCTCGGCGAGGTCTGCCACTTTGTCGACTTCCTCTGTTTTCTCGCGGACGCCTGTCCAACCGAAGTGCAAGCGCGGACGGTGGGCAATCCCGGCCAATACAGCATGGATAACGTCGTCGCCTCGTTGAAGTTTGCGAACGGCAGCTTGGGAACGATCAGCTATCTCGCCAACGGCGACAAGTCGGCATCGAAAGAGCGCATTGAAGTTTTCGGCGGCGGCGCGGTAGCCATCCTCGAAGATTTTCGACGGCTCGAACTGGTTCGCAACGGCCGCAAACAAATCACGCGCTCGCGCTGGGCCCAGGATAAAGGCCATCAGGCGGAGATGCGGATCTTCGTCGATGCCCTTCAATGCAAGACGCCGCCGCCCATTCCGTTGGAGCAAATCGTGGGCTCGACGTTAGCCACTCTGCGACTGCAAAACTCATGCCAGACCGGACAACCTCTGGCTGTGCAATTGAACGAATTCGTCGCGTTGGCTCTGCAGGAAAAGTCATCGCACTAGAACATCGCACGAGAAAATCGAACGACAAGAAAAGGGAATGATCTGTAAATGCTGATTCTGGGCCTGAATATGTTTCACGCTGATTCGTCGGCCGCAATCGTCGAAGATGGAAAAATTCTTTTTGCCGTGGCTGAAGAGCGCCTGAACCGCCGCAAACACTACGGTGGTTTTCCCGCACTAGCCGTGAAAGCCTGTCTGGATGCGGTAGGCGCCAAAATCACCGACGTACAGCACGTTGCCGTCGGCCAAGACAGCGACGCCAACCTCGTCAAGAAAGTGCAATATGCGCTGGCAAATCCCGCCAAGGTTCTGAACTTCATCAGGATGCGCCAACGCAAAGAGTCGATGCGCGACGTGCGTTCACTGTTGGCGCGAGCCCTAGACGTCGATGCCTCCACGCTGAAATTTCAAGAGCATCATCTCGAACATCACATCGCGCACATCGCCAGTTCCTACTACTGCTCGCCTTGGGAAAAAGCCGCGGGCTTCAGCTACGACGGCTCGGGAGACTTCGTTTCGACCATGATGGCGCGCTGTGAAGGCAACGAAATCCACGTCCTCGACCGAGTGTTCCTGCCCCATTCGCTCGGCAGTTTCTACACCATGATTTGCGATTTTATCGGCTACAAGAAATATGGCGATGAAGGCAAAGTCATGGGTCTGGCGCCGTACGGAAAAGACACTTATGTCGAAGAAATCCGAAAGGTGGTCGCGCTCAAGAACGGTAACTTCCAACTCAACCTGAGTTACTTCAAGCCGCTAGGCAGCACTCAGGGAATGCAGGTGCTACCCGACGGAACGGTGCGCCTGGCAAGGCATTTCTCCGCCAGGATGGAAAAACTCTTCGGCGCGCCGCGCGAACCGCACGCCGAGATCACGCAGCGCGACATGGATCTTGCCTACGCCATGCAACACGTTTTCGAAGAGAGCTTTTTCCATTTGGCGAATGAGACCTACAAGCGCGTACCCGACGAAAATCTAGCCCTGGCCGGAGGCTGCGCCCTCAACAGCGTGGCCAATGGCAAACTGTTTTT
>JBEKED010000364.1:0-3780 GCA_050014035.1 Terriglobales bacterium
CCTTCGTCTCCTGTTGGGCAACTGCGGTTGCCGTCAACACGAAGGTCGTAGGCACGAAGACCGTGAGCAAGTGGAGTACAGTCTGAAATTCCGACCGGCGTCTTCGCGGAGTCCGCGATGCAACCGCAAGGACGTCATTGGAAATTCGAGGGCGCATGGAACTTCTCCAACCTCCCAAAAGGCGTAGCCCGACACGACGACCCACCGGGGGCTACAAGGGTTTCTTCGGACAGATGTGCTCTTTTCTTTACTTGCGGGTGGTTACTGGGCAGGGCGTTTCACAAGGACACCCGAGTTGGTCCGAAGAGGGTTGCCGGCGCGGGGACGGGGATGATACAAGGTCATGCCCTTCTGGTAGGACGTGCCGAAGGGACGCCCGGCGCTCCATTATTTATTTCTTTAGCGCAGCAGGGCTGCTACGTGCGGTGTTTGTGCGATTCCGAGCGACCAGTTGACGCCGCGAATGAAGGGCTCGGGATAAATGCCGATGACGATTGTCGCCAGCGCCGTCACGCCCACCGTGAAACGCATTCCGGCGCTGACGGTCAGGCGATCCGTCTCCAATGGCGCGCGCATCAGCATGGAATTCGCAATCTTCAAATAGTAATAAAGACCAAAGAGCGAGTAGAGCACGCCGAGCGAGGCCAGCCCGTAATGTCCGCTTTCGATCAGGCTGAGGAAGATGTAGTACTTGCCCAGAAAGCCCGCTGCGGGCGGAATGCCGGCCAGCGACAGAAGGAACAGCAGCATGAGCACGGCTTCGACCGGTGCGCGCTGGTACAGCCCGGCCATGTCGTCGAGCTCGTCGCCAATCACGTTGCGCTGCCGCAGGGACGCGATCACCGCGAAAGCTCCCAGGTTCATGAACGTGTAAACCAGCAGGTAGATCAGGATTCCCTTAAAGCCATCGAAAAAGCCAGGGCTGCCGATTTGTGAAGTTCCCATGGCCACGAAGGCGAGCAACATATAGCCGACGTGCGCAATCGAGGAGTAAGCGAGTAGCCGTTTCGTGTTGGTCTGCGTAAGCGCCGCGAAGTTCGCGCCGGTCATGGTGGCGATGGCCACGATGACAATGACGGGAACATAGAGCGAGCGCAGTGGCCACAGTCCGAAGAGCAGAATACGCAGCAACATCGCCCAGCCCGCCGCTTTCACGGCTACCGACATGAAGCCAGTAATGCTGGTGGGCGCACCCTCGTAAGCATCCGGCGCCCACTGATGAAACGGAATCGCGGCAATTTTGAACAGCAAACCGACCATGGTGGTGAGCAGCGCAATGATTACTACCGGATTGTGCAGCAACTGCGGCGCCGCGACCGCGCGCGCAATCGCGCCGAGATTCGTGTTGCCGGAAATGCCGTAGAACAACGAGAGACCGTACGCAAATATGCCTGAAGAAAATGCTCCGAGCAGCAGATACTTCAAGGCAGCTTCGTTCGAGCGCCGGTCGTGGCGCAGGAAACCGACCAGCACGTAGGTGGAAATCGCCATCAACTCGAGGCCAATGAAGATCAGCACGATGTTAACTCCCGCCGCCATGCACATCATGCCCACCACGGAAAGCAGCATCAAGGCGTAGTATTCGCCGTGGTGTTCGTCTTCCACGTCGAGATAGTGCACTGACCCTACGATGGCGATCGCCGTTCCCGCCAAAAATAAATACCAGAAATAAATTGCGAAACGATCGACTAGCAAGGAGCTAGAGAACCCTAACAATCCGCGCGGGGGCAGGGTCGACTGAATTTGCCAGACGCACACCGCCGAAAACAGCACACCGGCAAAGGCGCCGACGGCGTTAATCCACTTCCATCCCCGCGGAATCATCAAATCGATCAGCAGAATGCCGAGCGCGAAAATGGTAAGTTCCACCATCGGCAACATCAGCCGGTAATCCGTGGGGGACATGCCTAGCACTCAGTTGCTCGCTTTCCGTGTGGCGACTTTCGAAATAGCTTCATAGGTCGGTTTTGTGTGGGGCACGGTTTCAGCCGTGCCGCCAACAGCACTGCTCAAAGCGGGCTTTAGCTCACGAGGCGCGACCTGCGCGTTCACCGGCGCGTTCGGGTTGTTGTCGTGAATCGTCTGTACCAACTGGTTGACGGGCTGTTCGAGGATCTGGAAAAACGGCTTGGGATAAATGCCGATCCACAACGCCATGATGATCAGCGGCGCAAACGTAAGAATTTCGCGCGGCGTAAGATCGTGCAGCTTTTCGTTTTTGGGATTCGTCACTGTTCCAAAGAACACGCGCTGATAGAGCCAGAGCAGATACGCCGCCGCGAGAACCACTCCCGGAGCCGCCCACGCTGCCCACTTCCAGTTGGCAGTGAAGGCTCCCTGCAGAATTGTGAATTCGCCGACAAATCCATTCAGCAGCGGCAATCCCATCGAGGAAAGGAACATGATCATGGTTATGGTCGCATACAGCGGCATCACATTCGAAATGCCGCCATACTCGGCGATCTCGCGCGTGTGCCGCCGCTCATACAGAATGCCGACGATCAAGAAGAGCGCTCCGGTCGAGATGCCGTGGTTGATCTGCTGCAGCACGGAGCCGGTCAAGCCGGCCGAATTCAAAGCAAAGATTCCCAGCGTGCAGAAACCCAGGTGGCTGACGGACGAGTATGCCACCAGCTTCTTCATGTCTTTTTGCATGAGGGAGACGAGCGCGCCGTAGATGATGCCGACGAGCGAGAGTCCGATCACCCAGCCTTGCACCTTGGGATGCGCCACGACCGAGGGAAAGAAGGGGAGCGAGAAACGCACGAATCCGTAGGTTCCCATCTTCAGCAAAACGCCCGCCAGAATGACGGAGCCGGCGGTTGGCGCTTCCACGTGGGCATCCGGCAGCCAGGTGTGGAACGGGAACATCGGGACTTTGATGGCGAAGCCGATGAAGAACGCTACAAACAGCCAAATTGCAATGTTGAATGGAATGAGCGGCGCCGTCTTATAGAGTTCCGGAATACTGAAGGTGAAGAAACCCGCCACCGTGTGCCAGCAGCATCAGCACGGAACCAAGCAATGTGTACAGGAAAAACTTGATGGCCGCATAAAGTTTGCGCGGTCCGCCCCAAATGCCGATCAACAGATACATCGGCACCAGCATCGCTTCCCAGAAAACGAAGAAGAGGAAAAAATCGAGCGCCATGAAGACGCCGAGCATTCCCGTCTGCAGCACTAGAAACCAGACGTAATATTCCTTGACGCGGTTCTCGATGGCGGTCCAGGAAGAAAGAATCGAGATCCAGCCGAGCAGCGTAGTGAGCATGATCAGTAGAAACGAAATGCCGTCAATGCCCAGGTTGTATCCCGCGCCAATCGAGGGAATCCAGTTGTTCGGCGTACCCTCGAGAAACTTGAAGTGGGATGGGGTCACGTCGAAGCGCTGCGCCCAGAACATCGGCACCAGGGGCAGCGAAATCAGGAAGCCGGCGAGCGCGAAGAGGTTCGCAATCCAGCGGATCGCGTCTTTGTTCTCCTTTGGAACGAACAGGAGAACAAACGCGCCGATGAGCGGCGTGAAGAGGATGATCGAAAGTATATGATTCTGCATAAGAAAATCTCAGCTTCGAGCTATGAGCCGCGAGCTTAGAGCAAACCATTTACTGCATCGAGCAAGCCGCTTGCTCGCAGCCCGAAGCTCGTAGCGCGCAGCTCATTTCCACACGTAATACACGCCAAATCCGAGCAAACTTGCGATCATGACCAGCGCGTACCACTGCACCAATCCCCATTCAAACAAGCGCGCCGGATAAGAGATCATCCGTGCCAGAATGG
>JBEKED010000365.1:0-2993 GCA_050014035.1 Terriglobales bacterium
CCAAAGCTACGGAAAGTTTGATGGTCGAGCAGGGCTGCGCCCCGCTCGAGAGCGCCAGCTTCTGATTGACCATGGCCAGGATACGTCCGCTGGTCGGTTCGATCGCGACCACCGTGCCGTTCATGTTGCCGAGTGCGTCAATCGCGGCTTGGCGAACCACCGGATCTTCGCCCGCAGTCACGTCGCCTTCTGTGATGTCGGTAGCAAACGAGCTGGTGTGAAAACGCTCGTAATAATGGTGTCGGCCGCTGGCTGAATAAGCAGATGAATAAGCGGAGCTATGTGTCCCGGAATGCGTGGACGCGTACGACGAACGCGGAGCGCGGCCCCGCGCCAGGGTTTTCATGCGCCCTTTCGCGTGCTGATTTTCCGTAATGCTGTGAGTTTTCTTATGCGGTGGGAGCGTGCTCGGACTGACGGTAGCTGCGATGCCACTCGCCTCCAGCGATATTGCTAGTCCGAAACAAAATGCAAGACGAAGAAACCAGGCGCTAAACTTCACGTCACCATCCCCGGAGCCACTCGGCCAATTCAGTCCCTACCTGTCGGCCTGCTTGATTAGATGCAAGAGTCTTGCCACAACCCCACCACCGAAGGCATTCCCGTGCAACTGTCCGATAGTAGGCGATTTGTGCGGTCCGGCGCAATAATAAAGTGCGAAGATGTCCACCACTGTACCCGCAGCATAACTGGCTGATTAATTTGCTCTTAGTCTCTTTTCATAAGAAGGATGAGCACTTTGGTAACACAATGGGCTTGTTACCTGAAGAGGTACTCGATTCTGCAACCGTTTGCACACCGCCCGGTAATGTGCCCAAGCCCTGAGCCCGATTCGAGCGAAGGGCACCAAGTTGCACGAAGGCTCTTGTGGGTGGCTTTTCCTTCGTGTGACTTAGTGCCCTTGGTGGTGGAGGTTCGATCAAAATGAGCTACTGCCCAGTTTTCTGATATTTTCAAACGGCGCACTTTTCTGTGCTACGGGGGTCTGTCTTTTGCGAACGTCGTTCACAATATTCTTCCTGACTTTGACTGCAATCGTCCCACTCATCGCCCACGCCGCCGAACAAACCGTCGAAGCGCGCCGCGCCGAACTCAATCGTCTGCTTGCCGAGGAGTGGGAGTACACACTGCGCACCCAACCGGAGCTTGCCACCCAGGTTGGCGACGACCGTTACAACGATCGGCTCAGCGATTTTTCGGACAAGGCCATTGCCGACGATCTCGAACATACGCGGCAGTCCCTCGCCCGCTTTGAGGCCATCGACGTCACCGGATTTCCCGAGCAGGACAAAGTCAACCGCGCGCTCATGCTGCGCAGCCTGCACGAAGCGCTCGACGCCGCGCCCTTCAAAGACTGGGAGATGCCCGCGACGCAGTTTGGCGGCATTCATCTCCAATATGCCTCGCTGGCCTTCGATTCGCCGTTCCGCAACGTGAAAGATTACGAAGATTACATCTCGCGTCTACACCAGATTCCACGCGTGCTGGAGCAGGCGACGGCCCACATGCGCGCCGGATTGCGCGACCATCTTATGCCGCCGAAGTATCTGCTCGAAAAGGTTTCCGCGCAGGCGCAGGGGATTGCAGACGATTCAATCGACCAGAGTCCATTCACGGCGCCGCTGCGCAAGTTTCCCGATTCCATCTCCGATGCCGACCGCAAGCGACTGCAGGCGGAAATCGAAAACGCCGTAAAGAACGAAATCGCACCTGCCTACGCAAAATTCGCGAAGTTTGTGCGCGAAGATTACGCGCCTCACGGACGCGTCGATCCCGGCGTATGGGCCTTGCCCGACGGAGAAGCGCGTTATCGTTTCGCGATACGTCACCAGACGACCACCGACTTCACCGCCGATCAGATTCACCAACTCGGTGTTAAGAGCGTGGCGGAAATCGAAATCCAGATGCTCGCCATTGCCAAGGCGCAGGGCTTCAGCGATCTGAAATCATTCAACGAGCACATCCGGCACGATCCGAATCTATACGCGAAGTCCGGCCAGCAATTGTTCGATCTGTACACGCATTATCGCGATCAGATGTACGCGAAGCTGCCGGAACTATTCGGACGGTTGCCGAAAAACAAGCTTGACGTTGTTGCGATGGAATCGTTCCGCAGTGCGTCGAGTCCTCCGGCGGATTATTCGCTGGGCGCTGGAGATGGCTCGCGCCCCGGACGCATCAACGTCAATGAATATGCACCCGAGAAGCGGTTGCTGCTCAACGTAGAAGCCATCGCCTACCACGAAGGTGTTCCCGGCCATCACTTGCAATTTTCGATTGCGCAGGAGTTGACCGGCCTGCCGCCGTTTCGTAAGTACAACCTCGATCTCAATGCGTATACCGAAGGCTGGGCGTTCTACTCCGAGCGTTTGGGAAAAGAAGCGGGCTTTTATCAGGATCCCTACAGCGAATACGGCCGCCTGCAGAATGAAATGTGGCGCGCCGTGCGCTGGGTAGTCGATACCGGAGTACATTCCCAGCACTGGACCCGCCAGCAGATGATCGACTATTTCCACGAACACACCGCGATGGACGATGAAAACATAAACACGGAAGTCGATCGCTACATAGCGTGGCCGGCGCAAGCCCTTTCCTACAAGATGGGGCAGATGAAGATTCTCGAACTGCGGGCGCGCGCGCAGCGGCAACTGGGAGCAAAATTCGACATCCGCGCGTTTCACGATGCGGTGTTAGACCAAGGCCCGCTGCCGCTAGACTTCCTGGAAACAAAAATCAACACTTGGATCACCGCCAGCCACTAACTCACTCTCCGAGTTATTCACCGGTTGACAGCAAACGATAGAATCGAAGTATCCCAGCCCAATCCGCACTCGTTTCTTATCCAAAGTAAGCCCCCCAAGGGGAAACTGAAAAATGAGCGACTGGGAAATGATCTTTGAAATCTCAGCCCCCCTCGAACGAGCAAGATTCGAGCTAAGTCATTGTTTTATAAAGAGCTTAGAAGCAAGTGCTTTAGAATCAAAGACCCGATC
>JBEKED010000366.1:0-2826 GCA_050014035.1 Terriglobales bacterium
TCGGGCCAGCGCGGCAGAAAAAAGTCCTGACGGACAATGCGCGGACGGTTTGGTTCCAGCAGGATGGCGTCGCCCGCAATCGCGACCGCCCCGGCAGCGGCGGCCCAACGAAGAAACTTACGCCTTGTGGTTGGAGGGGGAGACAAGTGGACTTACTCTGAGGGCATCGATGGCATGCGCACCTCCAGAATAACCGAAACGGAGGGATTGATGTATGAGCGGCGAGATTCCGGGGAGCTGGTGGATAAATCTCAGTCCCCCAGCCCACTTTCCCCGAACAGATGAGTGCGATCAGAAACTAAAGGTGGCTTGCAAGTCGATGCGGCGAACGGCCGAACCGGTGGAGAATGGGCCGCCCTGAAGGCCGTTCGGCGAATCGAAGAATTCCGAAACGGTGCCTGTTGCCGTCGAGTTCAGGATGCCGCTGGGATTCCCCAGGTTGACTTTGTTGAACGCGTTGCGCACCGACACGCCAAGCGTGAGATTGTATCGGCGGTCACTGCCGCTCGATATCCCCATCGGACCGCCGCCGCCGAAAAGGGGACCGCGAGGACCACCCCCTCCTCGAGATCCGCCCGGACCACCCGGTCCGCCTTGGCCCGGAGTGGTGCTTTTCACCTTGGGACCAAAACCGAAAGTCTTAGTGAGCCGCAGATTCACGGTGGCGTGCGCCGGGCCGGTTCCGTAGTTAACGGGAACCAGCTTCTCTCCTGCGGAGGGGAGTGCGTCCTGGAACGTACCCAACGGAGTGCAGAAGGTTGGAGTCGTGGTGCCGGTTACCGTGCCGGGATTGGGGCAAGTCGCCGTGGAAACGAGAACGGGACGATCATTGAAGATCGAGTCGCCGTTCAGGTCGTCGGCTGTAACGATGTTAAACGGAGAGCCGGAACTGACGATCATGAATGGGCTAAGGCGGAAAGTGTAAGGCAAGGCAAACGAACCACCGACGATCAGACGGTGGCGCGTATCGAACGAGGCGCGGCCATAGTCCTGGCTGATGTTGTAGGAGTTGGAGGCGAAGCTGGAGACTCCGGAAGTATCGCTGTTGGCATAGTTCAGGGTGTAAAAGCCGAAGAGCTGGACCTTCGATCCGACTTTGATGTTCGTGTTGGCGATGAGCTGGTTCTGCTTGAAATTGCCTTCCGACACGTATTGGTAGATGTTCCCTGCGTTCGGGTTGGGACGCATCAGTGTGGCGGGATCAGGAGCATTGGCATTGATGCTGAGGAGTTGATCGAAACCTCGAGAGTTCAAATACGTGACCGCTGCGGTAGCCGACTTGCTGATCTGCCGTTCGACGCTGACCGCCGACTGCAGCGTGTAAGGCGAGTGCAGCGTGGGGCTGATTTGATAGATGGTGGAAGTGCTGGTGGCACCGGACAGACTGCAGTTCGTGGCAATGGGAAAGCACGTAGGATTGTTGATAACGTATTCGGTTTGAATCTCGCCGTTTAAACGCTCTGCCTGCAAGATCTGCGACTCCTGGAAGCGGTCATAAAATATGCCGGTGCCACCACGAATTACAACTTTCGGAGGCGCGCTCCGGCCACCGACGCCCCAGGCGAATCCCAGACGGGGCGCCCAATCGTCGTGGTCGTGAATGCCATCCTCCGTCTCGAAGCGCAAGCCCAGGCTGAGGGTGATGTTGGGCCGCAGGCGCCAATCGTCCTGCGCGTAAAGGCCGGCATCAACGTTGGTGATTGAGGCGGGAGTAATGCCGGTGGTGATCAATAGCTGGGTGGCGTAGGGAGTGCCTCCGCTTTGTATCTGCTGCTGCGCGTAAAGATACGAGATGGGGCAAGGCGGATTGGGGTGTGTCACAGGGTCGACCGAGCAATTCGTTGGAGTATCTGTTGAGCCGTCCAGGGAAGAAAACGTGAACGCGCCGTTGAAGCCTGCATTTGAGCTGTTGACGTCGCGGACGGCGCGCAGGCGTCCTCCGAACTTGATGGTGTGATTGCCGTGAATGATCGAGGTGTAGTTCTGCAGCTCGTAGCGGTCCGCATGGTCCCGAGTGGTGCCGCCGTTGCTGCCGCCGCCGTTGAATCCACCTGGAACACTGATCGTGGGATCGGTGCTAATTGCGATCTGACTGCTGATGTCGCGGAGATACTGGAAGTGGGTCTCGTTGACGACCTTAGCACCGAAGACTTGAGTATCGCTAACTTGCAGCGTTTGTTCGGTGGATACCGTGTTGTCGCCTTGGGAAGCCAGGCTAAAGGCGCCGACACCATCATTGGTTTCGGTGTCGCGGTAATACTGGTAACGTGCGCTGAAGGTGTTGTTCTTGCTGAGCTGGTAGTCGAGACGCGGGCTGATGTTGGTGCGTCCCCGGGGATTCGGAATCGCACCGAGAGCTGCGATCGGCTCAAGCGTGGTCGGATCGAGCGTATTGGCGTCGATGAGAGCGATTTGGTTAATGTTGCGCCGCTCGGCATTAAAAAAGAAAGAAGAGTTCTTGTTAATCGGACCGCCGACGTTTCCGCTGTACTGGGTGGACTCATAACCCGGCTGCGGGCCGCCGAAGGGACTGGGCGAGTTGAAGGCAGAGTCGTTTCCGCTCACATAAAGCTGGCCATGAAATTTGTCGGTGCCGGGTTTGGTGAAGACCTCAATGCGGCCGTAGCCCAGCTTGTCATATTGGGAAGAGAAAGGGTTCTGATTAATCCGAATTTCACGAATCGACGCTTTCGGCGGAAGTTCACCGGCGGTGAAACCATCGATGTAGAGCTGTCCGCCGTTAGGGCCGGCGGAAGGACCGGCCAGAGCCTGCAAGTCAGTAAGCAATTCGTCGGGATCGTCGGGCAAGGCCTCCAGCTCTTTGCC
>JBEKED010000367.1:0-2821 GCA_050014035.1 Terriglobales bacterium
CCACGCCTTGACCATGAGCGCAATCCAGCGCTTCTGCCAATTCGAGAGTTAGTTGAAGTGCTGTCTCGACCGGCAGCTTATGGTCGCTGTCTGACAGCAGCTTGTCCAGGGATTGTCCGCCAACAAATTCCATCACGATGTAAGGAGCGTGCGACTCTGGCTCCTCGCCCACATCGAAGATGGTCACGATTCCAGGATGCGACAAGCGGCCGGCAGCTTCCGCTTCGCGCGCAAAACGCTCGCGATACTCGCGTTCTTCTTCCGGCGCCAGGCCGGTCAGAGAAACGGTCTTGACCGCGACCACCCGATTGATTCTTGGATCGCGCGCTTTGTAGACAACACCCATGGCGCCCCGACCCAATTCGGCCAGGATCTCGTATCGTCCAAAACGCTCGCGCCCGCGATCCTCCATGGGTTTCCCTTAGGCTTTCGGGGTTTGGTTGTAACTTCAACAACAATGCGCTCAGCCCCGAGGTCATGCGCGCCTCCTTGGGCGCCGGGGAGCGCAAGGAGTGCTGTGGTTGATATTGTCCACTTGAAGGCCAGATTGTTCCAAGTTACTAACGTGTTTTCAGTCTTCGGAAGCCGCTCTGTGCAAGGTGTTTGGGGAGGCCGGCCCGCCGTAGGAGACGCGACTTGCATTACCCACCAGCTGACAACTGCACGATTGCATTTCCCATCAGCTTCAGGCCCACTCCCCAATTCTGCCGCGCAGTGGTCTCGTCGTTGCCGTAGCCGCTGACATATAAGGTGCAGTAACAGCCTTCCCGCACTTTTCCTTCTGTGGCGTAGTAACACCGCCGCACGCAAACCTCTGCCGCCGACGGAGTCTCTGGCGTACGCCGCAGTAACTCGACCAGCTTGCGGGCGAATTGTTCGTGAGCGGACAACGCGAGACGCTCGGCGTTGTCGGTAAACACTATGTCCACATAACTCGCGAACTTATGCGAGGCATTGTAGATATCTTCCTCCGCGTTCAGTTCCGTTGTCTCCCAGACATCGCACTTTGCCGTCTGCAGCATGCTAGGCGACGAGTTGACCGTCCGCAGGAATTCTCCCAGCTCAGGAAACTTCTTCACTTCGTCGATCGTCGCCAACAACTCCGGATTTCGCTTCAAGTCGACGTAAGCAATCCTGTCTGCTGGGTCGTTCCAGGGAAAATCCAGCACCGGATCTTCGCGCCCCAGTTCGACCGAGAAGTCAGCATCCATCAGGCCGTCATCTCCTGGAACCGGCGCAGAAAGTTAACGATCTCACGCTCCGCCCAATAACCGTCGTCATAACAACCATCGCGGGAATTCCCTGCTCCGGCGGGCGGTCTTCCAGGTGACGCGACAGGCGTCCCGAGAAAAGCGCAGTGGCCGCCATCCGCCGTCTCGATGAAGGCGATGGTCGGGTTCGAAGAAATCTTTCGCCGCGTCTCGGCCGTAATGCGAATGAACGGATCATTGGCCGCGTACAAAATCAGCGTGGGCACCGCAATGCGCTCGACGACATGCGCCGCCGAAGCGCGGTCGTAGTAGTCGTCGACGCCGGTAAAACCGCAATAGTAGGCGGTCACCTTGTCATCAAATTCGCGCAGGCTTCGGAGCCCGCGCAAGCGGCTCACATCGAAGTGGCCGGGAAAAAGCCGCGCTTTCTGCAGCATTCTCCGGCGCAGCGCCCACAAAAAATACGTTTCGTAAATCCGGTTCGACGGTTCGTGCAGCGTATCCGCCGAAACGGCCAAATCAATCGCCGGACAGCATGCCGCGACCGCGCGCAACTGCGGCGGGGCTTCGGATCCCCACTCCCCCGCCAACTTCAGCACGATGTTGCCGCCCATCGAAAAGCCCACCAGCGCCAGGCGCGAAACGCCATCGCGCGCAATCACGTTCTGCGCCACCGCCGCAACGTCATTCGACAGCCCCGAGTGATAAAGCACGGGAGCAAGCGCGTCGGTGCCTCCGCAGTTGCGCTGGTTGTATCGGATTACATTCATTCCCGCAGCCAGCCCTTTGGCGGTGATGCCCAGCATGTACTGCGAGTCGCTCGAACCTTCGAGCCCATGAACCATGATGATGGTCAGGGCGCGCGAGCGATCCGGCTGCCAGTGGCAATGGCAAAGCACCTGGACGCCGGGCTCGACCTCGATCAAGCGCTCCTCGGGCGCAGGCAGATGAAAGCGCCGCGGGATCAGAAAGCTGGCCACGGTTTGCACGTGTCCTCCGCGCAGCCAGTGGCGCGGATGGAAGGGACGCGTCTCGTGTGTTTGCGGAATAGCCACAGTTTGATTTTAAATAGAAAACAGCAATTTTCTTCGCGGAGTTTATTCATGCCCATCTTCGAGTACATCTGCAAGGAATGTGACCACGAGTTCGAGGCCCTGGTTTTCGGCAGCCAAAAGGCCGAGTGCCCGAAATGCCGGAGCAAGAAACTGGAACCGCAGCTCTCCGTGTTCGCGGTTTCGGCAAAAAGTGGAGCGAGTGCTCGAGCGTCGCTGCCAGCGGGACCGTGCGGGTCGTGCGGCAATCCTGATGGCCCGGGATCTTGCTCGATGAAGGACTTCGATTAGGCTGGTGCTCTTCCCCGGAATCCGCAGCGAATGCAGCGTAACTTTGCCATGTAAGTAGCAACGCGAATTTGCAACGTAACTTTGCAACGTAACTTCGGGAACTCCTCCGCGGGTAACTGATGTGATGTTTCGCTTTTGTGCGTGCTTGGTTATGATCCGGTCGAGTAGTGCAGCAGTTTTGAATTGGTGGGAACCGGATAGACCTATGCCGAACGGCACTAATCGGTCAACTAACGTGGATTCACGTGGCCGGTTCCCACTTTTGTT
>JBEKED010000368.1:0-2809 GCA_050014035.1 Terriglobales bacterium
GGTGCCGCAAGACGCTGAACTGGTCATAGGCGACTTGGCGGATCGCGCCAGTCTCGACCAGTTGTTCCGGTCGCGCACGATTGATGCTGTCATGCATTTTGCGGCGCTGATCGAAGCGGGCGAATCCATGAAAGCTCCCGAAACTTTCTTCCGCAACAACACCGCGAATGCTCTGACCCTGCTCGAAGCGATGCTCGCCGCCGGAGTCAGGCGTTTCGTTTTCTCGTCGACGGCAGCGCTCTATGGCAACCCCGAGCGCACTCCGATTGAAGAGGACGATCCCCTCTGCCCGACCAACGCCTACGGAGAATCGAAGCTGCTGGTGGAGCGAATGCTGGCGTGGTTCCATCGAATTCACAGCTTGCGTTATGCCAGCCTGCGATACTTCAATGCTGCGGGCGCGTCGCGTCCTGATCAAGGCGAAGCCCACCAACCAGAGACGCACCTCATTCCCCGGATTCTCGAAGTCGCGCTCGGCCGCGCCCAACACGTGAACATTTTCGGCACCGATTACCCTACCTCCGATGGCACCTGCGTTCGCGATTACATCCACATCAGCGATCTGGCGCACGCGCACCTGCTGGCCCTGAGTGCGCTGGCAAAGGCGTCCGAGGATTCTGCCCCGCTCATCTATAACCTGGGCAACGGGCAAGGTTTCAGTGTGCGCCAGGTCGTCGAAGTAGCGCGGCAGATTACCGGACATAAGATTCCAGCGATCGAATCCCCGCGCCGCGCAGGCGATCCCGAAGTGTTGATTGCCAGCTCGGAAAAAATTCGACGCGAACTGGGCTGGCAACCGAGGTTCCCGGATTTGAAAACGATTGTCGCAAGCGCGTGGCAGTGGCATCGCCACCATCCCAACGGATACCACGATCGGTGAGTCAGCCAAAATAGAGGCGAGTTTGGCGTGCGAGATATACTTGAAATCGGGGTCTCGGTCGCCGCGCGCTGTGCAACGGCGAGAGCAAGCCGGTTGCGAATAAAGTTTCACCATGGGTCTCGAAAGACGATGGGTCTCGAAAGACAAATCGCCTACGCCAGAAAGGTCCTGCCGTCGGCGACTTGGCGCGCGCTGCAATCGCCTGCACGCGGGCCCGTGCACTTGATCCTCGCCTGGGCCGATCATTTCGAACCCGCCATTGTCCCGGAAGACGGCTATCAGCGCGTCCCTCGCGACGAGCAAGAGCGTCGCCTGGAATGGTGGACGCGTGAATATCCCAAAGCCATTGACCGCTGGCGCGACCATGATGGCCGTCCGCTGGTCCACACCTACTTCTATCCCGCCGAGCAGTACGACCAGGGCTTGCTGGAGATGTTGGCCGAGCACTGCCATGCTGGCTGGGGAGAAGTCGAGATTCACCTACATCACGGCATGCACCATCCCGACACCGCCGAAAACACTCGCCAGGCGCTCACCGAACACCGCGACCGGCTGGCCTTCCGCCATCGCTGCCTCGCGGTTGAGGAAGGGTCCACGCGTCCCGCGTACGCTTTTGTTCATGGAAACTTTGCGCTTGCCAACTCCGCCGGTGGATATTTCTGCGGCGTCGATTCGGAGATGCAGATTCTCGCCGAGACCGGTTGCTACGCCGACTTCACCATGCCGAGCGGCATCTGGCACCGCGCGCAAATCGCAAAAACCAATTCTGTGTACGAATGCGCGCTCCCGCTCGATCAGTCAGCCCCTCACCGCAAGGGACACGACTTGGCGGTTGGACGCGTGCCCAAAGCTTTTCCTCTCATCGTGCAAGGACCCCTCGTAACCGACCTGCAGCGCAGCGTGCGTTCCGCGCGGCCTGTGCTCGAAAACGGCGCCATTACCGGAGCCAATCCTCCGACCCTGCATCGTTTGGCGCTTTGGAAACAGGCGCAAGTCAGCGTTGTCGGACGTCCCGACTGGCTGTTCATCAAAGTGTTTTGCCACAGCATGAACCCGACCCAGCAAGATGCCGTCATTGGCGATAGCTTCCGCAACTTTCTTAGCGCGCTGGTGGATGGTGCGGCCGACCGCAAGGAAACGCTGCACTTCGTGAGCGCGCGCGAAATGGCCAACATTCTGCTCGCCGCCTGCGACGGCCGCGTGGGGAATCCTGACGAATTTCGCGACTATCGCTTCAAGCGCTTTGCCGAGGCGCCGCTATCCTTTGAATCCCCTTCAGACGCGGCCAGCCGTTTCTCTACAGGAAATCAAGTACAACTTTAAGCCGTCAGGTCTTGCCCTTCTTTCGTGGGCTTTAGTGTCCTTGGTGGTTCAAGGTTGTGCTTCTGCGCTTCTGTCACGCCGTTTTCTTGGTGAGCGGCCACACTGTCGTCACCACCAGCGCTACCGCAATTCCCAGCGATACTTCGAGAAACCTGTGCCATCCAGCTATCCACGGAGCCCGCGCCCGTGGAGTCAGCAAGATGATGCTCAATGTGATGGCTGCAAATCGGTAAGCGCCAGCGATGCGCAATGACCATGCCAGCGTTCCGCAGAGGAGAATCCCAAGTGCGTAAACGATAGCAGTTGTCGGCAAGAACGTCGCCAAACCCACACCCAGCACGGCTCCCAGAGCGGTACCGACAAATCGCTGCCACGCCAACATGTGGGGAGCGATCGTGGATTGAATGACGACGATGGCCGAGATCGGTGCCCAATAATATTCCGGCAGTTTCAGAAGGCGAGCCAGAAGCATCGCCGCAACTGCGGCAAGAGTTGTGCGCAACGAGTCCAAAATAGAATCGCGACCGATCACCCAAGCAATTCCGCTACGCGCCATGAAGCCTCCGCAGGCTCGCCAAAAACCGCTATTGTAGCGCTGCTCTCGGC
>JBEKED010000369.1:0-3072 GCA_050014035.1 Terriglobales bacterium
ACGCCGCTGCCGGAAGCGGTTGGAATGGTAACCACGAGACTTTGCTTTACCCCCGCGCCAGTGTAGAGCGTAGAGAGTCCGGAGCCCTCGTCGCTGAGCCAAAATGGTTCGCTGGGGCCATAGGCCAGTCCCCAGGGATTGA
Organism: Terriglobales bacterium; assembly: GCA_050014035.1. Lineage (GTDB taxonomy): Bacteria > Acidobacteriota > Terriglobia > Terriglobales > Acidobacteriaceae > Acidiflorens. The sequence goes on from JBEKED010000369.1 coordinate 143, forward strand.
TCAGGTCGGTATCGCCGTGCTTACCGGAGCTTTTCACCAGCGAGGTCGCCGTGTACTGTGCGAACGCGAGGCTAGAGGCAACCGACAGCGCAAGCACAAGCATGGCGGCAATGAAAAGGTGGTGACGAATGGTGCGATGTGTGACTCGATACATAGCAAGACTCTCCTTGAAGCGAACTGGATGGCGGCCTGGACGTTCGCCACGCCTACCCGCGCAAAGTGGGACCCCAACGAACAACCTTGCGGCGAAAGCAATCCTATGCGGGAAGCGCGATGGACTTGTCAGGAGGAAGTCAGCGATTTGTAAAATTCTTGTCACCGGATCGGCGGAGCCAGGAGCCCTTCGGCTTGTGCTTTTGGGCTTGGGCTTGCGCGGCCCGTCGATTTTGTCTATCCTGTTCGCGGCCTCGTGGGAGGCCGTCGGTCCGCGTAAAGGGCGCAGCCCACTCACCGGCAATTTCAGTGCGACCTGACTTCCAGCCCGAAAACCGCGGACAACGGGCGATCACGGAAGGAAGGTTCTATGAGCGACGCTCCCACTCGTGTCGTCTATTCCGCGGGCAAACTTCCTGCTCGCGCAAATCTCGAACACCTGAAAAACGAAGCGAAACAACGCCTCAAGACCATGCGTTCCGAGAGTCCTGCGGCGCGGCTTTCCGAGGCGCAACTCCTGATCGCGCGTGGCTACGGTTTTCCAAGCTGGCGCAAACTCAAGTCTTTTGTCGATACGCTGAACGACTTTGGCCAGCAACTCATCAACGCGGTGCACGATGGCAACCTAGGAACGATTCGCGGGATTTTGGATGGCCATCCAGAACTGGTCAATGCGAGCACTGACGTCCATCCGCGCATGCGGCCCAGCGACACGCTTACCATGCGATTGATCCACCTGGCAATTGCGGAGGCCAAGATCGACGTGCTGCGGCTTCTGATTGAACGCGGCGCGGACCTCAATGCCCGCAACGCCGACGGGCGATTGCCGTTACACGACTGCTTTGAGCTGAATCGCGACGATTACGCGAAGATCCTGCTGGACGCCGGAGCAGAACCCGACGTGTGCGCGGCGGCAGCGTATGGGATGCACGACCAGCTCGAACAGATTCTGGAGAGCGATGCGGTGAATGCGAACGATCTGACGACCGGTAATTCTCCGCTGGGTTGGTCGGTATTTGGGCAGCAACCAAAGTCGGCGACGATCCTTTTTCTGCATGGCGCGATCGCCGATCGCCCACCCTACGACTCTTATGCATGGGGACCGGCGGCCGGAGTTGCTTCCACAAGCGTCACACCTATCCTGCTGGAACACGGCGCGAACCCGAACTGGCGGGATGAGGAGGGCAACACTCCGATGCATCGTGCCATTCAGAGCCGCATCGTGCTTGACCCTGCGAAATTCATACAACTTCTACTGGAATTCGGCGCGGACGTAAGCGTTCGAAACCGGGAGGGACGGACACCGCTGGATGAGGCTCTGCTGCAGACGGGTAAGACCGCGGAAACCTATTTCCCAGTTCGCCCGATAGCTCCAAAGCGGCTGGAGCAAACTCTCGAGATTCTTCGCTCACGGCTGGCAGAAACATCGTGAACGAAGGCCATGCAACTCCAACAATTATTGGGCGGCTTCCAGCAAGCCCTTTTCCGCTTTTTCCTGGCATTCGATGCAGTGGCGCGTCCAAGGCACGGCTTCGAGGCGCTTGGGGTTGATCTCTTTGCCACAGGAGACGCATTCTCCGAAGCTGCCTTCGCGGATACGGGCAAGAGCGCCATCCACCATGAAGAGCAACTGGCGGTCGTTGTTGCTCTGGCTGAAGAGGAACTCCTTGTTGTAGGAGCTGGCGGCGCGATCGGCGACATCCTGCGTCGCTTCATCGTCGGGAGTGCGACCGTCCTGCTGATTGCGCACCACCATATGGCGCAGTTCCTGACGCCGGGTTTCCAGTCGTTTTCTGAATGCTTCTAATTTCTTTTTATCCATGATTGCTGCCTGCGATTGCTGCCTGCCGCGAACACAAACCGTGCCTCACAGGTGACCCATACCACCTGAAGTCAAACAATTATCGTAAGCGCGGGAGAGAGCAGGCGTCAACTGCACCAACCGAGTTGCAATGGGCCGCTCATCGAGCAGCTGCGAGCGGCTGCGATGGGAAAACACTCGGGGAAATAATCTGGAAACCATCGCCGGCGGATCAAGCGGGGATCAAGAATGACTACGCTCGCCGGTGGCATTTTGGCTTTGCTCGTCTCCCGCCTTCGCCAGTTCAAACCCCTCATCCTTCCAGCCTTCGATCCCCCCGATCATCTTCTTCACCTTCCTGCCCAGACGGGAGAGCCGAACAGCGGCGCGGTCCGCACCGTTGCAGTGGGGGCCGTTGCAGTACACGATGAATAGAACATCAGCATCGAACCGGGCGAGATTCCGCTCCACGATGCGCCGGTGGGGAAGATTGACCGCTCCCGGAACGTGCCCCGTCGCATAGGCCTCGGGACTGCGAACATCCAGGACGACAAATCCAGAGTGTCCCGCGGCGAGCGCCGCATGCGCATCCCAGCACAGTATGTCGCAAGAGCGAGCTCCGCCTCCATAGGCAGAACTGACAATATGCGATAGATTACTGCCATGCCGACGAAAGCTCATAAGCACCGGGTGGTAGCCCTGGCCTACGATCATCTCTGCACCTTCGAGTTCGGTATTGTGGTGGAGCTCTTCGGTCTGCCCCGCCCCGAGCTGGGAGTCGAGTGGTACGACTTTCAGGTGTGTTCGCTGGAGCCCGGCCCCGTGCATGCCGTTGGCGGGTTGATGGTCGAGGCGCGCTCCGGCCTTCGCGCCTTGCAACGCGCCGATACCATCGTCATTCCGGGCTGGAGGAACGCCGACGAGCCTCCCCCAGCCAGGCTCGTGGCCGCCCTCCGCTCGGCGCATCGTCGCGGAG
>JBEKED010000370.1:0-3545 GCA_050014035.1 Terriglobales bacterium
ACGTTGCCCGCAAAATCGTCGCGAACAATCTTCACCGAGCTGTAGTCGCGCCAATGGTCGGGATAGCCAATCTTGTTGCGAATACCCGCCAGCTTGGTCAGCGCCTGCTGTTTGGTTTCCGGACTCATCCAGTCGAGCCCTTTGATGCGCGCGGCCATGGCCTCTTCGATGCGCTGCACCATGTCAAGCGTGCTCTGCTTCAATTCGGGAGAAAAAACTTTGGCCACATAAGCCTGACCCAGAGCCTCGCCCAAGTCATAGTCGACGTACTGCACGCAGCGCTTCCACCGGGGCTGCATCTCTTTCGCACCCCGCAAATACTTCCGGTAGAACTCAAAGCTTTCCTCGACAAATTTTGAAGAAAGATATGGAGACGACGTGTCGGCCACATGAAAGCGCAAGTAGGATTTCCAGCTGTCTATCGGTTCCGACGCCAGGAGCAGGTTAAGTTCCTTGATGAATTCGGGTGCATCGACGTTAAGAATGCTGATCTCCGGATATTGCAGCTCGTGGTAGTAAGCAACCCAGTCAAAATTGGGAGCAAGCTGGATTAGATCGGCAACTTTCATTTTATGAACCAGCTTGTGTGGGTCGCGTCGCTCGACGCGAGTGAGCGAAGCCTTGGCCATGGCCGTTTCCAGACGCAGGACGGTCTCAGCATTCTGCTTGGCAACGGCCGGGGCATCACCCAGCAATTCGAATACGCGCTGCACATGTTGAAGATAGCGTTCGCGCGTTTCTTTCGACTTGGTGTCCTCCTTGGTGTAGTAGTCGCGATCGGGCAGAGCGAGGCCGCCCTGATCCACATCGGCGATTACGTGCTCGGAATTGTCCGGATCTTGCGCCGAGCCCGCCGAAAAAAGCAAAGAACTGGTGTAGGAATACCGGTAATAGATCAACTGCAGGCGCGCCACCAGCGCAGTAAGATCCTTCGTCGACTTGAGCTGCGCGATCGCGTCGAGTTCCGGCTCAATCTCGCCGACGCCTCGCTTTTCCACGGCAGTTTCATCCATGCAGGCCGCTGATAGAGCTTGGCGTAGACCGACCATGAAGTCTGATCAGGCGGAATTGGATTTTTCTTTTGCCAACCGCCGCAAGAATAACGGTAAAGATCCACGCATGGGTCGACGGATTTGTCCATCGACGAAACGTCGAGGCTCGGACTGTAGGGCAAAGCCGGTTCGGAAGACGGCGGCGCGGATGGCGTTTGAGCATTGACCAACGAGAAAGCTGCCACCAGAAGCAACAACAGGAGTGCAAAATGTGCGCGCATATTCACCTTGAACAAGATTCGTCAGAAATAGTTATGGACATGCAATGGTATGGGACTCCTTTCCTCAAGATCAAGCGCGCGGCGCGGGAATCTCAATGCCAGCTACTTTCGAAAAGCGAGAACCGCGGCGAACCCAACGTCATTTCCTCTAAACTCTTGGATATGGCCAAGAACTGGAAGTCGAATCTGATTCATTCGGACGGAAAGATCCCGCAAGGCTTCCGCTCGCTCTCGGTGGGCGTGCGACGCGCGTCGACGGTGCTGTTTCCGGATGCGGCGTCAGTCAAAGACGACTTCCCAAATCAAGCCACCGGTCGTAGCTGGCTCGATCAACCTTGTCTGCGCGTGTTAGGTAAGAACCTTGCGCAGTTCGCGCCGCAGAATCTTACCTGAGGGTGTTCGTGGAACCACATCCACAAAACGAATCTCGCGCGGCTGCTTGTGGTGGGCGAGGCGGTCGGCGACGAAGCCGCACAGTTCCGTCTCCAGCGCAGTCGAAGGGGTAAAGCCATCACGAAGGATGACGAAGGCGCAGGGAATTTCTCCCGCGGCGAGGTCGGGTTTGGCGACCACGCCGCAGTCGCGCACCGCGGGATGCTCGAGGAGAACGGATTCGACCTCGGCCGGCGCCACCGGGAATCCTTTGTACTTGATCATCTCCTTGCTGCGGTCGAGAACGTAGTAAAAGCCGTCGGCATCGGTGCGCACGATGTCACCCGAAAAGTACCAGCCGTCGCGCAGAGCGGCAGCGGTCGCTTGCGGGTCCTTCCAGTATCCGAGCATGATCTGGGGGCCGCGCATCGCCAGTTCGCCCTGTTCTCCGGGGGCAACCTCATTGCCTTCAAGATCGAGGATGCGGCATTCGGTGAGCGCGAGCGGCTGACCGACCGAGGCGGGACGATTCATTTCCGGCGGAGCCAGATAGCCAACATGCGTGACCGGAGATGCCTCGGTCATTCCGTATCCCTGATTGACCAGGATGCCGGTGAGATCGGTCAGGCGGCGCGCCAGTTCAGGAGCAAGTGGCGCGGCTCCAGATTTGATCCAGCGCACTTTGTGGTTCTTCGGGAAAATACCGGCTTCCACGGCCTGGCAAAACGCGTTGATCGCGGGCGGGACCATGGGCAGCATGGTGATGCCTTCCTGCACTAGAAGGGCACACAGTTTTTGCAAATCGAATCGGGGAACCAGCACGAGCGTGGAACCGAGCGTCAGCGAAAGGGTCAGTGCCACCGTGAGTCCATAAATGTGGTAGAGCGGCAGAAAGCAGAGCATGATGTCGTCGGGCGTGAGGGGCGCGGCATTCGGGCCCAGAACCTGATAGACATTAGTGACCAGGTTGTAGTGCGAGAGCATGACACCCTTGGGCAGTCCGGTGGTGCCGCTAGAGTAGGGAAGAGCAGCGATGCTGAGGCGCGAGTCTTGCCGAGCGTCTGGAAGTTTGGTGCCGAATGCGGGCCGCAACAGAGTCGCAAAATCATCGCAGCCTGCGCGCTGGTGCCTTGTCGCGAAAACGCGGCGCAGCCCGGGAAGTTCCGCCAGGTTCGCATTTTCCAGAAGCGGAGCGTCGCTGATCAGAAAAGTAGCGCCCGAGTTTTCCAGTTGATAGCGAATTTCGCGCTCACGGTATGACGGATTGAGGAGGGTTGGGATGCCTCCGGCCAGCGTGGCGGCATGATAGGTGATGGCAAATTCCCACGAGTTGGGTAAAAAGATAGCCACCACTTCTCCCGGAGCAAGACCGGCCGAGACCAGGCCCCGGGCAAGGGATTCCACCAAACTGCCATATTCGCCGAAAGTGAAACGGCGATCGCAAGACGTGTCAATCAGGGCTGTCTTCCCGGCGTTCCGTTGGCAGCTTTGGAGGACAACATCGTGAACAAAACGGCCGCTGGGATCGGCATACAACTCAGTACGAAGCATCGAGGTGATTGTAGTGCGAGCGTACGGAACTTAAAAGTCGTGAATTCTAAGCGCTTAGCTTGCGAAGAAATTCTTGTTCGTCCATGTGATACTTGAAAGCCTTGCGTCCGTTGATGAAGACTACGGGAACCTCATCGGAGTACTGGCGCCGGATTTTGGCATCTGAGTCCACGTCTACTTCACGCCAGTTGAAGCCGCCCCGCTTCTCGAGTTTGACCAGGCTTTCTTTGACGATTTCGCAGAGATGACACCCCTTGCGGGAGTAAACCACGACTTCCCGAGGCGCTGTCATGCGGGGCAGTGTAGCAGTTTCAGTGCAGGATTTCCAAGTCACGGAGGGCCGAAGCAA
>JBEKED010000371.1:0-2592 GCA_050014035.1 Terriglobales bacterium
AGCACACCCGTGCGCGCGAAGGCCAGTCCCATGGTGGCGTCGACTCCCGAGTAGCGAGTCAACACGCCCAGCCCCAGCATCGCCGCGATCGTCAGCAGCGAGAAGCGCACCTTTACAATCGTGCGCCCGTAAATTTTGAAAATATTTGGAATGCTGATTCCCATCACCAGGCCAGAAAGAATGGCCGCCACCAAGATCCCAGATCCCGTCGCGCTCAGCCAGTTCAGGGCGAACACCGCAGGTTCCTTCGCCGGCTTCGGCACCACCGGCGGCACCCGCTGCACCAGATTGTTCAGACCCTTCACCGGAAACGCCGGATTCGTGATCGCGCTCGGCGGCGTATGCCACGCGGCCAGCGACGGGAATACCTTCTCCGGAGTGTTCATCAGGGTCTTGCCCGTCTGCGTACCCCACAGGAACACGGCCACGCTGAGGATGACCCACGGGACCCAGGCGCGGGTGATCTCCGAGCGACTGTAGCCATGAGCGGCGCGAGCGCCCTTACTCTCCTCGTCGGCAAATGTCCAGATCTTCTTCGGATGCCAGACAAACAGAAAGCCAATCAGGCAAATCATGGAGATCACCGCGGCCACGATATTCACCAGCCAGGGACCGTGAAAATTGGAAACCAGGATTTGCGGTATCGTGAACGAAACGCCCGCCACCAGAATCGCCGGCCAAATCTCCACCATGGCGGAGAAACCCGCGAACGCCCAGATCAGCCAGAAAGGAACCAGGATGCAGAAGGGCGCCAGAATACGGCCAGCCATCGCGCCCAGCAGAATTTCACTCATGCCCGTCACCTTGGCCAACGCGATGATGGGAGTGCCCAGCGCGCCGAATGCGACTGGGGCGGTGTTCGCGATCAACGACAAGCCCGAAGCCTCGAGCGGTTTAAACCCAAGTCCAATCAGCAGCGCCGCCGTCACCGCCACCGGCGTTCCGAAGCCAGCCGCGCCTTCGAAGAACGCGCCAAAGCAGAACGCGATCAACAACAATTGCAGACGGCGATCCTGCGTGATGCCCGTCATGCTCGATTGCAAAACCTTGAACTGTCCCGCCTCCACCGTCAATTGGTACATAAAAATGACGTTCAAGATGATCCAGCCGATGGGAAACAATCCGTATCCCGCGCCATAGACGGCCGTCGTCGCCGCTAACCGTGCCGGCATGTGGAAGACAAGTACCGCAGTCGCCAGCCCCGTGCTCAGTCCAAGCAAGGCGGCAAAGTGAGCCTTGATATGCAGCAACGCCAGCGTACCCAGCAACACCACGATCGGCAGCGCGGCGATCAATGTTGAAAGCCACCAGCGTCCGGTCGGGTCGTAGTTCTGTGGCCACGGAGAGGCCAGCGGCGGAGCCTTCAAAATTATGACAGCAGCAACAATCACTGCGACCAGCGTAGAGATCCACGCCACTGGGTTGGCCGATGTCGAAGAAGCCTTAGACGGAGCGGTTGTCGAGGTCACGCATACCTCCCGAAGCCTATAACAACACTGGTGAGGGATTGTAGTCCTGTAAGCCAGCACATACCAAGCAAGTTCCTAGCAGCAACCCATCTTCACCTCGCCGGTCGCGGTCAGCGGAGGACCGAAGCACTCCCGCGGTGCGGGCGCGCCGTTCAACGTCAGAATCCAACGCCGCACCGCATCGACCACGACGAGCACGACGCCCAGGATAAAAATGCTCATCAGCACCGAATCCAGATAGCCCGTGAACTCCTGGCCTGGCTTGGATGTCAACGGCCAGAAAATGTTCTTGATCGAAAGCACTGCCGCCGTAAGCGTAGTGACGCCGACGAAACACATCGGAGCCGCCGTAATCCAGGCATATTTCTGCTTGCCCATATTAATCAGGAAAGTAGTCGTGACCGCCAGCGCGATCGTCGCCAGCAACTGGTTGCCGGTTCCGAACAACGGCCACAAGGTAGAAATACTTCCGGTGTAAATCAGATATCCCCAGGCCAGAACTACAAAAAAACTGGTGAGCAGATTTCCCGGCAGCCACGCGTTGTTGCCAAAAGGTTTGTAGACTTTGCCCATCAGTTCCTGCAAAACGTAGCGCGCCACGCGCGTTCCAGTATCCACCGTAGTCAGGATGAAAAGAGCTTCAAACATGATGGCGTAGTGATACCAGTACCCCATCAGCCGATCCATCCCCGGCAGTCCGCGGAAAATTTGCGCCATGCCGATCGCCAGCGAAACTGCGCCTCCCGTGCGCCCCGCCAGTTTCTCCCCCACTTCACGCGAGAACAAATCCAGATTCACAGTGGTCAATCCCAGAGTGCTGAAGACCTGCGGCGTGGTGTTGATGGCAAAGTAGTCGCCCGGGTGCAACGAGCAGGCCGCAATCAAAGCCAGCAGGCCCACCAGCGACTCGGCGATCATGGCTCCATATCCAATGAAGCGAGCGTCGGTTTCCTTATCCAACATTTTCGGCGTGGTGCCCGACGACACCAGCGAGTGAAAGCCTGAGATCGCGCCGCAAGCAATCGTCACAAAAAGAAACGGGTACAGCTTTCCTTTGATGATCGGCCCGCCCCCATGAACGAACGCGGTGAAGTTCGGAAATTGAATGTTGGGATGAACCACG
>JBEKED010000372.1:0-2526 GCA_050014035.1 Terriglobales bacterium
GACGCCCGAGTCCTGGAGTTCGTTGGCCAGCGCCTCCGAGAAATGCAGGACATACGCTTTGGTGGCGTAATAGACGGCCATCAGGGGCCCTGGCTGAAACGCTGCGGTGGACGCCACGTTCAGAATCTTTCCATTGTTTCTCTCGATCATTGCCGGAAGGTACAGACGTGTGAGGTGAGTGAGAGTAGTTACGTTCAGCTGGATCTGTCGCAGACATTCTTCCAGATCGTTTTCGGCAAACATACCGTACTGTCCGAAGCCGGCGTTGTTGACCAGTACATCGACCTGGATGGCGGCGCGCGTCGTTTGATCGAGTACATAGGCGGAAGCTCCGGGCTCGGAGAGATCGGCGGCCAGAATCAACGAACGGGTACCGTGGGCCTTCTCGAGTTCGGATGCGACTTGGCGTAGCTTATCGGCGCTGCGGGCGACTAGCACCAAGTTGTAGCTTTCGCGGGCGAAGATGCGGGCTAGTTCCAGTCCGATGCCGAACGAGGCGCCGGTGATTAGAGCAGTTTTGCGGTCGGGCATGGTGCTTTTAGTTTATGACAGAAACAAAGGCGGGTCCGCAGACCCGCCTCAACCCCGCAAACTCGAAACAGCCCGCGAATCCTACGTTGCTTTGGTCGCACGTTACTGCCGGGCTTTCGCCCGGCCGGGCGGACGAATGCGTCCGCCTCTACGCGAGCGGAATCTAGACTAGCGCCGGTTCCACTTCGTAGATCGAGTGCCAACTGGTTGCGGCTTTCAGCTTGCCGTTGACGTTGTTGATGTTCTTCACGCCCTCGGTTTCCAGCCACTTCCGGAACGCATCGGCGCCATGTTTTGCGTAGATGGGAATGCCATCTTTCCAGGTGGCGCGTCCGCAGAGCACGCCATTGAACTTCACTCCGGATTCTCCGGCCAGTTCAAGCGTCTCGCTAAACTCCGCGTTGCTGACACCGGCAGAAAGATAGATGAACGGCTTGCTCGCAACCGCGGCAGCTTTGTGGAACAGGTCGATGGCTTCTTTCTTGCTGTAGGCCTTCGTGCCGCCGAAGGATTTCGTGCCCTCGACAAATTTCATGTTCACGGGTACTTCGACTTTGAGCACATCCACGCCATAACGCGGCTTGCTGAACTCGCGCATACTCTCGGTGACTATGTGCGGTTTCTTCTTCGCGTAATCGAGTCCCTTCTCGTCCGCTCCTTCTTCGTAGCCGACAAACTCGAGGAAGAAGGGAATGTCATTAGCGCGGCACTCGTCGCCAATGCGTTCGACCCAGGCGTGCTTTCTCTCGTTTACGTCCCTGGGATCGTCGGGCGTGTAGTAGAGCAGAATCTTGACGCAGTCAGCGCCCGCTTCTTTCAAGCGGCGCGCGGACCAGTGATCGAGCAGGTCGGGCAGGCGTCCGGGACCGGTCTTGTCATAACCGGTCTTTTCATAGGCCAGCAGCAAGCCGGCGTTTTTGGCGCGGCGCTTGGCGGCTGGCAGTCCCCACTCGGGGTCGAGCAGGATGGCGCTGGCGTGCGGGGTCAGCACTTCGCTCACCAGGATTTTGAACTCTTCCATCATGGCATCGGAAACTACCGAGCCTTTTTCCTTGGCGAGAGATTTCTGCAGCGAGCCGCGTTGGTCCATGGCGGCAGCGGCGATTACACCGTGTGCGTTGGACACGGCCTTCATGCCTGCGAGTTTGCCGGGGGTAAGCTTCATAAAGCCTCCTATGAGTTCAAGACAGGCCATTCTAAACCAGCGGCCATTAGCTGGAGAATAAGTATTAACATCAGCTCTTGTCGTCCTGAGCGAAGCGAAGGATCTGCTTTTTGCCGCGAACGGCAGGTCCTTCGCTTCGCTCAGGATGACAATTCAAAGATCCGGATGACAATTTCAAGATAGAAGCTCACTGCACTTCATTGTCGCAGCGCCAACTTTCCAAGCAAAGCTTGCTGCCTGGCGATCAGCGATTGAATGCCTTGACGTGCCATCGACATCATCTTTGCTAGTTGCACATCGTCGAACACCTGGTGCTCGGCGGTGGCTTGCAATTCGACAATCTTGTTGCCCGCGGTCATCACGAAATTCATGTCCACGTCGGCGCGGGAATCTTCTTCGTAGTTGAGATCGAGAAGAACTTCGCCATCGACGACGCCCACGCTGATGGCGGCCACAAAATCCTTGATCGGAGCCGCGGTCAAGGTTCCTGCATCGATCAGGCGCTGCAACGCCAGGCCGAGCGCTACGAATGCACCGGTGATCGAAGCGGTTCGCGTGCCGCCATCGGCCTGGATTACGTCGCAATCGATCCAGATAGTGCGCTCTCCCAGGCGCTTTAGATCGGCGACCGCGCGCAACGAGCGTCCGATGAGGCGCTGAATTTCCTGCGTGCGGCCGCTTTGCCTTCCCTTGGCCGATTCGCGCGGGGTGCGGGTCAGAGTCGAGCGCGGCAGCATCCCGTACTCGCCGGAAATCCATCCTTTGCCGGAATTGCGCAGGAATGCGGGCACCGTTTCTTCGACCGATGCGGTGCAGATGACGCGCGTGTT
>JBEKED010000373.1:0-3843 GCA_050014035.1 Terriglobales bacterium
GTTGCACGATCTGGCTGCGGAACACGCTCGCGAGGTTTGCGTCGTGCCCGTGGCGTTTGTCTCCGATCACGTGGAGACGCTAGGTGAAATTGATCACCAGGCCCGCGAAGAAGCGCGCCGGCTGGGCATCGAGCAATTCGAAATGAGTGCCGGGCTTAACGATTCGCCGAAATTCATACAAGCCCTGGGCCAGATCGTGTTGCAGGCCATGGGAGAATCGGTGCATCGATTCATTCCGGCATTTCATTATGGATTTCCTTCCTGAGTGGAAAGCCCCGGCAAGAGCTAAAATCCCTGTCACTTGGAATTGCCCGGCGGCCGCACTGTTGCAGGTAAGCCCCGACGATGGCCACTTCAGCCGGGATATCGCCCCGTTATGTAGCCTTCCAACTCGCGGATGGTGTGGGCCTGATCGGAGACGATCCACTTGACGAGGTCGCCAAGCGATACCACAGCGACAGCCACGCCGTTCTCGACGACGGGAAGATGACGAAAACGGTGCGTGGTCATAATGGCCATGCATTCGTCCACCGTGTTTTGACGAGTAACGAAGACCACCGGGGTGGTCATGATCTCCCGCACCAGCGTCTCCTTTGAGGAGTGTCCCTTGAGGATAACCTTGCGGGCGTAGTCGCGCTCCGACAAGATGCCGACCAACTTGCCCTCGGATATCACCAGCAGTGCGCCGATACTCTCCACGGCCATCTTCTCAACGGCCTCGTAGACGGACTGATTGGGCGTTACCGACAGGACCCGATTACCGCCTTTGTCCTTCAACAGCAAGTCAATTGTGTCAGTGATTTTCATGAGGCACCGGAGATCGTGTCTTTCGCAACCCGATATCGCCAAAAGCTGCTTTTACCGCCCGAAGTACTTCGCGTTCCGCTCGGTGTACTCCTTCCATTTTTCCGGTAGATCGTCGAGCGCAAAGATAGCCGAGACCGGGCACACCGGCACACAGGCGCCGCAGTCGATGCATTCCACGGGATCGATATACAACATCTCTTCGGTTGCGTACTGGTCGGAGTCCTTCTTGGGGTGAATGCAATCCACCGGACAGGCGTCAACACACGCGGTGTCTTTGGTCGTGATACAAGGCTCGGCGATTACGAAGGCCATCGGAATCTCATGCTCCTCGGCGCACGGAGTGACATTCTAGCAAGAACGCAGACTGGCGTACAGGGGTGCCACTTAATTGAAGCGCGAAGCGAAAAGAGAAACACCGCAAGGGGAAGATACGCCACAGACTCCGCAATCCCCTTGCGAACAGCGCCCGCTTCCGCGAAGATGTTCTGTGCCTTATGTCACAAACCGTCGCCCCACCCCCGCCGCGTTCCGTGCCACTCGATGCCGCCGCGCTTGAGGCCTCCCTCCGCCGTCACCTCCGCGGCGAAGTCCGCTTCGACACCGGCAGCCGCGCCCTCTACGCCACCGACGGCTCCAACTACCGCCAGGTTCCAATCGGCGTAGTAATCCCGCGTGACAAAGAAGACGTGCTAGCCACGGTTGCCCTGTGCCGCGACCACCGCGCTCCCCTGCTGGCCCGCGGAGGAGGCACGTCGCTCGCCGGACAATGTTGCAACGCCGCCGTCATTCTCGACTTTTCGAAATATATGGCGGGCATTTTAGAAATCGATCCCGAGAGGAGGATTGCCCGCGTCGAGCCCGGTGTTGTCCTCGACAATCTTCGCGCCGCCGCTGAGAAGCATCACCTCACTTTTGCCCCCGATCCCGCGACCCACGACCGCTGCACGCTCGGCGGCATGATTGGAAACAACTCCTGCGGCGTGCACTCGATCATGGCCGGCAAAACGGACGACAATATCGAGGCGCTCGAAGTCCTCACCTACGCCGGCCAGCGCCTGCACGTTGGCGCAACCAGCGACGAAGACTTTGACCTTTTCATTCGCGAAGGCGGACGCCGCGCCGAAATCTACGCGGGCCTCAAGTCCCTCGCCTACCGCTATGGCGAGCAGGTTCGCCGCCAGTTCCCGAACATTCCGCGCCGCGTCTCCGGATACAACCTCAATCACCTGCTCCCCGAAAGCGGGTTTCACGTGGCGCGCTCTCTGGTCGGCTCCGAGGGCACTTGCGTCACGATTCTCGAAGCGACCTGCCGCCTCGTGGAAAGTCCTCCAGCGCGCGTACTGCTCGTCATCGGATGGCCCGATGTCTACATCTGCGCTGATCATGTCCCGCAGATCATGGAGCATCGCCCCATCGGCCTTGAAGGTTTTGACGACATCATGGTCGATGCGAGCCGCCACAAGCGCGTGAACCTCGATGCCATCGCGCTGTTGCCCGAAGGCTGTGGCTGGCTTATGGTCGAATTCGGCGCCGACACTGTCGCTGAAGCCGAAGCCCAGGCGCGCCACTTGATGGAAGTTCTCGATCGCTCCGCAGCTCCGCCCAATATGCAGCTCTTCACCGACGCACGCTTGATACCGCGCACGTTCCCGGCGAACCCCTGCGCTGGGAAGGCTTCGAGGATTCCGCCGTCGGTCCCGACAAACTCGGCGCCTACCTCCGCGACTTGCGCCGGCTGATGCAGGACCATCACTACGACGGTTCGTTCTACGGACACTTCGGCCACGCCTGCGTCCACACGCGCATGGACTACGATCTGGAATCGACCGAAGGCATCCGCAAATTCCGCCGGTTCATGGAAGAGGCCGCCGACCTCGTCGTCCGCTACGGCGGCTCCATCTCGGGAGAGCATGGAGACGGCCAATCCCGCGGCGAACTGCTGCCCAAAATGTTTGGCCCCGAGTTGATGCAGGCGTTCCGCGAGTTTAAATCGCTCTGGGATCCCGATTGGAAGATGAACCCCGGCAAGCTCATCAATCCCTATCGGCTAGACGAAAATCTTCGCCTAGGCGCAGGCTACGATCCCTGGCAGCCCGAAACGCATTTCAAATTTCCCGACGACCACGGCAGCCTGGCCGCCGCGACCATGCGATGCGTAGGAGTCGGCAAATGCCGCCACGATTCCGGCGGGGTCATGTGTCCGAGTTACCGCGTCACGCGCGAAGAAGAACACTCCACTCGCGGACGCGCTCACCTGCTGTGGGAGATGACAAAAGGGGACGTCATCAAAGACGGCTGGCAAAGCGAAGCCGTAAAAGAGTCGCTAGACCTCTGCCTGGCCTGCAAAGGCTGCAAAAGCGATTGCCCAGTAGGCGTCGATGTCGCAACTTACAAAGCCGAGTTCCTGTCGCATTACTACGAAACCAATCGCCGCCCGCTGAAAGCCATGGCGCTTTCGAAAATCGACCTGTGGATGAGAGCCGCGTCAAGAATGCCCGGCCTGGTGAACCTGACAACCCAACTGCCCGGCCTGCGCGACCTGGCGAAGCTGGTCGCCGGAATCCCCGCCCAGCGCCGCATTCCAGCATTTGCCCCGCAAACATTCAAAGATTGGTGGCAGCGGCAAGAATCACGTAGGGACGGACGCATTCGTCCGTCCAGCGGAGCGCAGCGACGCGAAGCCGTTCCAGTCCTCCTCTGGGCCGACACTTTCAACAACCACTTCCTTCCGTCGACCGCCAAAGCCGCAGCCGAAGTGCTCGAAGCCGCAGGCTTCGAGGTCAGCGTCCCGCGCGCTCACCTCTGTTGCGGCCGCCCGCTCTACGATGTTGGCATGCTCGATCGCGCAAAGGCTCTGCTCCTCCAGATCATTGACGAGCTACTCCCCGAAATCGAAGCGGCCACGCCCATAGTCGTCCTCGAACCAAGTTGCGCTACCGTCTTCCGCGACGAACTCACCAACCTTTTCCCTAAGGACGAACGCGCGCAAGCTCTGTCGAAGCAAGTCTTCCTGCTCAGCGAATTTCTAGAGCAGCG
>JBEKED010000374.1:0-2761 GCA_050014035.1 Terriglobales bacterium
TTGCTTACGCTGGAAGGGGTGGTGGTGCAGATTACCGAAACCACGGTCGCCGACGCTGCCCTGAGGGTAGCCGGTGCGCCGACTACGGTTTCAGTGACGGGCGAGACGCCGCTGGTGCAGACGGAAAGCTCTGCTAAGGGTACGGTTATCGATGAGACCCAGGTGCGCGATCTGCCCTTGCCGACCCGCAACTTCCAGCAGTTGCTCGCCCTGACTACGGGAACCTCGGGGCCTATCCAGAACTCCTCCGATCTGGGACGCGGCGATGAGCCCTTGTATGTCAACGGCCAGCGTTCGCTTTCCAATAGTGTGGTTATCAATGGCGTGGATGCGAACTCGATCGGCACGGGATCGCTGCCCAATCTCGCCGTGCCTTCGATCGATTCGCTGCAGGAATTCGTCGTGCAGACCAGCTTGTACGATGCCTCGCAGGGCCGCAACGCAGGCGGAATCGTTGCCGCGGTCACCAAGTCCGGTACGAACAAATTTCATGGCGATGCCTTCGAGTTCTTCCGGAACACCGATCTGGATGCCAACAATTTCTTCCTGAACGCGATTGGAACGCCGCGTCCCACTTACGACCGCAACCAGTTTGGCGGGACCTTGGGCGGCCCGTTAATCAAGGATCGCGCCTGTTTTTTTATTTCCTATCAGGGCAGCCGCGAAACCAACGGCACTTCGCTGACCAACTCGCTGGCGACCGAATTTCTGCCTGCGTATCTGGGATCGCAACGCGATCCCGCGTCTCTGGCGGCCTTTTCGGCATGCTATGGCTTGGGCGGATTCGTCGATCCCACGGCCGCGGCGGTGCTGACGGCTAAGCTTCCCAATGGACAGTACATGATTCCCGGCGTTCCCGGCGTGACCACCGGTGTCGGTTGCACACCGGGGAACCCGGGCGAACCGGTGCTGCAAACGATTCCCTCAAATTCGACCTACAAGGAAGATCAGTTCAACAGCAATCTGGATGTGAAACTGAACAACGCAAACCGTTTGTTTGGCAAGTTCTTCTTTGCCGCGAACCGCACCAATCAGGCGCTCTACGACCAGTTTGGCGACGGCAGCCCGCTGCAGGCGCCGGGATGGCCGACCGAGGAAGATGTTGACCAACGCATCCTTTCGGTAGGCCTAACTTCAACCATATCGAGTCGCTTAATCCGACCATGTCATTCACCAACATGTTCACGCTGGGCCCGTCTCCGCTGGGCATTAACTACGCGGCAACGGACACCAAGAGTATTGGCGATACGATGACGTGGACCAAGGGCGGGCACACTTTCAAGTACGGCGGCGAATACAAGCGCCAAATGCTGGACGCTCCCTATTTCGATGTGTTTCCCAACGGAGAGATGTTCTATCTCGGATTTAGCGCCCCTTCGTGCCCTGGGTCGCTCGGAGCTGGAGGACAAGCCGACTGCGGTGTGATCAAAGACTTTTTAAGCGGACTGAACGGCCTCTCCGTGATTGGCTCGGGTACCAACGGCCTGCACAATCGGGCCAACGACTTTTCCGCTTTCTTCCAGGACGATTGGAAGATCGCGCGTCGGCTCACGCTTAACCTGGGACTGCGTTACGACTATTTCGGTCCCACTACCGAGACGCAGGGCCGTTTTGTTGGCTTCATACCTTCCGAGGCCACCACGGTTACTGTACCTGGCATCGGCCAGGTCGTCACTGGCGGATTCGTCCAGGCGGGCAATGGAAACTTGCCTGGATTTCCTAAAGTTGGCGACGGCCTGGTCAAACCCAATTACAAGAACTTCGGACCGCGGGTAGGCTTTAGCTATCAACTGGGAGACTCGGGCAAGAAGGTCCTGCGTGGCGGCTACGGCATTTTCTATGACCGTCCCAACATGCGCCTATTCAACAGCCAGTTGTTCAACATGCCCTACGAAATGCTGGCCACGGCGATCGGCACGCCGAACGAGAATCCATTTGTGCAGGTTCCGCTACCCAGCGCCTTCCCGCTGACCATCAGCGGCAATCCTGGCGTTTTTCCACTGGGAGGATATCCGGCATTCCTGCCGGTGACCTTGTACCCCGCGACCTCCGTAGCCGCTTATCCCGTTCCGGCCACTGGCCTCTATCCGGACCTGCAGGACTGGGCCATCCCTTACATACAAACCTTCAACCTTGGATTGCAGACCAGCATCGCCGATAACTGGCTACTCGACGTGGGCTATGTGGGGACGGAGGGGCGCAAGTTCCCGCGCTTGTTCTCGTTCAATCAGGCGCTTCCTGGTGACGCGGGAGTTTACGGCTTGACGACGGCGCAGAGCGGACCTTTCTTCCCCGGCTTTGCCAATCTGACCGCTCCTGGGTTGGGCAGCTTCCTGATGAAGAGCAACTCGAATTCCAATTACAACTCGCTGCAGACCTCCCTCACCAAGCGCTTCTCTCACGGCCTGCAAATGCTGCTCAGCTACACCTGGTCGCATTCTCTTGATTACTACTCCGGGAGCCCCGTGAGCGATATCACTTTGCTGCCGGGTGACATGGTCAACGAACAGCACAACTACGGCTCTTCGGATTTCGACCGGCGGCATCGCTTCGTTGCCAGTTATTTATATGATCTGCCGGGCGTCTATCATGGAAGCTCGGCTTTCGGTAAAAAAGCGCTCAACTCCTGGAGCGTGTCGGGAATTCTGACCTTGCAATCGGGTACTCCGTTCTCGATCTATGGGGACGATTCCGCGTTTGAGTCGACTGTGGCCGACCTGAAACCGGGCCGTACTCTACAATCCGCAATCAAGGGCGGCAG
>JBEKED010000375.1:0-3055 GCA_050014035.1 Terriglobales bacterium
GGCTGCGGGAGCCAGGACCGGCACGGACTGCGGCAAGGCGCGAAGAAATCGGCGGTCGACGTGATCGAAGTGATTGTGGGAGACGAGAACCAGATCTACGTTGCTCAATTCCTCTCGCGTGCGGGCCGGCGGCCGCGGCCTTGCGTAGGCGGGATTACCGCGCAGTCCGAAGTAAGGGTCGGTGAGGATGCGGGTGCCTGCAACTTCGATCAGAACCGTGCTGTGGCCGATCATCGTGATCTTCATGGGTAACTCGCTAGAGGCAAACTCTCGCGCGCTTTAGCTTTAGATTGTCCATCCCCACGGTATATTTTATTGCTGCGGTTTACGCGGGCGAGGCACCCGCGCCACACTTACTGCTTCTTCAGTTCCTGAACGGCGCGGTATGCCTGATCTATCGCGCAGTCGGTGTAGGCGTAGGCATCGGCGTCGGCGTTGGCAATGGCTAGCCTTCCGAATGGCTTGCGCGCTAGCTGGCATGGAGTCTCGGTGCCTTCGAGCCAGAACTGATCGAACAGCGAATTGTATTCGTAGGCGTAGCCGTGCGGCCAGCGGTTGATGGTGATTTCCAGGATGTCTCGAGCGGGGTCGAATCCGCCAGGGCCGAGCATGCGGGCGAGTTGCTCGCGAATGTGGCGTTCGTAAGTTTCGAACGTCGTGGTATAGAGCTCGATGCGCCCCAGCTTATGCTGCTCGCGGGCGGGACGTCCGGGCTTGCAGGCTGCTTTCATCATGTGGACTACGATCGGCTCGTCGGGCTTTTTTGTGCATTCATAGCCACCGATGCTGACGGGAAGGTCGAGGTTGACGCCGGTGTGGTACATGCCGGGCGCGTAAATTCCACTGGCACCAAGGTTCTGAAACGCAGTCCAGTTGCGGAGCAGTACGTTGCTATAGAGGAGAGGAACTTTCTGCGCCGAAGCCAGCGCTGCTTTCTGCGCCTCCGGCAATTCCGGCGCGATGTAGGGAATCACCACGTGCCAGCACGCCAGAATGCAGTTGGCGGCGCGCACCGTCTTGAGCTCGTCCCCGGCAAAGTAGCTGACTTGCACTTCTTTGGCGGATGCAGGATTGCCGCGGTGGTTGACCTTGACCACGGTGCTGTTGAGCCGGATGCGCATCGAAGAGGATGGTTCGTCTAGCTTCGCGTAGTCGGCCTTCGCCAGTACTACATCCGTGGCGGAATTACCCGGAATGGCCGCTGGGATCAGTTGGCGCACCAGCAGGCGCGTGATGGTGGCGTTGCCGTCGGGATAGTGGAAGAAGTACTTTTCCGCTTCGTCGTTGCGAATGCAATCGCGGTTCATTCCCTTGCCGGGGGTGGGATCGAGCTTGAGGCCGTCGAATCCCGGCAAACCAAGGCCCCACGCGTCTTGCGCAGCCACGGCATCAATGCCCACGCCGAAGAGCGGGTGGGGGAAGGCTTGGAACAACTTCACGATTTCGTCGCTGGCGCCGACGGTATCGGTCAGGTATTTCGCGTAGCTCATGCGCGCCAGGCGCGCCTTCTTTTCGTGTCTTTTAGAAACTCCCGCCTGTCCGCTTCGCGAGCATCATCGTTGATGCCGCTCTCATCGCCTCCGCTATGCACCGCGTTTCTTACGAGCTTGTCGGCGCCGAAGGTTTCTTTGTCGAAGAAAATGCGCGGCTTCAGACCGAGCGAACGGTAGAGATCTTTGCTGACATACTTGGGATACGAAGGCACATCGATGCCGAGTTCTTCGATCAGAGCCTTGGCGACTGCGCTATAGGGTGCGGGGCTTTCAATAGAGTAGGTGCCGCCGAACCCTAGAATCGTGCGGCCGCCGGTGCGGAATTCGTTGCGTTTGGCGTGTCCGCCAAAGTCGTCATGGTTTTCGAGAATCAGGACACGCGCCTTGTCACCCATTGCCTTGCGGAAGAAGTGCGCGGCTGCGAGTCCGCTGATGCCTCCGCCGACGATTACCAGATCGTAGGATTCGCCTGTATCCACGGGCTTGGGCGCATCTTTCCAGAAAGCGCCGTCGCGGACTTTGTGCATCGCTTCAAACGATCCGAGGTGATCGCCGCGCAGGCCGGTTTTGCCTGGAGGGTAGTAGCCTGCGATGTTCTGGGCTTCGGGTTGCGGATCGGCTGCGGCCGCCGCCCACATTTCGAGAGGAACGATGCCATAGGTGGTGGCTGCTCCGACGGTTAATGCGACTCCATTCAAAAAATCGCGGCGCGTAATCTTCGCGCCCATTCCGAGTGCCTGGTCTCGTTCGCTATTTCCCTCGGATGACGTGAATTTCTTTGCCACAAAAGTCCTCTGGCGAGGCAGTGTAACACTGTTGTCAGTTACGGGCGGGCGGCTCACGGCCCATCTCGCCGCGGCTGACGCGGGCGAGGGCGCCCGCGCCACACTTACTGCTAATTTCCGCGGTGGCGGATGCTGGCCGTGTCGAGGCGGGACTGCACCATGGTTTCGAGCACCTCGCTCCAAAACGAAGTGTTGGGATCGACAGCGGCCACTCCGATCTGGCCGGCGGCCGGCGTGCCATCTTCTCCTACCCAGGCGACGCGAAAGTCTTCCTTGTGTTGCGCGCGCGAGAGCACGATTTTGTCGTTGGGCCGCAGCATTCCGTGAATGCCCTCCAACAACGCGCCTCGTCGACTGATATTGACGGTGAAGACTCTCTGATCCAAAGGACGGCCGCCAACGTCGGTTCCGGTGAGCAGGACTGGCAACGCGATGTCGATGCGCGGGTCGCGCCGCTTGCCCAGACGCTGGGCGTGCAAGTCGTTCAGAAATTGCTCCGCGGAAAGGGACGGCCCCTCGCGGATCAGTTGCAGGAGCGGGTCGTCGGACAATTCGTCGGTTGCAGTTGCGTCGGCTGCTTGATCTGATGATTCGACTTTTCGAGCCGGTTTGCGTTCTTCTTTTCGGCCCACGAAGATTTTCGGCACTTCGCGATTAGTTTTCAGCCGGTTGATCAGTTCCTCCACGCGCGCCTGCCGCTCGTGCGCTGGGGCTCCCGTAAACTCGACGCCCATGCCGGTTTGTGGATGGGAGACGCGCACGGCTCCATCCAGCAAA